>JAPOQG010000168.1 GCA_026710865.1 Acidimicrobiaceae bacterium
CAGCATCCTCGTGAACGCGTCGGCGTCTATGTACCAGCCCGAAGCGAACAGCAGCCCGTCGCGCCGCTCCACCCACACGTTTTTCAGCTCGAAGTCGCCGGAGCGTATGCCGCCGCTCTCCGGGTTGCGGTACACGTAGGACACCCACTTGCCGTCCTCGGTGGCCGCGAGCATCTCGGGCCCGAACTCGTAGCCGTTGATGTCGGTGCCCACCCAGCCCTTCAGGTCCAGGCCCCGGCGGTCGGCGTCGGGGTGGGCTATCACGAGGTCGTCCTCGTCGATGATGAAGACGTACCACTGGCCGTCCACGCTCTCGGGGCGGTTGTAGTGGGCGAGGGTGGCCTCCAGGCCCTGGGCCTCGTAGCGGGCGATGGCGTTCTCGACGACGTGACGGGTGTACTCGGCGGGGGAGGCCTTGGAGGGGATGGAGGCGATGGCCGCTGTGACTATGTCGGCGATCTCGGCGCGGGACAGGCCGGGCTCGGGCGGGGGCGTCTCGGTGAGGGCGTCGTTGACGATCCCCTCGATGTCGGCGCGGGACAGGCCGGGCTCGGGCGGGGGCGTCTGGGAGAGGGCGTCGTCGACGATCCCCTCCACGTCGGCGGGGACCATGCCCGGGGTGAGTGCCCCCTGGGCCTGCGCGGCCATCTCGTCCCTGACGATCTCCGCGACCTCGGCGCGGTTCAGCCCCGCGTCCCCGCCCCCGCAGGCGGCGGCGAGCGCGACGACGGCGAGGGCGACGACGGCAGTCCGCGCCGTCAGCCCGGACGTGCTCCTCTTCATCGGTTCATCACCCTCTCGGAACGGGGCCTCGGCCTTGATTAGGGGGAGCCCGTGCCCGGCTACAGCCCGCCGACCCGCACGGTGAAGGTCACCTCGGGCGACCAGGGGCCCTCTCCGTCACTGTTCCTGGCGGCGACCCGGGCCGTGTACTCGCCGTCGGTCAGTCCGCCGATGAGTCTGTAGGCCTTCACCGTGCCGTCGTCGGCAGTCCGGGTCTGGTGGGCGGATGAACGGGAGCGCCCGGCTATATCGGTGACCGCCTGGGAGGGGAAGCTGTCGCTCGCCGCCCTGACCTGGACGACGTATCCGGTGGCGTCCTCCAGGTCGTCCCACTCCAGGACGGGCCCCGAGCCTCCGGGCGTGTAGGACACCGTCAGCGCCGGAGCCGACGCGGGAGCGTTGGGCCCGGCCGCGACGGTGAGGGTGAATGTGCGGCTCGCGCTGACGCCGTTGCGGTCCGTCACCGTGTAGGTCATCTCCGTGCTGCCCGTGTGGTCCGCAGTGCCGGTGAGGGCGAGGGCTCCGTAGTCCAGGGAGAGGTCCTCGAGCTCGGGCCCCAGCGTGTAGTCCAACGGGTGTGGCTGGCTCGCGATCACCGACCCTCGGGTGGCCCTGGGCAGCGTGATCGAGACGGCATCTCCCACGGTGAGGTTCTGGTCCGCCATCTCAGGCAGGGAAGGCGCCTCCGACACCGCGATGTTGGAGGTGATGGTCGCCGTGGCTCCCCTCTCGTCCTCGACCCAGTACGAGAGGCCGTAGAGGCAGCGCTGACTCTGTCTGCTCCGGGGACACTGTGCAGGGTCTCCGGAGGGCTCCTGCGCGCCTGCTCCGGCGCTGAGGGTCCGGGTGGCGGGATCGAAGGAGAGTCCGGTGACGTGGTCGCTGATGGCCGACCTCGGGTCCTGGTCGTCCACGGCCAGGTAGTAGGTGAGGGTCCCGGTGCCGCCCGACGCCTCTGGGAAGGTGAAGGTGAAGGGGGTCGCCTGGCCGACGGTGTATGCGAAGGATCTGCCGATGACGTCGAGGCGTTCCGCCTCGTCGAAGGTCACCGGCGGGTTGGGCGGGTTGACGGTCACGTCGAAGGTGAGGGAGGCCGAGCTGCCGATCTCGGCGGCCGTGGCCGTGTATGTGACGGTGGCCGCGGTGGTGGTGGCAGCCTCGGGCGTGCCGCGGATCACCCGGTCGCTGCCCATGTAGAGTCCTGCGGGCAGGCCCGTGGCCGTGTAGGACACACTGAGGTATTGCGGGGCGGTGACCGCCGGGAGCCTCGGGACGTCTGCCTGGGTGCCGGCGGTGAACTGCATGTCGTCCACCGTGGCGGCACCGAAGCCGACGGGCTCGAAATGGAGGACCGATATGTTGTAGGTCTTGGTGTCCGTGCCGTTCTCCGCGGTCACCGTCACGTAGATCTCGTGGGGCACGGCGAGGTCGGCGTTGGGGAGGATGGTCAGGGCGGAGCTGAGCGAGCCGCTCGCCACCTCCTGCGGCGTCCCGCTGCTGCCCAGCCTCACCTGGATCGTCGCAGCGCTTCCCGCCGTGGCGGTCGGCCTGACCGTCACCGCGGTGACCTCCTTCAGCACTGAGGCGTAGTAGTCCTCGTAGTCGCTGGTGAACTCGAATCCGAGGTCCACCGGCGCGCTGCTGCCCGAGGTGGCGTTGTCCAGGTCCAGCCCGCTGAGGGTGGCGTCGTCGGACTCCTCCCCGTCCTGGGCTTGGCCGGCCGGCGCCCATAGCACCAGGGAGGCGGCCAGCAGCGCCGAGGCAACCAGGATGGACAGAGCAGGTCTACGTGTGGTTCGCAAGATGCGCCTCCTTCGGTCGCAGGGGGTTCGGGTTCGGTCGGTCACGCGCACGCCGGGGCGACCAGGTCCCATGCCACGAACACTATATGTCTCACATGCAAACTCTGCGAACAATACTGAATCCATATATTTTGTTGACATCCATACATGAGCACCGTATTCTTCAGGCACTGCCGCGCGAATGCTTGCTTTCGCCCCGAATGGGAAGGCGACAATGGAATGCTGCGCAAGGAATGTCGTCGTGACTAGATGGCTGCGCCGGTGCCGGGGGGTGGTGACGTCGTTGCTGTCCACCATGTTGGTGGCGGCCCTGCTCGCGGCCGGATCGGCGCCTGCGGCCGGAGCGCAGCCCACCACGCCGGTGCTGGCGGGTCTCTCGGCCGACGACGACACTGCGAAGCGGGTGACGCTGTCGTGGACCGAGCCGGACGCTTGCGCCTCAGCCAGCCCGGCGTGCATCTACCAGGTCCGCTACAAGAAGAAGTCCGCGACGGAGCCCGATCCGTGGAACTGGACGACGGTCGCCACCACCAGCAGCACAGCTTCGGGTGTCACGACTGTCAGCACCGCGGTGACCGGGCTCGGCTCGGGAGTCGAGTACGACCTCGAGGTGCGGGCCCTGCAGGGGACGTCGGGTTCCGAGGAGGTGAAGGCGCAAGGCTCGGTGTCGGCCACCACGCTGGATGTGCCGCTGGCGCCGGAGCTGACCGCGACCCGCAGCGCCGACAGGACCGGCATCATTCTGCGCTGGACCCGGTCGACCGACAGCACCGACCGGGCAGCGCCGACCGCATGGAGATTCCAGACCTCCAGCGACGGTGTCAACTGGACTGGTGTGTTCGACGCCGTCCCCACCGGCCGCGCCCTCGACCTTGACACGGATCCGGACGCCGACCTCTGCTACCGGGTGAGAGCCACCAGCGCCGCGGGGCCCAGCGAGTGGTCCAACATCGCTCCGTCGCTGCCGCCGGCGGGGCAGGCCCGCGGCGCTCCCGACGCGCCCACGGTCTCCAGGGGCGATGGCGGCGAGCTGGTGGCGGAGTGGCAGCCTCCGGCGAATGAGTGCGGCCCGGACGTCACCGGCTGGCAGCTGCGCCACTCCAAGGACGGGAACGACTGGACCGATGTGTCCGGGACGGTGACGGGGAAGCGCTGGACCACCATCGCGGGCCTGGCCAACGGCGACGAGTACCAGGTCCAGGTGCGAGCGGTGACCGCCCGCGACGCCGGGGCGTGGTCGCCGTCGGGGCGGGGAACGCCGGCGGCCGCGCCGGTCATCCGCATAGAGGAGGTCGCCACCGGCCTGAGCATTCCGTGGGGCCTGGCCTTCACTCCCGACGGCACGATGATCTTCACCGAGCGGGGCGGCCGGATCAACGTCCGGTTCACCGACGGCACGGTGCACACTGTCCAGGCCGACTTCGCCGACCTCGGCGCGGAATGGGAGACCGGGCTGATGGCCCTGCTCCTCGATCCCGACTTCGGCGCCAACCGGAACTTCTACACCTGTCAGGGGCACACTGACCCGGCTGACCTGGGCACTGCCGATCGCTCGGTCCAGGTCATCAAGTGGTCGATGAGCGCCGACTACACCGCAGCCACGCGGGTCGAGGACCCGCTGGTGGGAGGGGTCGACATCCACATCAACACCCAGTGGCAGCACGCCGGCTGCCGGCTGCGCTTCGGGCCGCAGGGCCATCTGTGGATCACCACCGGCGACGGCCTCAGCCACTCCATCAGCCCCCAGGACCTCACCAACCTGAACGGCAAGGTGCTGCGGGTGCACAAGGACACCGGCGAGGGCGTGCCGGGCAACCCCTTCTACTACTACGCCAACGCCGACACCAGGCGCATCTACACCTACGGCCACCGCAACCCCCAGGGACTGGCCCGGCGCCCCGGCACCGACCAGATGTGGTCCGTGGAGCACGGCACCGATCGCGACGACGAGATCAACCTGCTGGTGGCGGGGGGCAACTACGGCTACGCCCCGCAGGGTCACGCCGTATGCGGATATCGCGATCCGTACCCTGTGAACCAGTACTGCATCGACGCTCCGATGACGGATCTCAAGAGGTTCCCCAACGCGGTGCCAGCCAGATGGTCGTCGGGGTACCCGACCCTGGCGACCAGCGGCGGCATCTTCCTGGAGGGCGAGCACTGGGGCGCGTGGGAGGGCCGGATGGCCGTCGGCGGCCTCAGAACGAGGTCGCTGTGGCTCTTCAACTTCACGCCGGAGGGCGAGTTCGTCAGCAAGTACAGGGAGCCGAAGGCGGAGGCCATAGCCAGCCGGCTGCGCACGCCCATGATGGGGCCGGACGGCGCGCTCTACGTCACCACCTCCGACAACCGGTCCGATGAGACCTACCAGGGCAACGAGGACGGCATCGACGAGATCCTGCGGGTCTACGTGTACGACGCGGCGGCCGACGCGACGCTGAGCGCGCTGACGCTCACCGGCAGCGACGGGAGCGCGGTGGCGCTGTCGCCGGCGTTCACCACCGGAGTCCTCCGCTACCGCGCCGAGGTGGCCCACAGCGTCACCGGCGTGACCGTCACGCCGGTCAAGTCCCGGCCCGGGGCCACCGCGACGGTGAACGGCCGCGACCCGTCCGCCGCGGTGCCGCTCGACCGGGGCCACAACTTCGTCACGGTGGTCGTCGCCGCGGAGGACGGCCGGACCACCAGGACCTACACCGTGGACGTGATCCGGGCCGCCCCGCCCCCCCCGTCGATCGGCTTCGGCTCGGCCACCTATAGCGGCACCGAGGGCGACAACATCACCATCGACGTGCGCTTGAGTTCGGCCCAGCCGAGGCCTGTCCGGTTCTCGGTGCGCCCCCGCTACCACGGCAGCGTCGCCTGGTGGGACTCGGACTACAGCCTCGGCGCGTGCCCGCGGGCCGAGGGGGACCCGCCCGAGGGCGTCGGCTGCGACTTCGGGGTGGGAGTGCTCTACGGGGAGATCCCGGCCGGGGAGACCACATTCAGCTACGACATCGAGACCAAGGACGACGGACGGCTCGAGGGCGCGGAGCCATTCACCCTGTACATCCACCTCACGAGTCGGGCCGCCGAGCTGGGCGACAATCCCGAGGCCGTGATCACCATCGACGACAACGACGCCGCCGAGGTGATCGTGAGCGAGACGGCGGTGAGCCCGGCCGAGGAGACCAGCGCGTTCTACACCGTCAAGCTGGGCTCCGAACCCAGGGACTGGGTGCGCATCCACGCCGTCGTCTCCAACGCGTGCAAGGTGAAGGTCTCTCCCGCCGCGATCGACCTGGGCCCCAACGGCGGCTGGGACGACCCCCACACGTTCAGCGTGTACGGCAAGCACGACTATGACGCGGCCGACGAGGAGGTGGTCATCACCCACAGGATCGAGGCCTCCCCCGGCTCGGGATACGCGAACGCGGAGGCAGGCCCGGTGGCGGTGACGGTGACCGACAAGCACACGCCGGGCGTGATAGTGACGAAGAGTTCGGTGCAGCCCTATCTCGGCGCCAACGCCAAGTACCGGGTGCACCTGAACAGCGACCCCAGCAAGATCTACGGACAGTCGGCCATCGACTGCTACGACAACACCGGCCTCCACACGGTGACCGTCACGGCCACCAGCAGCAACCCCGCGGTCGCCACGGTGAGCCCGGCCTCGGTCACCTTCACCGGCGACGCCTACGACCCGCAGGTCTTCACCGTCCACGGAGAGTCCGTCGGCACCACCAGCATCACCCACGCCGTCACCGGCACCGACCCGGACTACACCGGCCAGCCCCTCGTCACCGAGACGGTGACGGTGACGGTGGTTGCCCTCCCCGGCCAGCAGCAGGCCCAGGCGCCGGACGAGCAGCAGGCCCAGGCGCCGGACGAGCAGCCGGCCCAGGCGCCGGACGAGCAGCCGGCCCAGGCGCCGGACGAGCAGCCGGCCCACGCCCCGTCGGCGGAACCGGCGCCGATGCCCGGCCCGGTGGAGGGGCTGGAGTTGGTGGCCACCGCCGACAGCCTCACCGCGAGCTGGCGCGCCCCGGACACCGGGGACGCGCCCACGAAGTACATCGTGCGCATCAGCCCGCTCGGCACCAGCAAGGGCACGACCAAGACGCCCAAGGCGAAGAAGACCTCCGTCACCTTCCGCAACCTCGAAGCCGGCGTGACCTACAAGGTCTGGGTGCGGGCCCAGAACAAGGCCGGCAAGGGGCCCCGGACCTACGCCATCGTCACCCTGCCCAACGCCCCGCCCGGCCCGGACCAGCCGCAGCAGGGCCCGTCCGGATAGCCCCCGTCCGGATAGCTCCGGCGCAACACCGAGCCGACCGAGGCGTGGTTCCAGATCCACGGCGTGAACCTCAACCTCGACGCCGACGGCGACATCGAGTCGGTCACCGACGGCCCGGGCGTGCTGGCCGCCTACTACGACCTGTGCGAGGCCCAGGGCCTCCGCCGCCCCAACGTCGTCACCTGATCCCAAGCTCCGGGCGTCGCAGCTGCTCGCTGGCTACGGCCCCAACCACATCCTTCGGGGGACGTCCCCTCTCTCCGGCTGCGGGGTCCCTAACTCACTAACTCACTACAATGTAAGTGAACGCTCAACTCCACACGGTGAGCTCAGACGAAGGAGGCACGACATGGCCGTAGACCAGATGGACAAATACCGAGCGATGGCGCTTCGGGGCAAGTACCAGGGACTGTACA
>JAPOQG010000162.1 GCA_026710865.1 Acidimicrobiaceae bacterium
AGTCCCCGTCCCGGCTCAGGTCTTCTTCGGGCAGGGTGGTGTCGGCATCGACCATGGTGGCCTGCTCGCCGCCCTGCTCGACCGCGTCGGGCTCCTGCCCCGCAGCCTCGGAGGTCTCGAACTGCTCGGCGAAGGCCTTGACCCGGGCATCGAAGTCGTCGGTGTCGGCGATGGCCCCGCTGTCGCGGATCTCGGCCAGCGTGACGGCCTCCCGGCTGCGGAACCAGTCGAGCAGATCGCTCTCGAAACGCCGCACATCGCCGATGGGCACGTCGTCGAGGTAGCCGTGGGTGCCGGCGTAGATCGACACGACCTGCTCCTCCACCGGAAGCGGGCTGTTGACGCCCTGCTTGAGCAGCTCGGTGAGGCGGTAGCCCCGCTCGAGTTGGGCCTTGGACACCGCGTCGAGGTCGGACCCGAAGGCGGCGAAGGCCTCCAGCTCGCGGAACTGCTGCAGGTCTCCCTTGAGGGTGCCCACCGCGGTCTTCATGGCCTTGACCTGGGCCGCGCCGCCGACCCGGCTCACCGAGATGCCCACATCCACCGCGGGGCGGATACCTGACTTGAACAGGTCGTCCTGCAGGAAGATCTGGCCGTCGGTGATGGAGATCACGTTGGTGGGGATGTAGGCCGAGACGTCGCCGGCCTTGGTCTCGATGATCGGCAGGGCGGTCAGCGAGCCCGCGCCCCGATCGTCGCTGAGCTTGGCGGCCCGCTCCAGCAACCGGCTGTGCAGGTAGAACACGTCGCCGGGATAGGCCTCGCGGCCCGGCGGTCGGCGCAGCAGCAGCGACACCTGACGGTAGGCCTCGGCCTGCTTGGAGAGGTCGTCGTAGATGACCAGGGCGTGCTCGCCGTTCTCCATCCAATGCTGGCCCATGGCACAGCCCGCATAGGGCGCCAGATACTTGTAGGGCGCCGGATCCGATGCGGGCGCCACCACGACGACGGTGTAGTCCATGGCCCCGAGCTCTTCGAGGGTGGCCACCGCCTGGGCCACGGTCGAGGCCTTCTGACCGATGGCCACATAGATGCAGTTCACGTTGAGGCCGCGCTGGTTGAGGATCGTGTCGAGGGCGATGGTGGTCTTGCCCGTCTTGCGGTCGCCGATGATGAGCTCGCGCTGGCCCCGGCCGATGGGGATGAGCGAGTCGATGGACTTGATGCCGGTCTGCATCGGCTCGTGCACCGGCTTGCGACCGGTGATGCCCGGCGCCTGGATCTCCATGCGCCTCGGGATCGGGTTGAAGAGCGGTCCCTTGCCGTCTACGGGCTCGCCCAGCGGGTTGACCACCCGGCCGAGCAGGCCGTCGCCCACCGGGATCGACAGGATGTCGCCAGTGGCCTGGACGGGCTGGCCTTCCTCGATGCCCTCCACATCGCCGAGAACCACCGCGCCGATCGAGGTCTCGTCGAGGTTCAGCGCCAAACCGACGGCGCCGTTGGCGAAGCGCAGCATCTCGTTCACGGCCGCATCGGGCAGTCCCGAGACCCGGGCGATGCCGTCGCCGACCTCGAGCACCCGGCCCACCGTGGACTGCTCCAGGGCGGGGGTGAACCCCTCGAGGTTCTCGCGGATGGCGGCCGCGATGTCGGCCGTGTCGATGGTGAGGGTTGGCGTGTCGCTCATGTCTGGTCGCTCATGTCTGGTCGCTCAGTCTCCTGTGTCTCAGTCTCGTGTGTGTGGGCCGGCGCGCTCAGCTCAGACCGGCCCGCATCTGCTGCAGGCGGCTGCGCACGCTGCCGTCGATCACGTCGTCGCCGATCTCGGTGACCACTCCACCGACCACGCTGGGGTCGACGATGGCCTGGATCTCCACATCGAGCCCCGACGACGCCTTGATGGCCTCGGCCAGCCGGGCCCGCTGATCGGCGGTGATCTCCACCGCGCTGCGCACCCGGGCCACCCGCCGGTTGCGGCCCGCCGCGGCCCGGTCGATGGTGGCGTCGACGATGTCGACGAGCTCGCCGCCACGGCCCGCACCGACCACCAGCGACACCAGAGCCGCGGTGGCCGGCAGAGCCCGGCCTCCGAGCAGGTCCTCGGTGATCCGCAGCCGGCGCTCCACGTCTATGGCCGGGTCGGCAAGGGTCGACTGCAGCTCGTCGCTGGAGCGCAGCGCATCGGCGAAACGGGCCAGCTCGTCCTCCACCTCGGCCTGGGAGCCCTCGGCTCGGGCCACCGCCAGCAAGGCGTCGGCGTAACCGCTGATTCGGTCGGAGGCGGCCAGGTCAGCCATCGCTCAGACCCCGGGTGTCCGGGGGTCAGCCGCCGGATCGGCTGCCGGCGTCACGCTCAGCCCCCGTTCCCGTTGCTGCCGGCGCCGGCCACCTCGTCGATGTAGCCGTCGATGAGGGAGCGGTGCACGTCGGCGTCGAGGCTGGCGCCCACCACCCGCTCGGCCGCGCCCACCGCGATGGCGGCCACCTCGGTGCGGAGGTCGTCCACGGCCTGGCGGCGGCTCGACTCGATGTCGGCCGCGGCCCGGGCCCGCTGCTCGGCGATGTCGGCCTCGGCTCGGGCCTGCAGGTCCTGGCGGAGCTGATCGGCCTGGGCTCGGGCCTCGTCGATGATGGCGGACGCAGCCGTCTTGGCGTCGGCGAGCTGGGCCTCGTACTCCGACTTGGTGCGCATCGCGTCGGCCTTGGCCGTGTCGGCCGCGTCGAGGTCGGCCCGGATCTTCTCGGAGCGGGCGTCCATGGCCCGCTTCACCGCCGGGAAGCCCTTCCACCACATGAACGCGAACAGGATCACGAAGGCCAGGCCGCCCCAGATGATCTCGTCGAGGGCGGGCAGGATCGGATTGGGGGACTCGAGGCATCCCTCCAGGTCCGTCTCCAGCGCGGACAGCTCGTCGGCGGGGAGAGCTTTGACGGCATCGAGGCTGCCGTGCTCCTTCTTGGCGTCGGCCACCGTCTCGAGGACGCAGCCGCCGATCGTCTCTCCTGCGGCCCATGCCGGCGCGGCGCCGGCCACCGCCACCGCGGCGAGCAGACCGAGGGCGGCGCACAGCCGCAGGACTGCCCGCGGCCGCGGCCGACCGCCTGGCCGGACGCCTGATATGACGCCCGACCGAACGCCTGGCCTGACGCCTGGTCCAGCGCCGAACGGCGCCATCGTTGGTTCCATGGGGGCGCTCCGGATCAGATGAAGTAGAGCAGGACGAACACCACGAAGCCGATGAGGGCCAGAGCCTCGGTGAAGGCGATGCCCAGGAACATCGTGGTGCGGACCATGCCGGCGGACTCGGGCTGGCGGGCCATGGCCGTGATGGCGTTGCCCACCACGATGCCGATGCCCACACCGGGCCCGACCGCGGCGAGGCCGTAGCCGAGACCGGCGCCGATGGCCTTGAAGCCGTCGAGGAACTCGCCCGGCGCGGTCTGTGCGAGGATTTCGAGCACTTGCTTACTCCTGTTGTCGTGTGCGGGTTGGTCGGAGGGGATGCGACTTGTCGTGTGCAGGTCGGGTGCGACTGGTCGGGTGCGGATCGGCGGGTGCGGCGTCGGGTCTAGTGCTCGGGGTGCATGGACCCGCCGATGTACACCGCGGTCAGGATCGTGAAGATGAACGCCTGCAGGACCGAAACGAGGATCTCGAAGCCGGTCATGGCGATCAGCATCGGGAAGGTCAGGGCGGCCCCCACGTAGGTGGCGCCCCACAACGCGGCAGACAGCACGGCGAAGGTCACGAGCAGCAGGTGGCCGGCCACCATGTTGGCCCAGAGCCGGATCGCGAGCGAGAACGGCCGCACCACGAACGTGGAGACCAGCTCGATGGGCGTGACCAGGACGTAGAGCGCCTTGGGAACGCCCGGCGGGAACAGCGAGTTCTTCAGATAGCCGAGCAGCCCCTGGCTCCTGACGCCCACCACGTTGTAGATCACCCACACCAGCAGGGCCAGCAGCATCGGCACGGCCATCCGGCTGTTGGCCGGGAACTGCAGGCCTGGGATGACCTCGGTGATGTTCGAGAACAGGATGAAGAAGAACAGCGAGGTCAGGAAGGGCATGAACTTGCGGCCGTCGGGGCCGATGGTCTGCATCACCACCGACTCCTCGATGAAGTTCACGCTCGACTCGGCCACATGCTGGACGCCGGAGGGCACCAGCGACTGGCGCGGCCGGCCGGCCAGGCCGAACAGCAGCATGGTGGCCACGGTCGCGGCCACGTAGATCAGGACCGTCTTGTTGACGGCCAGCGCCGTGCCGTCGAACAGGAACGCGGGCCAGTCGAACAGGTGGTTGATCGGCGGGTACTCGAGGGCCAGCACGCTCATGCGGACGGCTCCAGCGGCGACGACGACGGCCGGCAGGAGTCCCGGCCGGACAGGAAGCCGCGGCCCGGCTTGAGTCCCGGATAGGCCGCGGAGGCAGCCACGTGGCGCGACTCGACCACCAGCAGCCCTAGGTGCGTGACGAGCAGGCTGACCGCGAACGGCAGCACCTCGAACCAGTCGAAGCGGAGGACGGGGAGCACAGCGGCGGCAACGATACCCAGCCTCAACACGTATCCACCGAGCGCGGCAGCCATCAGGCCGCCGGGCCCGAGGCGTGCGCCCCAGCCGATCATCGCCGCACCGAGAACGAAGTTGACCAGCACCAGTGCCAGCGCCAGGCCGACCGACCACACGCCCGACCATTGCCAGCCCAGGGCTCCGGCCGCGAGGAGGGGAACCGCGAAGACGATCGAGCGCCGCACCATGTCGAAGGCCACTTCTCGCTCGGGCGCGTCCGGCGTGCCCGAGGATGTGGCCGCAGCCGGCGCCTCGTCGAGCGGCGTTGCGGCACCAGTGGCGCTCATGGCCGTCCGGACTCCTGGGAGAACGGTGCGCCGTAGCCGGACCGCCGGCTGTGCAGGGCCTCGTCCATGCTGGCGCTGTAGCTGCGGACGAAGGCCCAGACCTGGTAGCCGAACACGACGAACACCAGCACCACGGTCACCAGCGGGAACGTGCCGAGGCGACCGTCGACCAGCCAGCCGCCCACCCCGAAGATGGCCGGCGTGGCGACCATCTCGAAGGCCTTGGCCAGCGCGTCGCCCGCGCCGGCGCGGATCTGCCCCTGCTCAGTGTGGTCCATCGCCGAGGGTGCCCGCGCCCGGTGCCGTCTCTACTCGCGGCCCTTGCGGCGGCCGTAGCGGCGTTCGAAGCGCTCGACGCGGCCCGCGGTGTCGACGATCTTCATGGTCCCCGTGAAGAAGGGGTGGCTGGCACTGGAGATCTCGACCTTCGCCAGCGGGTAGGTGTTCCCGTCGGACCACTCGATGGTGTCGTCGGTGGCGATGGTGGATCTGGTGAGGAACGAGGTTCCGGCGGACTGGTCGGAGAAGACGACCAGCCGGTACTCGGGGTGTATGTCGGCCTTCATCGGGGCACCAGTCTGTAAGTCGGATGGGCTGGTCACAACCCGCGGGAACGAACTTTCGCCCGATCCGAACCGCGGATTGGCTCAGCGCAGCAGTTCGGCGTTGGAGGAGGTGTCGTGCAGCCTCGCGAGCACCGCTTCGAGAGCCTTGACCGCGGCGGCCGGACCGTCGCCGGCACCCTCGGTGAGGCTGCGCCGCAGATGCTGCAGAGAATGGACCTCGTCGGCGTCGAGGAAGCGGTCCTCATCCTGTGACACCGAGGCGCCCAGGTCGACCGCGGGGAACACCCCGAGTTGCGCGGCCCACCGGTCCAGGTGAATCTCGGTGTTGGCCGCGCCCACGAACTCGTCGCACAGGATCCCGGGCAGCGAGCTCGATCCCTCCGACACGATCGACGCGATCATGGTGAGCGAGCCGCCCTCGGACACGTTGCGGCCGGCGCCGAAGAGCTTCTTGGGCATGTGCACGGCGCCGCTCTCGACATTGCCGCTGTAGGCCCGGCCCGCGTTCGAGAGCGCCGCGTTGTACGCCTGGGCCAGAGCAGTGAGGCTGTCCAGCACCAGAGCCACGCTGCGACCGGACTCCACCAGGCGCTTGGCCCGCTCGACCGTCATCTCCGCCGTCTGGACATGCTCCTCCGCGGTCTGGTCGAACGAGGTGGCGGCCGTCTCGCCGTTGCGGATGCATCGCCGCACCTCGGTGATGTCCTCGGGCCGCTGGTCGAGGAACAGCCCCATCACGTAGATGTCGGGCTCGTTGACCTCGATCGCGGAGATGATCGACATCAGCAGATCGGTGGCCCCGGACCCTCTGGGCCCCTTCACCAGGACCCGCTGGCCGACCCCGATGGGCGCGACCAGGTCGATGAGGCGGGCGGCGACGGCGTCGGGGTCCTCGGGCTGCTCCAGGGTCAGGGGGCGCACCGCGTGGATCGGCGTCAGCCTCTCGAAGAGCGGACGGTCGGTCAGTTCGGCAGGACCGCCGTTCACGGACTCCAGCGTCAGCAGGGCCGGGTTCTTCTCGGCCCGGTTCGCCGGGCGGGAGGTTCCCGACAGCTGGTCGCCGCGGCGCAGGCCGAACTGGCGGATCGTCTTGACCGGTACGTAGGCGTCGCTGCGGTTCGGCAGGCAGCCGTCGACTCTGAGGAAGCCGTACCCCTCGTCGCGGAGGTCGAGCCGGCCCGTCACCGCGACCGGGTCGCCGTCCCAGCTGTCCTCGCGGTCGCGGTCACGGTCGCGGCTGCGGCGACGCCGGCGGCGGTTGCCCGCCTCGGCATCGTCGCCGCTGCGATCGGCGGAGCGGTTGCCGTCGCGTGGTTCGGCGGCCACAGGATCGCCGTTGCCGCCGCTCTGGCTGTCGCCGCCGTTCTCGCCGTCACCGCCGTTCTGGTCACCGTCCTGTCCCTTGGCGGCCGAGTTGCGGGCCGAGCGGGCGGCCGAGCGGGCGGCCGAGCGGCCGTCAGGCTCGGCGGCAGCGTCCGGCGCGCTCTCCGACGATTCGGTCGCGCTCGGCGCGATCCGGGCACCGTCGGCGGTGAGGTCGATGATCAACTGGATGATCTCGTCCTTGCGGGCCCGGCTGGACGGCTTGGCCCCCAGCGCGGCGGCGATCTGATTCAGTTCGCCCCGGTCTTTGCGTTGCAGCGTCGAGCGCCGCATCTCGGTCGCTTCCACGGATGAATTCCCCGGTTGTCGGACTCAGGCATCCCGGCTCGGCGAAGCGACGCATCACAAGCCGGGGACATGCCGTCACGCCGAAGGCGCGAGGCGATGACCGCAGGCTACGGCCTGAACGCGCCGGACCGCAACCAGCGCGGCTGCTTCTTCCCGCGCCATTCCCCCGGTTCGCCACCGGGGAGGTCAGCCTCGGCGCACCGAGCGGACGAAGTCCTTGATCGCGGCGATGTCGTTGGGCAGCGAGGTGCAGCGCTCGGGCCGGTTCGCCACTGCGGCCAGCGCCGGGGGCGCGTCGGGCACGCTTCCGGTGGCCCGCTCCACGGCTTCGGGGAACTTGGCCGGATGAGCGGTGGCCAGCGTCACGACCAGCTCGCCCGGACGGCGGCAGCGCTCGGCCACACCGATCCCGACCGCGGTGTGAGGGTCGATGAACCGGCCGGAGGAGGCGTGGACGCGGCCCATCACCTCGAGGGTCTCCCGGTCGTCGAGCCGGTCGCCGGAGAACCCGGCCCTCACCCGCTCGTGCTGCCCGGCGCGCAGACGGGCTCGCCCGTCGGCACGGAACTGCGTGAGCAGGCCCTCCGTCGCGCCGCCGTCACCGTCGAACAACTCGAACAGGAGACGCTCGAGATTGGACGAGATCTGGATGTCCATGCTCGGTGAGAGGGTGGGCACCACGTCGTGGGCGGCCAGCTCGCCGGTCTCGATGAGCCGGCTGAGGATGTCGTTGGTGTTCGAGGCGATCAGCAGGCGCTCATTCGGCAGTCCCATCCGGCGGGCGTAGTGGCCTGCGAGAACGTTGCCGAAGTTTCCGGTGGGGACACAGAACGTGACCGGGCGCTCGTCAGCCAGACGCCCGGCCGCCCAGACGTAGTAGACGATCTGGGCCGCGACCCGGGCCCAGTTGATCGAGTTCACCGCAGCCAGCTTCGACTCCGTGCGGAACGCCTGGTCGTTGAACATCGCCTTGACCAGGTCCTGGCAGTCGTCGAAGGTGCCGTCCACCGCCACCGCATGGACGTTGGGCGCGTCCAACGTCGTCATCTGGCGCCGCTGGATGCCGCTGGTGCGGCCGGAGGGGTGCAGCACCACGATGTCGATGCGGTCCCGGCCGGCCACGGCCTCCATCGCCGCCGAGCCGGTGTCGCCCGAGGTGGCCGCGACGATCATGGCCCGCTCGCCCCGCCGCTCCAGTTCGTGATCGAAGAGCCGGGCCACGACCTGCAGGGCGATGTCCTTGAAGGCGTAGGTGGGTCCGTGGAACAGCTCGAGCAGCCAGTGGTCGTCGTCGAGGGCGGCCAGCGGGCACACGTCGGGATGGGCGAACGAGCCGTAGGCGTCGGCGACCATGGCCTCGAGCGCCTCCGGGGCCACCGCGTCGCCCACATAGGGAGCCATCAGCCGGGCGGCAAGCTCGCAGTAGCTGAGGCCGCTCACGGCGGAGATCACGCCGGCGGGCAGCTCGGGGACCTGCTCGGGGACGTAGAGGCCTCCGTCGGGCGCGAGACCGGCCAGCAGGACGTCATCGAACGCCAGGCTCTGTCCGTGTCCGGGCTCGGACCGGGTGCTGATGTAGCGCATGGTCAGTGCTGCCGGTTCTCGTCGCCGATCACGCGGATGACGGTGCCCAGCTCGTGGACCGGCTCGAGGTCTCGGAGCTCTCGCAGGGTCGACTGCAGGTCGCGCTCGCGGCACTCGTGGGTTATGAACACGAGGCTGGCGTCGTCGCCCAGGCCGTGCTGCTCCATGGATCGGATGGACACGCCGTGGCGGCCGAACACGTCGGCCACCGAGGCCAGGACGCCGGGCCGGTCGGCGACCTCGAGACCGATGTAGTAGGCGGACCGCAGGTCGTCGATGGACCGGATCCGGGCCCGGACCAGGTGCCCGATGCGGCCGCGCCCGCCCGAGGTGAGGTTCACCGCGGCATCCACGAGGTCGCCCAGAACGGCGCTGGCTGTAGGTCGCCCGCCCGCGCCCCGCCCGTAGAACATGAGCTCGCCGACGGCGTCTCCCTGGATGAACACCGCGTTGAAGCTGTCCCGGACGCCGGCCAGGGGATGCTGGAACGGGACCATGGCCGGATGGACCCGAACGGCCAGTTCCGGCTCCTCGGCCTCTCCGTTGCCGGTGCGCTCGGCCACGGCGACAGCTTTGACCGCGTACCCGAGCCGGCGAGCCATCTCGATGTCACCGGCGGTGAGACGGGAGATGCCCTCGTGGTAGACGTCGCCGGCCACCACCACCGCCCCGAATGCGACGGTGGCGAGGATGGCGGCCTTGGCCCCGGCGTCGAAGCCCTCGACGTCGGCGGTCGGGTCGCGCTCGGCGTAGCCCAGGCTCTGAGCCTCGCTGAGGGCCTCGGCGTAGCTGGCGCCCCGCTCGGCCATCTGGGTGAGGATGTAGTTGGTGGTGCCGTTGACGATGCCCATGATCCGCTCCACCGGCTCGGCCGCCAGCGACTCCCTCAGGGGACGGATGAGAGGGATGGCCCCGGCGACAGCCGCCTCGAACAACAGGTCCACGCCCGCGTCGTCGGCCGCGGCGAACAGCTCGGCGCCGTAGTTGGCCAGCAACTCCTTGTTGGCGGTCACGACGGGCTTGCCGGCCGCGATGGCACTGCTCGCCAAGGTGCGGGCCGGCTCTATCCCTCCGATGACCTCGACCACCAAGTCCACGTCCGCGTCGGACACGACCGCGGCCGCGTCGGTGCAGAACACCGACGGGTCTATGCGCAGGCCCCGGTCCTTGGCGGTGGAGCGCACCGCGATGCGGGTGATGTCCAGCTCGATGCCCGTGCGGGCCGCCACCACGGCGCGCTGCTCGTCGAGCAGGGTCACCAGGGCGGCACCGACGTTGCCGCAGCCGAGGAGTCCGATACGGAGGCGGTTCACTCCTCCAAGCTACCGGCCTGCAGTCCCCGGGCCGGTCGGACCGGCAGCCAGCTGCGTAATGGCCCTGCATCGGCTTCCCCCCCCTCGCCCTCGGGCCGCGCCCGGGCCGGTCGGACCGGCAGCCGGCTGCGTAATGGGCACGGCGCCGGCCTCCATGGCCTGGCGGTGCGGATCGAATATGCGCCGGCCGCGTCCAGCCGTTCCCGTCAGCGCGGTCGCCATGATGCCGCCAGGCGCCGCCACCACCGCAACGGGGGCGCGGCAGCCGTCGATTCCGGCTCTGCCGATCCGGGCCGAGGTCGGGGCCGCGCCGGCATGAACTCAACCGTGGGCGTCGGATCGACGCTCTGAGCGTTGACGGCCGGCTCGGGAAGCGGGCCGATGCCGGCGCGCTCGAACATGTCGGCCACGCCCAGGGCAGCCGGCACCGAGTCCTCGTCGCCGAGCATGAAGGACAGTTCGGCGCTCAGGCCCGCCGAGCACCCGAGGCGACGCAGGTCGGCCGCCCGCCATGCCGTGCCCGGATCCAGCAGGGAGCCGGTGGCCAGCTCCACCAATGCCAGTGCCAGCGCAGTGACGTCGAGGGTGGCCCGGGCCGGGGATCCGGGCGGCGCCCTGCCCGGAGTGTGCCGCTCGAGCGGCTTGCCGTCGGCGGGACGGGCCGCGTCGAAGTCGGCTAGCCACAGCTCGCCCTCATGGCTCAACAGCAGGTTGGCCGGCTTGACGTCACCGTGCACCAGCCCGGTGCCGTGGACCCGGGCGAGCGCCGAGGCGGCCGCCGCGCCCACCGCCCTGATCTCGCTCTCCGGCAGAGGACCCCGCTCGTGCAGCACATCCGCCAGCGAGCAGGCCGCCCTCTCAAGCACCAGCCGGCCGGCACCCGCGTCCTGCACAGGCACGATCCCGGGGCCGCTCAGGGCCTGGAGGTACCTGGCTTCCTGCGCCGCCGTCTCAGCCGAGGAGCAGTCCTTCGAGAACAGATAGACATCAGAATTCATGATTTTGGATTATATGTCCCAGCATGGGGTTGTCAAGGCCTCGCATGGTCGATCTGCACCTGCAGGCCATGACGGCCGTCGCCGCGCTGGGTGAGCGCACCGCCACGCTGGAAGCGAAGGCCGGCTGGCGCTAGCCCGTCGGGAATGCGACAACTCAGGGTCTGGGGATGCCGGGCCTCTGGAGTGTCAGGCCTCAGGCTGCTCGCAGGCCAGGAGGTCGTCGTGGGTCTCGCGCCTCACGACCAGCCGAGTCTCGCCTCCGGCGACGAACACCACCGCGGGCCGCGGCACCTTGTTGTAGTTGGAGCCCATGGAGTGGCCGTAGGCGCCGGTCACCGGGGTGGCCAGGATGTCGCCCACCGCGATGTCGGAGGGAACGGCCGCGTCGCGAACCAGCACGTCGCCCGACTCGCAGTGCTTGCCCACCACGCTGGCGGCCAGCTCGCGGGGAGCGTCGGTCGCCCTGGGAAGGAACGCCTCGTAGCCGCTGCCGTAGAGCATCGTCCTCGGATTGTCGCTCATCCCGCCGTCGACCGCGACGTAGGTTCGCACGCCCGGGATCCGCTTGATGGTGCCCACCGTGTAGAGGGTCACCGCCGCGGCCGCGACGATCGAGCGGCCGGGTTCTGCGGTCACCCGGGCCGTCACCCCCGCCGCCCGGCAGGCGCTCTGCACCGCCTCACCCCATTCGGTGATCGTGGGCGCCGACTCCCCGACGACGTACGGCACGCCCAAGCCGCCGCCGAAGGAGATCTCGTCCACGCCGTAGGGCTCGACCGCGGCCGCGATGACCGCTACGGCCTTGGCGAAGGACGACGCCTCGAACACCTGGCTGCCGATGTGGGAGTGGACGCCGACCACCTCCACCGCCGACGAGGCCCGGGCCCGCTCCATGGCGGCCGCGGCCGCGCCGGTCGAGACGGTGAAGCCGAACTTGGAGTCGTCGGCGCCGGTGACCAGGTACTCGTGGGTGTGGGCCTCGACGCCGGGCGTGAATCGCAGCAGCACCCTCGGCCGGGCTCCGGTCTCGGCGTGCAGCGCGTCCAAGCGGTCGAGCTCGTCGAAGCTGTCCACCACGATCCGGCCCACCCCGGCCCGCACGCCGGCCCGCAGTTCGCCCATCGACTTGTTGTTGCCGTGCAGCACGAGGCGGTCCGCTGGCACGCCCGCGGCCAGCGCCACATGGAGCTCGCCCCCGGTGGCCACATCGATGCACATGCCCTCGGAATGCGCCAGCCGGGCCATGGCGACGCACATGAACGCCTTGGCTGCGTAGGCCACGTCCGGCCCGAACGCGGCCACGGCCTCCCGGCACCGGCTCCGCAGGTGCTCGGCGTCGTAGACGAACAGCGGGGTGCCGTGAGCCTTCGCCAGCTCGACCAGGTCGCATCCCCCGACGGTAAGTCGCCCCTGTGACACCTCGTGGTTGTCGGGCAGCAGCCGGCGAGGCAGCGGCGACGAGGGCTCCTCGCTCGCAAGGGCCGGACCGCGGGCCGCGGCCAAGCGACCGGCCGCGGAATCCGGCGACGGCGCGGCGCGAGGACCGTCCGGCGCCGAAACCGGCGAGGGCGCGGGCGTGGTCTCGTCGGGCATCGCCGCCTCGGCCTCCCTACAGTCTCTCCGGGGCCGAGACCCCGAGAATGGCGAGCGCGACGGCCAAGCCGATCCGGGTCGCCTCCACCAGCCACAGGCGGGCCTGGCGGAGGTCCTCGCGCACGTCGTCGCGCAGTATCGGGCAGTCGTGCCAGAACCGGTGGAAGGCGGCAGCCAGCTCACGGGCCCAGGCGGCGACCTGATGCGGGGCCCGGGCCCGCATCGCGGCCGCAACCGTGTCGGGCAGCCCCGCCAGCACCCGCAGCACATCCAGCTCGCGCTCGTGCACGAGCACCGTCAGGTCCACCTCGTCCAGCGGTGCCCGCTGCACGCCTCGGGCCTCTGCCTGACGGCCCAGCGAGTGGATCCGGGCGTGCGCGTACTGCAGGTAGTAGACGGGGTTCTCGGCCGACTGGGCCGACACCACGTCGATGTCGATGGTCTGGGTGGTGTCGATGGACTGCAGCAGGTACACGAGCCGGGTCACGTCGGGACCGACCTCGTCGAGCAGCTCCGAGACCAGCACCATGTTGCCCGCCCGCTTCGACAGGCGCACCTCGACCCCGCCCCGGCGCAGGGTGACGTTCTGGCCGACCAGGGCCTCGTAGTCCTCGTCGCCGTGGCCCAGCGCGGCCAGCGCGGCCCGCATCCGGGGAACGTAGCCGTGATGGTCGGCTCCGAGAACGTCGATCACCAACTCGTTGCGCGAGGACTTCTCGTGGTGGTAGGCGATGTCGGGAAGGAAATACGTGGGCTCGGAGTCGCTCTTGACCAGCACCCGGTCGGCGCTGTCGCCGAACTCGCCGGTGCGGAGCCACTGCGCGCCGTCGTGCTCGTAGACCACGGCCCGGCTGCCCAGTTCGTGCAGCACCTCGCCCATCGCTCCCCGAGCGACCAGCTCGGACTCGCTGGTATAGAGGTCGAAGGCCACGTTCATCGCGGCCAGGGTGTCGGCCTGGTCCCGGCGGGCCCGCTCGATCCCCCACTGGCGGGCATCGGCGCCGTCGGGCATCTCGGCAGCCCACTCGGCCACGTACTCGCCGTGATAGCCGTCCTCGGGAGGTTCGGCGCCCCGGCGGCGCGCGGCCAGCGAGGCCGCGAAGAGATCGATCTGCCGGCCCCGGTCGTTCACGTAGAACTCGCGGGTCACCCGGTAGCCGCAGTGCTCCAGCAGCCGGCACAGCGAGTCGCCGTAGGCGGCCCACCGTCCGTGGCCGGCGTGCAGCGGCCCGGTCGGGTTGGCCGACACGAACTCCACGCTCACCGTGCGCCCCGCGCCGGCATCGCTGCGGGCATAGGCGTCGACGCCCGCGGCGATCACCTCGGCCAGCACCTCGTGCAGCCAGCTCGGGGCCAGGCGGAAGTTCACGAAGCCGGGGCCGGCGGCCTCGACCGCCACCACATGCGGGGGCGGTTCGGCGCCCAGACGGGCGACGATCTCCTCGGCGAGCTCGCGGGGCGGGCGTCTCGCTGCCTTGGCTGCGACCAGCGCCACATTCGACGACCACTCGCCGTGGGACGGGTCCCGGGGCCGCTCGATGGCGAGCTCGACGGGCGCGCCGACGACGCCGGCCCCTTCCAGAGCCGCCCGCAACCCGTCCCTCAAACCGTCGCGCACATCCGGCATCGGCCGATCCTACCGGCCGACCCTGATCGCAGGAGCCGGCGCTGACTGGGTGCGGTCCCCCGCCGCAAGGCCAGAACCGGCCGCCCGCAGAGCCAGGAGCTGTCGAACCGGTGCGGTCCCCCGCCCGCCACGCCAGAACGCTCCAACAGATCGGCGGCGGGGCGTCGGCCGGCCCCGGCCCCGCCGGCGAGCCGGGGGCCGATAGCATGGCCGGCCCGAGCCCCCGTAGCTCAGGGGATAGAGCAACGGCCTCCGGAGCCGTGTGCGCAGGTTCGAATCCTGCCGGGGGTGCATGACGGTCATTGAAGCAGCCCCCGCGCCGGCCAAGAAGCCCCGCTGGACCTACCAGTGGAAGGAACTGCACGACGAGGTCATCACCTCGGGCCTGTGCACCGGCTGCGCCGGATGCGTGATCGCCTGCCCCCACCACGTGATCGGCTACACCCACGAGCCCGGCGCCTACAAGCCGTTCCACCTCGAGGAGGAGCTGGGAGCCGACGATTGCGTCCACGGGGTGAAGGGCTGCACCTCCTGCACTAGGGCCTGCCCCCGCTTCCGCATGTGGGAGCCCGAGGCCGACATGCACCTCTTCGGCCGGGAGCGCCACCCCGACGAGGTGTCGGGCGTCTACTCCGACATCCTGCTGACCCGGGCCAGCGACGACTTCGTCTACGAGGTGGGCCAGGACGGCGGGCTGGTGTCGGCCATCCTGATCTGGTGCATGGAGAACGACATCATCGACGGCGCCCTCACCAGCGGGGTCGAGTCGCTCCCGAGCGGGGAGCCCGGCTGGAAGGCGTTCCCGATGGTGGCCACCAACCGCGACGAGGTGCTGCGGGGCGCGGGCAGCCGCTACACCTACTCGGCCAACCCCATCGCCTTCGAGGCGGCCCGCGAGAAGGGCCTGGACCGCCTGGCGCTGGTGGGGATGAGCTGCCAGACGTCGGTGGGGCCGGTGATGTGGCACCGCAAGGTGGGCAAGGTCAGCAAGCCGATCAAGCTCAACATCGGCCTGCTGTGCTCCAAGTCGTTCGACGACTCGCTGTTCGACGAGCTGTTCGAGGTGAAGTACGGCCTGCCCAAGGAGCAGATCTCGAAGATGAACATCAAGGGCGTCTTCCAGATCTGGACCAAGGACGGCCGCTACCACGAGATCAACCTCAAGGAGTGCCACGCCTGGACCCGGGAGGGCTGCAACCTTTGCCCGGACTTCGCGGCCGAGCACGCCGACATCTCCACCGGCGGCATCGGCGACCTGACCGACTGGACCCTCACCATCGTGCGCACCGAGCTGGGCCGGGCCGTGATCGACGCCATGGTGCGCGACGGCGCCATCGAGGTCCGTCCCGGCGACGACGACCCCGGCGCCATCGCCCTGATGCACCGGCTCTCGGCCAAGAGCCGTGAGCGCTGGCCGCACTGGGCCGACGGCGCCGCCCGTCTGGGACTGCCCGAACGCAAGCCGGCCTGACCGGCGTCGCCGGACGCAACCGCCCCTGACCCGTACGAGGGACGCGTGGCAACAGGCAAGAATCTGTAGCGTCGCAAGGGTGTCGTTCCCGCTCTTGTTCGCTTCGCTCACGGGCCGCTCGGGCCACGGCCTCGCTCGCGCCAGTAGGCTCGTCCCGGCCTGTTCGCTCGGCCTCTAGGGAGCCTGACATGGACATCGAGTTCTGGATCGATCCACTTTGACCGTGGTGCTGGGTGACGGCCCGTTGGGTCGTCGACGAGGTGCAGCCGGCCAAGGATCTGAACATCACCTGGCAGCCGATCAGCCTGTTCTTCAAGAACGACCCCGATCCCGAGGGCGACTACTACACCCACTCCTACTTCAGCCTGCGGCTGATGCGAGTGCTGGAGTCGGTGCGGGCCGCCGACGGCGACGAGGCGATCAGGCCCCTGTACTGGGAGTACGGCCGGCGCCTGCACCACGACGGTGTGCGGGAGTTCGCGGTGGCCGACGCGCTGGAGGCCGTCGGCTACGACACCTCCCACGCGGCCGCATTCGACGACGACTCCTGGGACCCGGAGATCCGCAGGCGCATGGACGAGGGCCTGGCCCTGTGCGGCGACCAGGTGGGTACTCCCATGATCGCCCTCACGGACCGCAACGGCGACAAGCAGGGCTACTTCGGCCCGGTCATCACCCGGGTGCCGCCGCCCGAGGACTCCCTGGCCATGTGGGACGCCCTGGTGGCCATGATGAACGTGGCCGGCTTCTGGGAGCTCAAGCGCACCCGCACCGAGCGCCCCGAGTTCGGCCCCCGCCCCTGAGGAACTCGCCTACGCAAGGGCCCCGATCGCAGTCGGAGTCTCGGCGACCAGTGTCACAGGGTAGAGGCACCCCAGATTGGAACATGTCCTTTCGGTTATCATGATAATCTAAAGGACATGTTCCAACGGTTGCTGTCGCTGCCGGAGCCCGGGACGGAGACGTTCTTTCTGTGGGGGCCGCGGCAGGCGGGCAAGAGCACCCTGCTCAGGCAGCGATACCCGGACGGCGTGTGGGTCGACCTGCTCAAGGCGGACGAGTTCCGCCGCTACGTCGCCCGTCCCGAACTGCTGCGTGAGGAGTTGGAGGCCACCGGCCCGGACCCGTCGCGCCAAGTGGTCATCGACGAGATCCAGAAAGTCCCCGCCCTGCTCGACGAGGTCCACTGGCTCATCGAGAACCG
>JAPOQG010000167.1 GCA_026710865.1 Acidimicrobiaceae bacterium
CGGCGACTAGATGCGGAATGCACCTAGACGCGACTATGATCCGCGCAGCCCACGGATAGGAGTTGGCCATGTGGCTCTGGTGGATCGGCAACGCTGTGCTGCTGCTGGCTGTCGTGCCCGTCGTGCTGCTGCTGGCCAACCGGGTGATCAGGCCGGCGCTGGAGATCAAGCGTTACGCCGAGGACATTCTCGAGCACGCCGTCGGGCTGTCCAAGAACCTCGAGCCGGTGCCGGCCGTGGCCGACACCCGCGACCTGGTCTCGGCCGCGAAAGGCCTGGCCGTGCGCTACGTCACCGCCGCGGGGCCGCTGCTATGACCGGAGTAGCAGTCTGATGCCGGCGGCAGCCGTGGTCACCATCGTCATCGCCCTCGTCATCGCGGCCGCGCTGGCCTACTACCTGACCCGGGTCGTGATCGTGCTGCGGGCCGTGAACGACTCGCTGGGCAAGATCAACCTCGGGGTGCGCTCCATAGCCGGCCAGACCGCACCGCTGGGCGAGCTGCTGACCCCGGTGAAGACCGACCTCGAAGCGGTCGCCGACGTGCTGGACGGCGTGGCCGCCAGCCTCGCCGAAGAGCAGCAGGCGAGCTAGGGAACCCGCGAAATTGGCGACGAAACGGCCCCTCTAGGCCCAATAGCCGCATCAATTTCGTGGGACTGACCGGGTCCTCAGACTTCTCGGTGGGAGTTCTGTGTACCTGGTGCACAGAACCGACCCGAGATTCTTCCGGTGGGGTCACGCCAGCAGGCTCAACTCTGGGCGTCCCACCAGATGGTCACCCGCTCATTTGGGAACGGGACGTCGGCGATGAGCGCGGCCACCTCGGGCTCGCGCTCGGGCGGCAGGCACAGGTTGCGGCACCACTGGCCCCCCTCGAACTCGCGGCGCACCGCAGCGCGGGGGTCCTCGGGCAGGAGCGACTCCTCGACGATGGGATCGAAGCCGGCCTCGGCGATGGCCTCCACCGCGGTGGCCGCGGTGGGCTCGTGGGGCCGCTCCAGGTTCCAGAAGTGGCGCCAGAGCATGCGGCGGCGGTCCTGGGGGTGCTTCGGCGTGATCTCGATCACCACCCGGCGGCGGGCGCGGGAGTCGAGCGCGGTCACGAACGGACCGATGTCGGCCACGTTGTAGAGCACGTTGTGGCACACCACCACGTCGGCCACGGGCGTGTCGCCGGCCACCTCGGGCCACGAGCCGGCGACCACCGAGGCGGCGATGCCCCGCCGGCGGGCGGTGGCCTCGAACAGTTCGAGCATGTTGGTCTGGCGGTCGGTGCCGATCACCTCGGTCGCCGGCGGCGCCACCGCAAAGGCGGCGGCCCCGCCCCCGCAGCCGACGTCCAGCACCGAGCCCCCGCCGGCCAGGGCCTCGGCCGCCCGGCGGTTCGACAGCGACCGCTCGAATGTCCCGGGCTCGGGCGCGGCGAAGATCTCCGGCGCGAATACGAACGGCTGCCGGGGCGCGCCGTCGAGGATCTCAGCCGGGATGGCCCAGTCAGCCATCTGACGCGCCCAACGCTGGGCGGCCGTCTCGGGCCGTCTGCTCACCTGCGGCTCACCAGATTCGGCGGGCGGCGGCCCACCGGCTCAGTTCGTGGCGGTTCGACAGCTGGAGCTTGCGCAGCACCGCCGAGGCGTGGGTCTCCACCGTCTTGATCGAGATGGTCAGTTGGCGGGCGATCTCCTTGTAGGTGTAGCCCCGGGCCAGGTGGCGCAACACCTCCCGCTCCCTCGCGGTGAGCCGGTCGAGGTCCTCGTCGGAGTCGGACCCGGCCACGGCCACTGTGTCGGCGGCGAAGGCGTCCAGCACGAATCCGGCCAGCCGGGGTGAGAACACCGCGTCGCCGTCGCGCACCCGCACGATGGCGTCGACGAGGTCATCGCCGGAGATCGACTTGGTGACGTAGCCCCGGGCCCCCGCCCTGACCACGGCGATCACGTCCTCGGCGGCGTCGGACACCGACAGGGCCAGGAACTGGGTCTCGACGCCGGCGGCGGCCACCGACTCGATCACCTCGCGCCCCGATCCCGACGGCAGGTGCACGTCGAGCAGGACCACGTCGGGGCTCCAGCGCTCGATGGCCTCCACCGCGGCGCCCACATCGTCGGCCTCGGCCACCACGGCCACCCGCTCGCCGATCTCGGCCCGCACGCCGCTGCGGAACAGCCGGTGGTCGTCGACGATCACCACTCGGGGAGGCGCGGCCGCCATGGGTGTCACGCTAGAGCCGTCAGGTCCGGGCGAGGTGCAGGCGCACCTCGGTGCCGTCACCCGGCGAGCTGTTGATCTCGCAGCGCCCGCCCGCCCGGTCGAGCCGGCCCCGGATCGAGTCCCGGATCCCGTGGGAGTCCCCGTCGACCGCCTCGGGATCGAAGCCGACGCCCCGGTCCCGCACGAACAGGTCCACCTCGGTAAGCGTGGCCTCCAGGTACACCGACACCGTCGGGCTGCCCGACCACCGGGCGGCGTTGGTCATGGCCTCCCCGGCTGCGGCCACCAGCGACTCCATGGCCTGGTCCAGGGGCGCGTCGCCCACGGCCACCACGTCCATGACCACGCCGTGGCGGTCCTCGACCACGCCGGCGAGGTGCTCCACCGCAGCCCGCACCGAGGCCTGGTCCGGTTGGGAGCCGCCCCCGTAGAGCCAGCTTCGCAGCTCCCGCTCCTGGCGCCGGGCCAGCGCGGCCGTCCGGGCCGGGTCGTCGGAGCGCTGCACCAGGGCCAGGGTCTGCAGCACCGAGTCGTGCAGGTGGGCCGCCATCTCGGCCCGCTCGTCGGCCCGGATGCGCCGCAGGCGCTCCTCGCGGCGGTCCCGGACCAGC
>JAPOQG010000390.1 GCA_026710865.1 Acidimicrobiaceae bacterium
GACGCTCGGCCTCCGCGGTTGTCAGGTGATCGGTCAGGGCCGCCATGACGGAGGCGAGCGGTTGTGCCCATGGGTCGGCGTTGCGCATCGCCCGCAGGACAGCGGAGAACAGTTCGGGGGACGGCCGTTCTACGGCCGCCATTGGAGGCTTCCAAGTGCGGCGAGAGGGATGTCCTCGTCGATGCGTTCACCGGGCACATCGCCCGGAACCCAACCGGTAAACCTGCCCGGCACCGCATCAATGCCGCTCGGCTCGCGCACCATCACACCTGCGGCCAGCGTCTGCTCCACGGGGAAGATCATTACAAGGTACGGCGGCCGTTGCTCGACTTGCAGGAGCGATCTGGTCTGGACGCCGTTCAAGCCGGCAATCCGATCCGCTGGCACCAGCCAGGAGTGCGGCGCAGGAACCAGCACGCCACCGGGAAGGTGACCGACCAGCGGTCACATGACAAAAAGGCACCCGCACCGAGTTGGCGCGGGGTTGGCGTCGAGTGCTTGCGCAGATGGCAAAGGGAGGAGCGGCCCGAAGGCGGCTCCTCCCTGTCTAGACGGTGACCGACGCTCCCCGCGTCAAGGTCTAGCGTGATTCTACATCCTCGCTGCCAGGCGTCGTCATCACGGGCCCGGCTACCTGCGGTCATGTAGGCGGCCCGGCGTGAACTAGGAGTTCGGAGACGTTCAGGGGGACGCTGGTCTGGGCCGGGTGCAGGGACACGTTCTTGAACGGGTCGGTCAGGTAGCGGACCTCGGGCTCGGCGGTGGGATCCTCGGGGACCGACACGACGGCTAGGCGCCAGCGGTCGCTGTTGTTGTGGGCCTTGCCCACCTGGCGGCGGCTGACGCTGATCTGCTCGGTTTGGGGCAGATGGCCCTTCACCTCGATGAAGTAGTAGACGCCGGTTGCCGGATCCTCTGAGAGCACGTCGAAGCCGGGGTTGCTGTGGTGCTGCTCCTCGGGGATCCGGCCGAGCTTGCGTTCGGCCTTCATGACGGCGGCCACAGCCCGGCGGTCGGTCTCGGCCTTGATGGCCGGATCGGTGGAGACAGCGGGCCGACCGGCGAGCTTGTCCAGTAGTCCTTGGGGCACGACCACGGCGGCTGCGACGATCGTGGGCGGACTGTTGTGCAGGTCGTCCTCTTGGGCCAACTCCAAGCGGCGGCGAGCGAGGCGGGTCTGCAGCTCGTCGGCTCGGGCCCGGGCCCGGCCCGAATTGAGGCGAGGCTTCTTGCCCTTGATCTCCTGAGCCTTGATCTCCTCGGTGCGTTGATCCCAGTAGCGGATCTCCGACTCCAGACGCAACCGGACGGCATCCCAGACCTTCGCGACCCGGGCGCGGGTCATGGCGGCGACCTCATCGAAGTGCGGTCCGGCCAGATGCTCGATGGCCCAGGATCGGGCCGTCTCCTCAGCGGTCCGGCCGGCCCAGTCGAAGTCGAGGCTCCCGTCCAGCAAGGCCTGCTGGTCCTCTGCAAGGGGGGCGTAGTTCAAGTAGGGCTCATCGCCCGGGTCTCGAGTGTTGCCTTGCCGGTCGATCTCCACATAGTGGAACCGTCGCGACACCACCTGGCGGGTTCCGTGGATCTGACGCCCGTCGGTGATGGTGTGGTCCAGATAGACCAGCAGCCGCGGATCGGTCGACGGGTCATCCTCGTCGACCAGCACCGCGCCCTGCTGCAGAGTCCCGCCGAAGTCGGCCAGCACCTTGTTCACCACTGCGGCCAGCAGCGGCGTGCCCGGTGAGATCAGATCGGCCCGCGCCGAGGCTCCCGATGGGCCGTCGCCGGTAGCGCCGGGTTGGATGCGGGCCTTGTCGAAGGTCACCCGCTCGTAGCGGTCATGCACCGGTCCCAAGTCGGCTGCGGCACAGGCCCGGACCGCGGCCGGCACCCGGGTGATCTCGAAACGGCCCTGCTCGCGGCCGGTGATCCGCCCGCCGTACATTCGCAAGGCTTCGGTGAAGAACGACTCCACGAACCACGGCTGCAGCCGGCGGGCCCGGGCGATCTCCATGTCGCGGCGGATCTTGTCGTTGGCGGCCGGATCGGCCAGCCCGGCCACCAGCGCCCGCTCGTCGAGCACCTCCTGCATCTGGCGCCCGATGTCGGTGTCGATCACCTCGTCCATCCAGGCCACACGGGCGGGATCCTCGTCGGAGGCGATGGCCTGCATCAGCAGCTCCCGCAGCGACTTGTTGATCTGAGCGTCGCCCAGCACGTCGTACACCTGGTCGCCGTACACGCCGCGCTGCTCCTCGATCTTGTCGAAGAGCCTCTCGAACACCTTGCCCTCACGGGTCTCGAAGGCGACCAGGTTCCACAGATGGCAGGGCCGCTGCTGGCCGATGCGATGGACCCGCCCGAAGCGCTGCTCGATGCGGTTGGGGTTCCAGGGCAGGTCGTAGTTGACCACCATGTTGGCCGCCTGCAGGTTGACGCCCTCACCGGCCGCGTCGGTGGCCACCAGCACCCTCGCCGTCGGATCCACCCGGAACCGGTCCTGGATGTCCCGCCGATCATGCCGCCTGATGCCGCCGTGGATCCTCACCACCGCCTCCGGGCGCCCCAGCTCGGCCTCGATCCTCCCGGCCACATATTCGAGGGTGTCCTTGTGCTCGGAGAACACGATCAGCTTGCGGACCGGCTCCGACCCACCGTTCGAGCCCGTTGCGGCTTCGAGCGAGTCCGACGGCGCAGGCGCCGCGAAGCGGTCCGAGCGCAGCAGGTCGCGCAACTCCAGCCACTTTGTGTCGACGCCGCTGCGGCGCAAATCGTCGGCCAGCTCCACCAGCTCCTCGAGCTCCGCGACCTCGGCCTCCAACTCCTCGGCGGTGCCGGCCGCGGTAGCCGCGTCGATCACGACGTCCTCAAGCTCCTCGCGCTCGGCATCGTCGTAGTCGTCGAAGTCGAAGTCCTCCAGGTCGGCGATCTTCACGCCCTTCGGCAGGTCGATCACCGACACCGGCTGGCCGGACGCAGCCAAGCGGCGCAGCTCCGCGGCCTGCTCGGCCAGGCGGTCGCGGCGACGGCGCAGCGAGTGGTAGATGGCCGCCGGCGACGAGGCCAGACGACGCTGGAGACCGGCCAGCGCGAAGCCGACGATGATCCCGCGGCTCTTGTCGCCCTCCTCGCTCATTCGAGCGGCCCGGTTCATGCCCTCGCTCACGTACTTGGTGACGGCCTTGTACAGCGCGGCCTCGGAGTCGGACAGCTCGAAGTTCAGGCTGTGGGCGTGGCGCTGAGGGAACAGGCGCCTGCCTTCGAAGGTGCGCAGATTCTCCTTCACCAGGCGGCGCATCACATCGCTGACATCGGGCATGGACGGCTTGTCGCCGCCAGCATCGGCGCCGCCGTCACCCCGCAGCCGGCCAGCGAAGCGCTCGGGGTCGATCAGGGTCATGAACGCCAGGAAGTCCTCGTTCTTGCCGTTGTGTGGCGTGGCTGTGAGCAGCAGCAGATGCCGGGTGCACTCCCGCAGCACCTCCCCCAACAGGAACCGCTTGGTGCGGCGCAGTTCGTCGCCGTAGCGGTGAGCCGCCATCTTGTGGGCCTCGTCCACGATCACCAGATCCCAGTCGGAGGCCCGGACCTTGGCCATCAACTCCTCGGAGCGCGACAGCTGGTCCACCCGGGCGATGAGCAGGTTCTTCTCGGTGAACGGGTTGCCGGTGCGCGACGCCTCCACCGCCGCTCTCGACATCAGCTCGAACGACAACCCGAACTTCTCCCACAGCTCGTCCTGCCACTGCTCCACCAGGCTGCCCGGAGCCACGATCAGGCAGCGGGCCACGTCGCCGCGCAGCACCAGCTCTCGGATCAGCAGCCCCGACATGATCGTCTTGCCCGCGCCGGGATCGTCGGCCAGCAGGAACCGCAGCGGCTTCATGGTGAGCAGCCGGTTGTACACAGCGTCGATCTGGTGCGGGTAAGGGTCGATGTTGGACGTGTCCACCGCCGCGAACGGATCAGCCAGATGGGCCTGCCGCATCCGCCGGGCCTCAGACGCCAGACGGAACATCGCCCCGTCGGCATCGAAGCTCCACCGCCGCTCCGACACCTCGGCCAACCCAGCCAGATCATCGACCTGGATGATCCGTTCGCCGAGACCCCCATCGCCGGTCCGGTAGGTCAGCGTGGCCGAGCCGACGCCGTGCATCTCCACGGCCACCACCGTCACCTCGGCATCGGCCACCACCCCCGCGAGCCGCATCCCCGCGGCCAGATCATTGAAGTCCAGCGTCACGACACCGACCCCTCGATCCGAGTCCGATCATGCATAGCTGTTCCGCTCCCGGCCACCGAAGCAGCGATTCGACCAGACAGCAGGGTACGCGCCCCCTGCGACACCACCGTCCGTCCTCAAACCGGATCGAGTCACGCCGTGGCGGCTACAGCGCCGCTACACAATCCCTTCAGTGGTGCAGAACCTCGCAACACATCACGCAGCAGGGCCCCTATTCGTCGTCAAGCGTCACTAGACGTCCATGGCGCCGTCAGCGGTCGCAGCACTTGTTGCGACCGACGGCTGAACTGGCCGAGTCCGCGGCACGAGCCTGTGGCGCACCCTCGTAGCATCGTGTGTGACGGCATCGAGACGAGACCGGCACCGGGACTCAGCCGTCTGGTCGGACTGGACAGAGCGGGGGCTCAATGGCTGGCAACGAAGACCACTGCGCGGACATCGAGGTCGATGTGTTGGATGACGCTGGTGTCCGCGCCATCATCGACAACGCCCTCACCCGAGCAGGGTGCACCTGGGAGGAGCTTCATGAGCAGGCCAAGGCTGGGAGCTTCGCCAGCGACATCGCCCAGCGGGCTTGGTTCGTCGTGTCCTCTTTCGAGCCCTCGTCAGTCTGGCTTCGAGAGGCTGACGCCGAGAGAGCGAACGCCAACTGCAGGGGGCCGCTACTCTCGCCCCTTCAACCTCCCAGAATCGAGGGCCGGCATGAGGGATGACGACAGGCTCTACACGACGGTTGCAGCGGCGTGGCGTTCGTTCGAGGCAGCCGCGTCGCTTCAGTCGCGCGTGGGCCCCGCCATCCCGATTCTGTTCTTCGGCGACCGCGATGCATACGGTGAGTCGCGACACCGCGTGCTGACCGTCGGCTTGAACCCTTCCCGGACCGAGTTCCCCACAGGGAATCCGTTCCAGCGCTTCCCGCTCGCCGAGAGCATCCGCCCCGAGGATCAGGAACCGTACCTCGACGCTCTCTCGGCCTACTTCCGCACGAGTCCGTACAGAAAGTGGTTTCGAAGCTTCGAGCCCATGCTCAATGGAATGAGCGCCAGCTACTACGACCACTCGACCTCAACCGCGCTGCACACTGACATCTGCTCCCCGGTGGCCACAGATCCGACCTGGAGCCGACTCCGGGAAGCCGACCGGCGCCTACTCGCTCACGACGGAAGGCGGCTCTGGCACGAACTGCTGATAGCGCTGCGGCCGAACGTGGTCGTGCTGTCAGTCGCCAAGAGCCACCTTGAGCACATCGCATTCGAGCCGCTGGGCCCGTGGCAGCTAATCCACAGCTTCGACCGCAAGCGTGACGGCACCCTCCGCTCGTATGCCTACGAAGTCTTGGGGTGCTGGCACCTGGTCGGCACCGAGCCCGCGCTGTTCGTGTTCTGCCCCGCCAGCCAGACCCCGCTTGGTTCGATCAGCAACGACCAGAAGCGCGAGTTGGGCGCCATCGTCGCTGACGCACACCAAGACGCCGCCTGACAAGAGGAAGCCCCGCCAGTGCGCAACCGACAGGCGGAGGCGGACGGCGGGGAGGATTGACGGCAACGATAGCGCGAAGTCACGGATATCGCCGTCAGCGCTTCAGATCCGAACATGTGCCTACCTCGCTCTGACCACCTCAGCCTCTGTGAAGTGGCGACGCTCGAACCAGCGACTGTGTCCGAACCGATGTAGTCGCTCGCCGATCGCTTCCGCATGAGCGGTGGCCGGTATGACGAAGTACGTACGGGCCGTCCCTCTGCGGTACCACAGGACGTACGGCTCAGCGTCCAACCGAAGTTCGTATGTGAGCCGCTCGGCCCATCCGCGCATCTGAATCGGGTGGGTGGCAGTGCGCCCGAGATGGTGATACACGACCACCGTGTGCCCACTTCGCGCGAACGCCTCCACTTCGTGCAAGTAGGCGTGCTCGGTCGAACTAGTCCCTGCTGACGGCGGGGCGAGTCCTTTGTCGGGATCGAGAAAGACGATGTCCCGACCCCGCACGGCCCTTACGGCCTCCTGAAGCCACCTCTCACGTGACCACGGGTCTTGAGGGACCGGTCCGTCGAAGAAGACCGCGCTGTCGCCCAATATCCCGCTGGCCTCGACCGCGCCCAGACTGCGGTCTCCCCCATCGAGCAGTTGCCCTAGAGCGTCGTACAGCGCCGGGTCGCAGCTCTTGAACCGGTCCGGCTGGCTCAGATAACTCAGCTTCTGTCCGTCTGCTGCATATCCGACGGCGCCTGAAGGCAGGTACCACACCACTCCAAGGGTGAGGCGCGGTCCTGACGCCGGCCATTCGCCGGTCAAGGCACGCAGCAGGCCGTACTTCCCGAAGTCGCCGACATCGCCCACGAAATGGTGCTGCACAGACTCACCTTCCACTCAGGTCAGCAGGACACAGTAGGCGTCACGCATCAAGGACGCGAGCCGTCCCGACGCCGGGGGCCCACCTGCCGACCGGCTGATTGATCAAGGACTGTTGCGGCGGCAAGGCCCCTCGAATCGGGACGAAGACCCGAATCGACTGCCTACGAGCCCACTACGGACGGTATGGCTGCAGGCATGCACCCCGTCTGTCACACCCAGTCCCTACTATGCATGTCATGGATGTGGCTTACGACTCCCACAAGTTCGCCGAGATGATTCTTCATGTCTCGGAACGGCTCCAGGATGATCGCGCGGGCGGCGCCACGAAGCTGAACAAGGTGCTGTTCTTCGCCGAGTTCACCCACTTGCGGCGCCACCATCGGGTCATCTCAGGGTGTGAGTTCCAGAAGCTGCCCCACGGCCCGGCGCCCCGTCAGCTGCTGCCGGTCCGCAAGAAACTGATCGCTTCCGGAGCGGCCCAACTAGTGGAGGAGGACTTCCTCGGCCGGCCCCAGCAACGGCTGATCCCTTCGCGCCCCGCGAACCTCGATGTGCTCGACCCTGACGAGCTGCAGACCATCGAGGACGTGCTCGACCAGTTGGCCGACATGACCGGTGCGCAGGTCAGCGAGCTGTCCCACCAGGAGCCCGGCTGGCGGCTCACCGAGGTAGGCGAGACCATCCCGTTCTCGACAGCGTTCCTCGACTTCCCGCAAGTTCAGACTCCGACCAGCAAGCGGCTGTCCGAGTCGGCTGCGGAGCGGTACGACCTCGCGACCGCGTAGTGGCGTACCACATCCGGGTCAGCGAATTCGCTGCCAGGAAGATTGCGGACAACTACGGCCCTGAGCGCAGCCCGACGGACACCCGTCGGAGCGGGACTCAGTCGGGGCCACTCGGGCAGAGCAGTGTGTGATGTTATGATATGGCATCATGCGCATACAGATTGATTTTGAGTCTGAACAGCATGTGCTCGTCAAGCGCAAGGCCGCTGATTTGGGCATCAGCGTGGCCGAGTACATCTGTCGCCTCGTCGAGCGCGACCTCGCTCAAACGGGCCCCGGCGCCGACATCTCTGCCATCTTCGGCATCGGAGACTCCGGCGGCGGCGATATCGCCGTCGATCGCATGGGGGTCACGGCCGAGGCGATAGCCGCTCGAGCCACGCGGCGGTGAGCGTCTTCGTCGACACGTCTGCGTGGTACGCGGCAGCCGACCTCGGCGACGCCCATCACCGTCGAGCCGTCCAGCAGCGCTCGTGGAGCATGTCGGCCATTGAGGTGATCTCGGTTGCCATGGTCAGGCGTTGGCGCCATGGGGCGGGGATGGACTCGACTCCGTAGTGGGCGCAGGCGATCTGGCCGAAGATCGCGCCGGTGGTGTCGGCGTCGTCACCGAGATTGACCACCTTGAGGGCGCCCTCCCTGAAGTCCTCGGTGTGGAAGAAGGCCCACAGCACCGCCTCCAGGGTGTCCACCACGTAGCCGGCCCCTCGGATCTCGGGGGGCTGCTTGTGCTTGAACGACCCCTCCGCGATCGTGGCGATCTTCGGAGCGAGCGGGGCCTCGTCCCACAGTCCCGCGACCGGGCTGTAATGCTCGGACAGCAGCGTCTCCTTGTCGACGCCTCGCAGCGCGCCCACCAGGAGGCCCGCGAAGTAGCGGCAGGCGTCGACCGCTTCGACGGCTCCGTGGGTGGTGCGGGAGCTGTCGGCGCTGCGATCGATCGCTGACCGGGCGTCGTCGGCGAAGAACATCGGCACCGGCGCCAGGCGCATCAGCGAGCCGTTGCCCGCCGACCTCGGGTCCGTCGGCCCGCAGTACGGCTCGCGGGTCCGCTCGAAGCGCCCCAGGGCCCGGCTCGTGGTGCCGCCGATGTCGAAGCACTCCCCCGTCGACGACAGGTACCCCTGCCTGAACCACCGCACATAGCGCCTCATCTGGTCCCCAGGGTCGAACCCGCCCGACTCCAGCAGGCTGGTGGCCAGACACAGCGCCATCGACGTGTCGTCGGTCCACTGGCCCGCCCGCAACCCGAACGGCCCCCCGCCGACCATGTCGTCGATCGGGTCGAACGAACCCGGCGCGCTGAACTCCAGCGTCGTACCCAGCGCGTCGCCCGCCGCCAACCCCACCAGACAGCCCCGGAAGCGGTCCCTGGTGCTCACCTCGCCCACCGGCGTCCCTGCGGTCCTGCGACGCCGGCTAGTCCCGGCGGGGCTCGGCCCACCCCCGCACGAAACGCCCGCTGGGTGCGGGTCTGGAGAGACCTCACGGCATCACCCTCATGTGCGGCGCGCCCGCGGTGGCCCGCACGAACGCCCGCTGAGTGGGCGTCTGGGGCGACTCGGTGTGGCGCCGGCCCTTCTCCACGTGCTGCCACCACTCGGCGATCTGATCGAGGGCCCCCGGCCGGTGAGCCCGTGGCGGACCAGCCAGCCATCTCATCGTCACGGACGGGGGGCTTCGGCGGAGCGGCGGATGTCGGTGAGGAACGCCTCGACTTCGGCCAGGTCGATGGTGCGGCGCAGCGGCGGGAGGCCTCGGAGGAGGTCCTGGCGGTACCGAGCAGTCGCCAGCCGCGAGTCGAGCACTGCCACGACGCCCCGGTCCTGAGCGGAGCGGATGAGCCTCCCCGCGCCCTGGGCCAGC
>JAPOQG010000127.1 GCA_026710865.1 Acidimicrobiaceae bacterium
CGACGCCCAGCAGGCCGGCTGCGAGCCCGGTGTCGGCGATGTGGAGTTTGGGCCGCCGCACCGCTCTCGACGTGAGATTGCGCGACCAGGCCGGAAGCTCCCGCACCAGGAACACGGTCCGGAGCCAGTCGAGGTAGGCGACTACCGTCGGATGGCTGATCCCGAGCCTTCTCGACGCTGACGTGAGGTTCACTTCCTGGGCGGTCTGCGCCGCAGCCCAGCGCAGCAGCGGTTCCAGAGCGGCCGAGCGGCGGATGTCGGCGAGGGCCACGATGTCGCGTCCGACGACGGTGTCCACATAGCTCTCGAACCAGCCGGGCCGCAGACCGGAGGGCAGGCGGAGAACCTCGGGATACCCGCCCCGGCAGATCATCTCGGCGTAGTCACGCCGTGTGAGGGGCTCGGGCGCCCCGGGGTCGTGGCGGCGGTCGGGCTGGCGGGCGCGAGCGATCCACGCGTCGATGGGTGCCGTCTCCGCATCGGCGATCTCCGCCTGCGACAGAGGCGCGAGCCGCAGGATCCGGGCCCGTCCGGCCAGGGACTCGCTGATGGTCGGCACCGAGAGGAAGTCGGTGGAGCCGGTGAGCAGGAACCGGCCCGGGGTCTGATCCTCGTCCACGAGCAGCTTGACGACTCTGATCAGCCGATCACCGGCGACCTGCACCTCGTCGACCACCAGCGGCGCCGGCCGGCTCGTCAGGAACGCCACGGGATCGTCGAGGGCGGCCTGCAGCATCGCCTCGTCGTCGAGCGTGACGTACGTTCCGCCGGACTCCTCGGCGATGAGCCGGGCCAGAGTCGTCTTGCCCGCCTGGCGCGCCCCGTGCAGGACCACGACGCGGAACCCGCCGAGCGCGTCCCGGAGCCGGTCCGCCAGATGCCTGCGAACATGCCTGCGAACTTGCCCGCGAGCCGGGTCCATTCCACCACGCTAGCACTGCTTCGAGAATTGCACGGATACTACTTAGAGTTTTGCATGGCTACTAATTAGGGTTTTGCATAAGCGTTAGTTGGAGTCTTGCACGGGCACCATCTCGGTTCCCGGCGCCCGATCCGCCGGGCGGCTGAGCGTCAGCAGCGCTGGGCCGCTCCGCGCCCGCGGAGGAAGTAGAGTTCGAGCCATGTGGAAGCTCCTAAAGCGCCGCTGGAAGTACCTCACCGCCCGGCTCGAGGGCAGGATGGAGGCGAGTGCCGATCCCAAGACGCAGCTTGAACAGGCCATCGGCGAGGCCCGGGAGCAGCACCGACGGCTCAAGGACCAGGCCGCGAACGTGATCGCCAACCAGAAGCAGACCGAGATCCGGCTCAACCGGTCCCTCTCCGAGCTGGAGCGGGTCAACCGCAACGCACGCCAGGCGCTCATGATGGCCGAGGAGGCCACCCAGTCCGGCGACGACGACAAGGCGTCGTCCTACATGAACGCGGCCGAGCAGCTGGCGGGCCGCCTCATCACCCTCGAGCAGGAGATCGAGAGCCTCAAGAGCCTCCTGTTCCAGACCTCCGAAGCCGCCGACCAGGCCAAGGCGGCCGTCTCCCAGAACGCGCTCAGCCTCCAGGAGAAGCTCAGCGAGCGCCAGAAGCTGCTCGGACAGCTCGACCAGGCCCGTATGCAGGAGCAGATGAACGAGGCCATGAGCACCCTGTCGGAGGCCGTCGGCGAGGACGTCCCCACCCTCTCGGAGGTCCGGGACAAGATCGAGGCCCGCTACGCCAAGGCCAAGGGTGCGGCCGAACTGGTGGAGGAGACCAGCACCGAGGGCCGGATGCTGGAGATCGAGGCCGCAGCCCGCAACCAGGAGGCCAAGGCCCGGCTCACCCAGATCCGCGAACAGCTCGGCATGTCACCGTCACAGCCCGAGATCAC
>JAPOQG010000256.1 GCA_026710865.1 Acidimicrobiaceae bacterium
GGCTTCGGCCGTGCTGGCTCCATTGGCCGGTGGCGACCCTGCGGCCGCGGCACGCCTCGTGCATGCGGCCGCCCATGAGAAGGCAGCCGCAGCCGTCGGCGAATTGCTGGTCGGCGCGGGTGTCGATCCCGGCGAAGTCACCCTCTACGCGTTCGGCGGTGCCGGAGGGCTGCATGCCGCACCGGTGGCCGAACTGGCCGGCATCGACCGGATCCGGTCGTTCGCGGCGGGCGGCGTGTTCAGCGCCCGGGGCGTGGCCGAGGCCGGAGTGGAGCAGCACTACGAGTCCGCGGTCGAGCCCGATGAGGATCTCGCCGAGGTAGTGAACCGGCTGGTGGCTCGGGCCCGGCTCGACCTCGCCGCGGAACGATTGCCCGTGACTGAGAGCCGCCTCACCGTTGTGGCGCACCACCAGTCGGGGAAGCACCGGTCTACGGATGCCGGCATCGACCCCGACTCCATCTCGGCTGCTCTTGGCTTGCCTGACAGCGCCGATCCCGTGGCCCGGGTCGAAGTCCTCTCGAATTGGCAGCCAGATGACCCGCATAGGGGGCGAGACGCTGCCAGTTCGCCAGCCGGTCGAGCGCTCGATCCGGATTGGCAGCCAGATGACCCGAATTGGGGGCGAGACGCTGCCAGTTCGCCGGCTGGCCGAGCGCTCGATCCGGATTGGCAGCCAGATGACCCGCATAGGGGGCAGAACGCTGCCAGTTCGATTGCAGGCGATGAGATCGCTGGTCCCGCCCTCATCAACATCTCGGGTGCCGTCCATGCGATTCCCGCCGGCTGGACGGCCAGGGGGACTGATGGCGACAGCCTGCTGTGGGAGCGGTCCGTGTGACGGGCGGGGGGCCTTGGCGGCCGTGCCGCATCTGGGAGCGGTCACGGTGAGCGTGCTGGACGGCGTCGCCATCGTCGGCGTGGCCGAGACGGCCATCGGCAAGCTGCCGGGGCGCAGTGCCATCAGCTTGCAGGCCGAAGCGGGCGTGGCCGCGGTGGCCGCGGCCGGCCTGGACAAGGCCGACATCGACGGGGTGTTCTCGTTCTCGGGCTACTCCCAGGCGATGATGCTGCACGCGGCCCGGGTGGTCGAGCACCTGGGCCTGCGGCCCGAGCTGGCGGTGGTCACCGATGTGGGCGGCCCGGGAACCCACCACACCGCCCTGCTCAACGTCGCCGCGGCCATCGACGCCGGCATGTGCACCGCCGCGCTGTGCACCTACGGCGAGAACGGCATCTCCATCCGACGCTCGGGCCGGGGACGGGCGCCGGGCACCCTCACCGGCGGCGAGGACTTCGAGGCCCCCTACGGCCAGATCGCCATGATCAGCGGCTACGCCCTGTTCGCCCAGCGTCACATGCACCTCTACGGCACCACCAGCGAGCAGCTCGGTGCGGTGGCGGTGACCTCCCGCCGCCACGCCTCGCTCAACGACAACGCCCACAAGCGCGAGCCGATCACCCTGGCCGACCATCAGGCGTCGCCCATGATCTCGTCGCCGCTGCGAAGGCTCGACTGCTCGCTGATCTCCGACGCCGGCGGGGCCTTCGTGGTCACCTCGATCGATCGGGCCCGCAGCCTGGGCGTGCGGTACGCACGGGTGCTCGGCTTCGGCTCGGCGGCCCCCCACCACATCGGTTCGCAGGCCCCCGACCTTCACGAGCTCGGCGGGCCGGTGGCCGCGGCCCGAGCTTTCCAGCGAGCGGGCCTGACCGCTGCTGACGCCGACGCGGCCTACATCCACGACGCCTGCACGTTCAGCGTGGTGGCCGGGGTGGAGGCCCTGGGCCTGTGCGGCGAGGGCGAGGGCGGACCGTACGCCGAGTCGGGTGCGCTGGCACTGGGCTCGGACTGTCCGGTCAACCTCCACGGCGGGATGCTGTCGCACGGCCATGCCGGCGGGGTGTTCCACCTGCTCGACGCGGTCCGCCAGATTCAAGGCTCGGCCGGACGGCGCCAGGTGGACGGCGCCGAGGTGGTGGTGGCCCACGGCAACGGCGGGGTGTTCTCCACGTTCTCCACCATGGTCCTGGGACGGGGCCCATGACCGTCGGGCGTGCCTTGCAGGAACGGGACCACCCGACCGAGCTGCCGGCGGGGGGCGTCCGATGACCGGGACGCGTCTTGGGCCGGGGCGAGCGGCTGGGGCCGGCCCGGCGGGCGGGGGGTCCGTTCCAGGAAGGGCCCGCCCGACGGTCAGGGGCCCCTTCCCAGGACCATGGTGGAGAACGGGGAGACCCCCCCGCCGTTGCCGTGGGCCACCACCACCTCGGCGCCGTCCACCTGGCGCCGGCCGGCCGAGCCTTGAATCTGGCGGACCCCGTCGAGCA
>JAPOQG010000159.1 GCA_026710865.1 Acidimicrobiaceae bacterium
GTCGCGGCGGCTCACCCGCTTCGACGGCAACCTGTCGGCCGGCGACCTCCGGGGGACCGTCCTGGCGCACCCGGCCGGCGGCGGCGAGACGACCTCCGCCTCCCGGCTGGAGATGTGGGCCGGATGCCCCCACGCCTACTTCATGCGCCACGTCCTGAGGGTCGAGGCCATCGACGACGCCGACGACGAGCATCGCATCAGCCCGCTGGAGCGCGGCAGCCTCGTGCACCGGATCCTCGAGCGCTGGCTGGCCGAGGCCATCGCCGAGGGCGCCGTGCCCGCCCCCGGGGCGCGCTGGCCCGAGTCGTGGCGGACCCACCTGCTCGCTGTCGGGGAGCAGGAGTGCGACCGGCTCGCAGTCCGGGGCCTGGTCGGGCGCAGGCTCTACTGGGAGCACGACCGGCGCCAGATCCTCGCCGACCTGGTCCGCTTCCTCGACTTCGACGACGAGCGGCGCGCCCACTACCGGTCGCAGCCCGCGGCGGTGGAGCTCGGCTTCGGCATGCCCCGCAGCGCGAGCGGCCCCGTCAGCGTCGAGATCGGCAGCGGGCGGTCCATGAGCGTTCGGGGGTCGATCGACCGCGTCGACGCAACCCCCGACGGCGGCCTGCTGGTGGTCGACTACAAGACGGGCTCCGCCCGCGCCTACGAGAAGCTCGGCCCCGACGACCCGACTCTGGGCGGCCACCGTCTCCAGCTCGTCCTCTACGACCTCGCGGCCCGCAGCCTGCTCGGCATCGGCGACACCGCCGACGGGCACGGCGCCTACTGGTTCGTGTCGGCCAAGGGACAGTTCAGCGATGTCGGCTACGCCACCGACGCCGCCCGCCGGCGGGTCCTCGAGGCGGTGAACGCCATCGTCGACGGGGTCGGCGACGGCCTGTTCCCGCTGCACCCCGACGAGCCGGTGTGGAGGCCTTGGGTCCCGTGCGGCTACTGCGACCCCGACGGCATGGGCACCCGCGACCAATGGCGCGACTTCCAGCGCAAGCGTGACGATCCGGCCCTGGCCCGCTACCTCGACCTCGTGGATCCCGACCGCGAGCGCTCCGAGGCACCCCAGAGCGCCGCTGGAGCGCCCCGATGACCGCCGCCAGACCGCCGCTCGCCGACCAGGCGGCGCGCGACCGGATCGCCTCGGACCTCGACAGCACCCTGTTCGTGGAGGCCGGAGCGGGCTCGGGCAAGACCCGGGCGCTCGTCGAGCGGGTGGTCGCGCTGATCGGTTCGGGCGTGGCCATGGAGAACATCGCGGCCATCACCTTCACCGAGAAGGCCGGCGCCGAGCTGCGGGACCGGATCCGGGACCGGCTGCACAGCCCCGACACTCGTGACGCCCTCGGGGCGGCGGCGGCGGAGGCTGCGCTCCGCCAGCTCGACGGCGCCGCAGTGGGGACGCTGCACTCCTTCGCGCAGCGGCTGCTGAACGAGCATCCCGTGGAGGCGGGCCTGCCGCCCAGCGTCGAAGTGCTCGACGACATCGGCTCCCAGATCGAGTTCGACCTCCGCTGGCGCGACTTTCTCGACGCGCTCCTCGACGAGCCCGCCATGGGTCCGACACTGCTGGGGCTCGAGGTGCAGGGGGTGCGGCTCAACCAGATCCGGGCACTGGCCGTGCAGCTGAACGAGAACTGGGACCGCCTCGAGAACTGCGACTTCCGCCACGAGCCCGACCTTCCGCCCGTCGATGTCGCAGAAGCGCTCCGGGCGCTCGACCTGCTGGCCGGCATCCGAGGGTTCTGCACGGACCCCGGCGACAAGCTCCTGGCTCGCATCGACACGATCGCCAAGCACCGCAGCCGGCTGCTGGCCGTGACCGGCGAGGCCGCCCCCACCGACCAGGTGGCGGCCGACCGCACCGACCGGATCGAGGCGCTGCTGGCCCTGGAGCGTGAATGCAAGGGCGCCAACCTCGGCAGGGCCGGCAGCTGGGACGGCCAGGTCCAGAACGCCCGCGACGGCATCAGGCGCCTGAAGGCAGTCTGCGAGCGGGCGCTCCGATCGGCGGCGGAGGCTGCGCTGGAGCGCCTCGTGGCCCGGCTGGCCACCTTCACGCTGAGCGCAGCGGAGGAGCGGCGAGCCAGGGGACGCCTCGAGTTCCACGATCTGCTGGTTCGGGCCCGCCAGGTGCTGCGCCACGACACCCACGGACCGGCGGTGCGGGCGGCGCTGCGCGACCACTACCGGTGCCTGCTCATCGACGAGTTCCAGGACACCGACCCGATACAGGTCGAGCTGGCCGCGCTGCTGGGCTGTGACGACCCCGCTCCGGCCACGGCCCGCTGGGCTGAGATGGTCCCCGATCCGGGCCGCCTGTTCTTCGTCGGCGACCCCAAGCAGTCCATCTACCGCTTCCGCCGAGCCGACATCGCCACGTTCCTGGAGGCCCGCGACTGGACCAGCGGCCAGGACCGGGGCCGGATCGAGGGCCTGGCCACCAACTTCCGCTCGACTCGGCCGATCATCGACTGGGTCAACGCTGTGTTCGGAGAGCTGATACAGCCGGTGGAGGGCAGCCAGCCGGAGTATGCGCCGCTGGGCTCGGTTCGCGAACCGGTCCCGCGCGGGCCCGCCGTCACCGTCGTCGGTGCTCAGGCGATCGAGATCGAGGGCAGGGCCTTCGCCGCCGAGCTGCGCAGGCGGGAGGCGGAGTCGGTGGCCCAGGCGGTGGCCGCGGCCCTGAGGGACGGATGGGACGTCGACGACGGGTCACCGACCGAGCCGGCGCCACGGCCCGCCCGGCTGGGGGACATCGCCATCCTCATCCCGTCCCGGATCAGCCTGGGAGACCTCGAGGACGCCCTCGACGCAGCGGGGATCCCCTACCGGGCCGAGTCCTCCTCGCTGGTGTACAGCACCCGCGAGGTGCGAGACGTGCTGTCGGCCCTGCAGGCTGTGGCCGACCCCACCGACGAGCTGGCCCTGGTCGCCGCCCTGCGCTCCCCGCTCTACGGCTGCGGCGACGACGACCTGGCCCACTGGCGCCTGGCTTGCAGGGGAAGGTTCTCGCTGCTTCGCAGGCCGCCCGAGGACGCGCCGTCGGACCACCCGGTGGCCGAGGGGATCGCCCACCTCGCCGAACTGCACCGGGCCAAGCGCTGGACCAGCCCGCCCGCCCTGATCGACCGGCTGGTCCGCGAGCGGGGCGCCTTCGAGACCGCAGTGGCCGGCGGGCGGCCGCGCGACGTGTGGAGACGGCTCAGGTTCGTGACCGACCAGGCCCGCGCCTGGGCCGACGCCGGCGGCACCAACCTGCGCGACTACCTGGCCTGGGCCCGGCTGCAAGGCGCCGACAACGCCCGGGTGACCGAGACCATCCTGCCCGAGACCGACGACGACAGCGTGCGCATCCTCACGGTGCACGCCGCCAAGGGCCTGGAGTTCCCCATCGTGGTCCTGTCGGGCATGACCACCAGGCTCAGCGCACCCGCCCGCGGGCCCTCGGTGGCCTTCGACGCATCGGGACAGCCGGTGGTGAGGCTGCGGGGAGGGATCGAGTCAGAGAACTACGAGGAGTGGAAGCCGATCGACGAGCAGATGGACGCCCATGAGCGCCTCCGGCTGCTCTACGTCGCCTGCACCCGGGCCCGCGACCACCTGGTGGTGAGCCTGCACCGCCGGGATCCTGGCGAGAACGGCAGCAAGGTGAACTCCGCGGCCTGGGCTCTGACCGATGCCGGAGCGGCCGGGGCCGGGGCCGTGGACGGCTCGACGTTTCTCGCCCCGGCCGGCGAGCGTGATGCCACTGCCGCCGGCCGGCCCGCTCCAGCGGAGCCGCAGCGCACTCCGATTCCCGAGCGCGACGAGTGGGAACGCGAGCGCGAACGGTGCCTGGCGCGGGCTGCAACGCCGCTGGCGGTGTCGCCCACTGCGCTGTCAGCCGGCGACGGCGAAGCAGCGGCCAGCAACCCGGGCCCGGACAAGGACCCGGGCCCGGACAGCGACCCGAGCCTGGACAGCGACCCGGGCCCGGACA
>JAPOQG010000420.1 GCA_026710865.1 Acidimicrobiaceae bacterium
GAGCAACGAGATCAGCGACGCCTACGGGCTGCGAGGATTCCCCTACACGGTGGGGATCGACGCCGACGGCAGGGTGGTCGCCAGGGTGAGCGGGGAGCTGAACGACGCCGCCTGGGAGTTCCTGCTCGGACTCGTCGCCCCTGCCGCCGGCTGAGGAAGCCCCGGGAATCGCACGCGGCACCGGTCGTAGGCTGGGACGGTGACCGGCGAGCGGCTGCCCCATCTGTGCGACCGCCTCCAGGAATTCGGCGGGGCGTCGGTCTTCGCGGAGATGTCGGCGCTGGCGGTGCGCACCGGCGCCATCAACCTGGGCCAGGGGTTCCCCGACACCGACGGGCCGGACGCGGTGGCCCAGGCCGCTGTCGAGGCCATCCGGGGCGACTTCAACCAGTACCCGCCCGGGATCGGCTACCCGGTCCTGCGTCAGGCGGTGGCCGAGCACCAGAAGCGGTTCTGGGGCCTCGAGTTCGACCCCGACACCGAGGTGCTGATCACCGCGGGGGCCACCGAGGCCGTCACCGCCGCCATCCTGGCCCTCGCCGGCCCCGGCGACGAGGTGGTGACCTTCGAGCCATACTTCGACATCTACCCGGCCGACATCTCCATGGCGGGCGCGGTGCGGCGGCTGGTGCAGCTGCGACCGCCTGCCTACACCTTCGACCCCGACGAGTTGGCCGCTGCGTTCGGGCCCCGCACCAGGGTCCTGGTGCTCAACTCCCCGCACAACCCCACCGGCAAGGTCTTCAGCACCGACGAGCTCGACGCCATCGCCCGGCTGTGCGTGGAGCACGACGTGATCGCGGTCACCGACGAGGTGTACGAGCACCTGGTCTTCGATCAGAACACCCATGTGCCCCTGGCCAGCCGGCCGGGCATGGCCGACCGCACCGTCACCGTCTCCTCGGGAGGCAAGACCCTGTCGTTCACGGGCTGGAAGATCGGCTGGGCATGCGCCCGCCCGGGACTGGTCCGGGCGGTGCAGGCGGCCAAGCAGCTCCTCACCTACGTCAGCGGAGGGCCGTTCCAGCCTGCGGTGGCGGTCGGGCTGCGCCTCGGCGACGAGTTCTTCGAGGGACTCGCCGCCGACCTTCAGGCCCGGCGCGACATGCTGTGCGCCGGCCTGTCCGAGGCGGGCTTCGAGCCGGCCGTCCCCCAGGGCGCCTACTACATAACCGCCGACATCCGCCCCCTCGGCGCCGCCGACGGCCTGGAGTTCTGCCGGGCCCTGCCCGAGGTGTGCGGCGTGGTGGCCGTGCCGGTGCAGGTGCTGTGCGACGACAAGGAGATGGGCGCCCCCTTCGTGCGGTTCGCAGCCTGCAAACGCCCCGCGGTACTGGAGCAGGCCGTCGAGCGGCTCACCACCCTGGCCCCAGGCCGCGGCTAGGCGGGGCTTCCCCCGCGCCGTCATGGCGCCGGCCACGAGCGCGACGGCGAGCCCCGCTTCCGCACGCCGCGCTGTCGGCCGCTGACCAACTCGTCGTGTGTCGAGGATCGACAACATCTTGTGTCGGTCCCGAAGCTCGCGCTTGAGGAACTTGCCGTTGGCGCGTGCATCCTCGAGGCCCAACTCGCCTATCTGGTCGAGACAGGCGCCCTCGGGGCGGCGTGGTAGCGGCGGGCCTTGGTGTTGCCCGTGGCCTGGATCAGTCCGGCGTCGCTGAGCGCGCTGAGGATGCGGCGAGCCTCCTTGACGTCCCCGTCCAGCACCCGGGTCGCCTCGGCTGCGGACAGGCTGCCCCGGCGGTGCATCTCGTCGAGCAGCGACTGGCGCCGGCGGCGCTGGACCTCGAAGCTGGAGTCGCCGGCGCGTGCGACCACCTCCGCGGAGAGCCTGTACTGCGTGCCGCCGCCCCGGCCGACCCGCTCGAGGAGGCCCTTGGCGACCAGGGTCCTCAGCAGCCGGTCGATGTCGGCGTGGGGCAGGGCCTCGGCGAATTCGCGTCTGGCGATCCGACCGGCCCGGCGGGTCTGCACCAGCGCGAGCCGTTCCTCGGTCGAGTCGGGGCCGGCTCCCAGCGACTGCAGCCAGGCCCGGTCCTCGAAGTCGGCGAGCTGGCGGTTTCGCAGGGTCACCGTCACCGAGGCGGCGGCGGTCTCGAACTCCGGCGGCGGCATCAGCCGGGCCTCCATCTCGCGGTACATGCGGTCGATGCCGTCGCCGAACTCCTCGACGAGGCCCATCTCCTTGAGGTTGCGCATCATCAGCCGGTTGCGGCTGAAGTGCTCGGTGCGCATGTTGGCCGCGGTGATGTGGCCGGGCAGCGGGCCCGGGCTGAGGAACTCGATGCGGTCGTCCCACACGGTGATGTCGATGGTTGCGCCGGCCAGGGCGTAGTCGCGGTGGGCGAGGGCGTTGACCACGGCCTCCCGCACCGCCGCGGCCGGGTACTCCGGAACCAGCTCGCGGCGGACGCCGGTCACGACCTCGAACTGCCTGGTGTGGCGCTCGATGAAGCCTGTGCAGCACTCGACGGTCTTCTCGAACGGGCCGCAGCAGCTCTCGCGGTCGCTGGTGGGGCCCGGCCCGGGCCCGATACCGACCCGTCGCACGAGTTGGACCTCGGCGCCCGCGACGAATCGGCGGGGGTCGTGCGCGAACAACAGCGCCGCCGCGGCGACCACAATCAACTCCCCGTCACCTCCGTGGCGATGGCTCGTGTCGCGCTCCGCGACATGCAGGTCGCACAGAGCCCGTCCGAGCGACTCGCGGGCAACAGGCTCACGGCCCTGCCTGACCAGCGCCGAATTGACGGCATCGATGTCGAAGTCGTCGGGGTCGAACCCTCGGCGCAGGGGCTCCTGCTCGGCGGACACCCTGAGGCGATCCCGGACGAACAGCGCCATCGCCTCGCCCCGCAGCGGCTGCGAGTCGCCGCCGACGCGCCGCAGCAGCCGGCCGTCGGGCGTGGTGACGACGCGCTCGCCGACCTCGGGCACCGCAACGAGAGTCAGCTCCCGCTCCCCCACGCCGACGGCGCGCACCTCCACTTCGACATTGCACTCCTTGGCGTAGCGGGTGATGCGGTCCTGGACCCGCTGGCTGAGCGGGCAGCCGAGGATGCGCCGCTCGTCGTCCACCCCGTGCACCAGGATCCCTCCGTTCGTCATCGCCATCGCCGGGATTGCCTCGTAGAGGCTGTCGTTGATGCCCCGCTTGAAGTCGAGGCCCTCGTGCTCCACGTCGCCGAACAGTGCCCAGAACTCCTCAGCTGTCAGCCGATCAGGGATGTCCGCAAGCTTGAGCCGTCGCCTCGCCATGCACATCAAGGTAGCGTCCTGAGAGATGATTCGCTAATCATCATTGATGAGGGGGGGAGAACCGAGTTTATTGGGGGATGATTCCTGAATCATCCCTCTCTGGAGCCGGGCGTCAGACTGCCCGGCGGCGCGCTAGGTGCCGGGAGCGAGGCGGTCCCGAAGCTCGCGCTTGAGGGACTTGCCGTTGGCGTTGCGGGGCAGCGGATCGTCCAGGAACCACACGTAGCGGGGATGCTTGTAGCGGGCCAGACGTCCCTCGAGGTGAGCGGCGAGGTCGCCCTCGTTGAACTCGGCTCCGGGCACGAGCACGACGGCGGCGGCCACTTCCTCACCCAGACGCTCGTCGGGCACGCCGAACACGGCTGCCTCGGCCACCTCGTCCAACTCGTAGATGGCGGCCTCCACCTCCGAGCAATGGATGTTCTCGCCGCCGCGGATCACCATGTCCTTGATGCGGTCCTTGATGTGGATCCAGCCCTCGGCGTCGATCTCGGC
>JAPOQG010000360.1 GCA_026710865.1 Acidimicrobiaceae bacterium
CAGCAGCCTCTTGGCCCCCGCGGCCAGGAACAGGTCGGCCAGCAGCCGGGCCGAGATGGGTTCGCGCCCGGAGGCCTTGCGGTCCTGGCGGGCGTACCCGTAGAAGGGGGCCACAACGGTTATCCGCTTGGCGGAGGCCCGCTTGGCTGCGTCGACCATGACGAGCTGCTCCACGATGGCGTCGTTGATCGAGCCGCCCTCCCACTCGGCGTGGGTGCCGACGATGAAGGCGTCGCAGCCCCGGATCGACTCGCCGTAGCGGACGTGGATCTCGCCGTTGGCGAAGTTCTCGATGTGGCAGGTGCCCAGCTTGACGCCGAGCTCCGCGCAGACGCTGGCGGCGAAGTCCTGACTGGACCGCCCCGACACGATCCGGAGCTCCTTGTTGGTCTGCTGCTTCATGGCGCCCGGCATTGTAGGACGGCGCCGGCGCCGCGAGGCGACGCTGCGGGTCACCTCGGGGAATGTGCTGGCCGGGCAGGACTCGAACCTGCAACATCCGGAGCCAAAGTCCGACGTTCTGCCAGTTGAACTACCGGCCACCGCCGCCCGCACCGAGACGGACGGCTCGACTCACAATAGCCCTACAATTCGATGCCGGCACTCGACCCGCCCCAGCGGAGGCAGCCGATGAGATACGAGCCGAGTCCGAAGCACAAGCCGATGCCTTCGCCCGGTCGCAGAGGCTCTGTCTGTCCGTCGGATGTCGATGCCGATCGACTCCTCCAAGACAGTGTGCTCCACGGCCACAAGCGGTACGCCACTGACGGCGACCAGGCCTTCTGTGGACAGTGCCACGATCGGGCAAGGAGCTCCTGGCACGGCTATCCCATCGACTGGGACGACGTTCCGCCGAGGATCCTGCGAGACTGGCTGGACGAGGGCGCCGTGACACGACGCACTGTCAGGCAAGCGAGAAGGCGCAGAGGATGAGTGTCCGCTGGGAGAGGTTCGCCGGCGACACCGCGTCGTTCGCGGTGAGGCTCGCATTCCTTCATGATCCGGACAAGGGTGCAGCTGCCTCGCCCGACATGGCCGAGAGTTGGGGTGCGTTCCAGATCTGGGTTCGCGGGGTGAACCTGTGCGCCCACGCGGACAGCGGCGAGACGCTGCACTCCTCCCATTGGTATCTCCTGCCGATACTCGAATGGCTGAGCGCCAACTGGGATCCCCTCCTGCACGAGGAGCGGCCGCCTGCGGCAACGCCGTCCATTCGCACGGCTGCCGAGGCGGGTGGGATGGCGTCAGCAATGGCGCTCGACGCCTCGGGCGACGCCGGCGCGCTCGCCGACCGTGAGGGGCAGTGGGAGTGGAACCGGCGTCACGCTCTGCGCACCGCCCGCGATGGCGGCATCGTTCCGGATGTGCGCTTCCGGCGCCTCAGGGACCGGGTGGAGATCTCGTGGACGGCCGCCCGATTCGCCGGGGCCGAGGGAATCGACTTCCTGTCGCCTGACGGGACCGAGTATGCGGCTCCCGCGGCAGTCGCGGAGCCGCTCCATGAAGTCCTGGCGTGCGCAGCGGAGTGGCTGCAGAAGCGGTTGCCCGCGTCGGAGCGCTGCCGAGCCCTCGTTGATTCCGTCGGATCGCTGAGATCGGTGGAGCGGACCGAGGAGCGCTCCGCTTGGATCGCTGGTCTGGGAACCGCCTGGGACCGCATCGATGAACGCTGGAGGGAGCTGCGGGATCTCGGCCGGTCGCTCGGGAGCTCGAAGGCCTTTGAGGCGGCGTTCGGCTCTGGACGGTCGAACGACGTCGTTGTCGAAGGGAGCTGCGGTGCCGCTCTCCTGTTCGGATCGGTGAGCCCGACCATCACTGGGGACGATGCCACAGAACTGGCGCGACTCCTGCTCGACGCGTACGACCCGTCCCCGGTCGACGGCCTCGCTGACCTGTCCTTCGACGAGCCGATCGATCCGTCGCTGCGGCCATGGACGCATGGCTATCTGCTCGCCGATGACCTGCTCGACAGGATCGGGGATGAATTCGCGGGGTCGAGGGTGGACGTCGAAGCGCTCCTGGACAGAAGGGGCGTCAGCCTGTCCGAGGTCCGCCTCGACGACCCGGACCTTCGCGCCGTCGCCTTCGTGGGCGGAGAGCACCCGCCCACGATCGTGCTCAACTCGAACCATCGGTCGGCGGGCTCGGCGCGGGCGAGACGGTTCACGCTGGCTCATGAGCTGTGCCACCTCCTGCACGACCGCTCGCACGGCACTCGCCTGGCGATGGCCAGCGGACCATGGGCGCCCAAGGCGATCGAGCAGCGCGCCAACGCGTTCGCTGCCTGGCTGCTCATGCCGCCCGACTCGTTGAACTCTGCGATCGCCGGCGCCGAGAGCCCCATCGACTCGCCCGAAGGCGTGTCGGCCGTCGCCGGCCGTCTCGACGTGAGCAGGGCGACCCTCGTCGAACATCTCTGCAATCTCGGGTACATCCACGAGGAGGCTCGAGACGAGCTCCGTCCCCGCGTCGGAGAGTCGGGGAGCCGCTGAAGCGAGCGTTAGCCCGCTCGGCCTCCTGGCCGCCGATGCCGGCGATCATCGACGCGATGCGTGTTCGGGCGCCGGGGCCGGTAGCGTTCTCCCCTCGTGGGATCGCTCATCAAGAAGCGCCGCAAGCGCATGCGCAAGAAGAAGCACAAGAAGATGCTTCGGCGCACCCGCCATCAGCGGCGCAAGTAGCCCCTTCCGCGCAAGTTCTCAGCCCTCACGCCGATTGCGGGAACTCTCGGTCGTGGTCGCCACCACGCGGTTCGGGCCGGGATGGGCGCCGGCCACGAACCAGGTGCTGCCGCTTCCCGCCAGCCGCGGGACCTGCCCGGTGGAGTCGCCGAGCTCGTCGCGCCACGCCGCCAGCTCCGGCGCCACCCGCAGCGCGGCAGCCTCCAGGTCGTTGCCGCTGGGTCCCGCCGGTCCCCCGAGCTCGTCCCATGCCGCGTAGACCGCCGCGGTGCTGCATGACAGCGGCACCAGCAACAGGGTGTACTGCTCGCGCACGTAGGCAAGCGGCTCGACGACCTCCCCGATGCCGCGCACCCGGGCCCGGCCGCCGCTCAAGCAGAAGGCCACGTCCGCGCCTATGGAGGCCGCCCGCACGGTGTCGGTGAAGCCGGCCCAGCGCAGCACCGCGGCCGCGTCGGCGGACCCGCCGCCCAATCCGGCGCCGGCCGGGATCCGCTTGTGGACGGTGACCCGGGCGCGGCGTCCGGCCAGGGCCAGAGCACGCACGACGAGGTTGCCGGCCGCCGGCGGCACGGCCGGAAAGTCGTCGCCCGCGGCGTCGAGCATCCGCACATCGGCCGCGCCCCCGGAGCTCGGGCGGATCTCCAGCCGGTCGCAGAGGTCCAGCGTCGCCATCTCGGCGTCGATCTCGTGGTAGCCGTCGTCGCGCACGCCGGTGATGCGCAGACTCAGGGTCAGCTTGGCCGGCGCCAGTGCCTCGATCACGCCGAGAAGCTACTTCCGGACCGGGCGGTGGCGCACCCTGCGGCCGCGCCGGCAGCGAGCAGGATCGGGCCGCAGGCCCCCGCTGCCTCTAGAGTCCACGGGTCGCAGTCGAGACAAGGAGACCGCCGTGGCCTCAGGATCGTTCATGGGCAACGCCGTGCTCCGGCGAGAGGACCCCGACCTGCTCACCGGCACCGCTCGATACGTGGGCGACATGTCGCCTCCGGGAACGGCTCATCTGGCCTTCGTGCGGTCGGTGATGGCCCACGCCGACATCGCAGCCATCGACACCGAGGCGGCCAGGGCCGCTCCGGGCGTCGTCGACGTGCTGACCGGGTCGGACGTGCCCATCGGCCCGCAGCCCCAGTTCGTGATGCTGCCGCCGGAGCTCAGCCGCCGGCCGCTGGCCGACAAGGCCCGCTATGTGGGCGACCCGATCGCGGTGGTGGTGGCCGAGACCCGGGAGGCGGCCGTCGACGCGGCCGAGTTGGTCGAGGTGGACTACGAGCCGCTCGACGCGGTGACCGACCCGTTCGAGGCCCTCGAAGCGGGCGCACCGGTGATCATCGAGGCCCACGGATCGAACCTGGCCACGCAGTTCTCCACTCCCGCCGACCCCGAAGCGATGTCGGGCCACGACCTGACGGTGAGGGCGCGCATAGTCAACCACCGCATGTCGGGGGCGCCCATCGAGCCGTCGGTGGTCCTGGCCGCGCCCGGCAACGGCGACCGCGCCGAAGGTTTGACGGTGTGGTGCACCACCCAGCGACCCCACGAGGTTCGCAACGTCGTGGCCGCGGCCCTGGAGGCGCAGCCGGAGGATGTGCGGGTGGTCGCCCCCGCTGTCGGCGGCGGCTTCGGCTCCAAGGCCCCCGCCTACCCGGAGTTCATCGTGGCGGCATGGCTGGCCCGGCATCTGGACCGGCCGGTGAAGTGGACCGAGACCCGCAGCGAGAACCTGGTCAACATGACCCAGGGGAGGGACTACGTCAACGACGTGGAACTCGGCTTGAGCGCCGACGGGACGTTCCGCTGGATCAGGATCAAGGCCACCACCAACACGGGCGCCTACCCCGGCATCGGCGCGTTCCTGCCGTTCTTCACGATGCTGATGGCCTCGGGCCCCTACCGCATGGGCGCGGTCCACTACGAGGCGGTCGCGGCAGTCACCAACACCACCCCGGTGGCCGCCTTCCGGGGGGCGGGCCGACCCGAGGCGACCGTGTGCCTGGAGCGGATCATCGACATGGCCGCGGCCGAGTTGGGCATCGACCCCGCGGAGCTGCGGCGCCGCAACCTGCTCGCGCCCGGCGACTTCCCGCTGACGACGCCCACCGGCGCCAACATGGACTGCGGCGAGTACGAGCGCGCCCTCGACCTGGCCCTGGAGACGGCCCGATACGAGGAGCTGAGAGCCGAGCAGGCCCGCCGGCGCTCGGCCGGTGACCGCCGGCTGATGGGCATCGGCGTGTCGACCTACGTGGAGATAACCGCGGTCGGGCTGTTCGAGGAGTTCGGATCGGTCACCGTCGAGCTCGACGGCACGGTCACCGCCAGGGTGGGCACCGCCTCGCACGGCCAGGGGCACGCCACCGCCTTCTCCCAGATCCTGGGCGAGGTGCTGGGCGTGCCCGCCGAGCAGGCCCGGGTCATCCACAGCGACACCGCCGAGGTCCCCAGGGGCACCGGCACGGTGGCGTCGCGGTCGCTGCAGATCGGCGGCAGCGCGGTGTGGACCGCAGCCACCGAGGTCCTCGACACCGCCCGCCGGCTGGCCGCCGACCTGCTCGAGGCCGACGTCGACGACATCGTCGTGGCCCCCGGCGGCCTCGCCCCCGCGGGCGTGCCGGCCCGGACGGTGTCGTGGGCCGAGCTCGCCGCGGCCGCGTCCGCCGAGGACCTGCCCGAAGGCGTCGAGCCCGGCGGGCTGGCCGCCGAGACCGACTTCAACCAGGGCGAGTCCAGCTACCCATTCGGTGCCCACGTGTCGGTGGTCGAGGTCGACGCAGACACCGGCGAGGCCCGGTCCGTGCGCCATGTGGCGGTGGACGACTGCGGCCGCATCCTCAACCCGGTGCTCGTGGAGGGGCAGGTGCACGGCGGCGTGGCCACGGGCATCTCGCAGGCGCTGTACGAGGAGACCACCTACGACTCGGACGGCAACCCCCGCAACACCAACTTCGCCGACTACGCCATACCGGCCGCCTCCGAGCTCCCCCGGATGGAGACGGCCCACACCGAGACGCCGACGCCTCTCAACCCGCTCGGCGCCAAGGGCGTCGGCGAGTCGGGCACGATCGGCTCGACCCCGGCGGTGCAGTCGGCGGTGCTCGACGCTCTGGCGCCTCTCGGAGTCGCCCACCTGGACATGCCCTACACGCCCCAGCGGGTCTGGCGGGCCATCGCCGCAGCCGAGTCGGCGGCAACGTCTTGAGAGACTCCGAGTTCTAGCCGGTCGCTCGGGCCAGGCCGATCCACTCGTCCACGGTCAACGCCTCCGGGCGGGACGACGGATCCACGCCGGCGGCCGCGAAGCTCTCCGGTGCCGCGAGCCCGGCCAGCGAGCGGCGCAGCATCTTGCGCCGCTGACCGAACCCGGTCCGCACGAGGAGCTCGAATCTCGCGTCGGCCGCGGGCGCGCCCGGCGAGACGCAGCCCGCATGGCGCTCGATGCGCACCACCACCGACTCGACCTTCGGCTGTGGCCGGAACACCGAGGCCGGGACCCTCGCCACCACCCGCGCCGTCCCCCTGCGCTCGACCAGCACGCTGGGGATGCCCCGCGACCTCGACCCCGGCCGAGCCGCCAGGCGCTCCCCCACCTCGCGCTGCACCATCACGACCATCGTCTCTATGGCCCCGACGTCGCGCAGCAGGTCCAGGATCAGCGGCGTGGCGATGTTGTACGGCAGGTTGGCCACCAGCATCCACCGGTCCGAGCCCTGCAGGACCTCGACGAAGTCCAGCCCCGAGGCGTCCCCCTCCACCACTTCGACGCTTCGGGCGCCCGCCTCCGCGACAACCGTGCGCAGCGCGGCCGCCAATCCGGGGTCGACCTCCACCGCCCGCACCGACGCACCGGTCTCGGCCAGCGCCAGGGTGAGCGAGCCCAGGCCGGCGCCGATCTCCAGCACGTGATCCGCCGGGCCCGCGCCTGCGAGCCGGGCGATCCGTCGCACCGTGTTCGGGTCCGTCACGAAGTTCTGACCGAGGGACCGGCGCGGCGACACGTCGAAGCGGTCCATCAGCGCCTGCAACCCCGAATGCGTGTGGGTCAGGAGGGCAGCCTCTTCTTGCAGGTGGGCCAGGGATCCCAGCCGTTTATCTCGTAGAGCTTGTAGGCCATCTTGTCCTGGTCCGGCGGCGAGGCATCGATGGGATCGACCGCGACCAGCTCCGGATAGTGCATCCCAGCCACCCAGTTCCACGTGCTCTTCGAGAACTGGTATGCGCCGCGGTACCGGCGGCTGGAGCTGATGGCCCGGTAGTTCTGCGTCGACTCGCACTGCCGGAGAGCATGCCACTGCGCTTCTGTCGTCCCCGCCGGGATCGGGTGCTCGATCTCCCCATCCCCAGTGGTCGTCGGCGGCGGCTGGGTCGTCGTGGTCGGCGGTTGGGTCGTCGTGGTCGGCGTGGCCCTCGTGGTCCTCGTGGTTGTCGCAGCCGTGGTCGTGGTCGTGCTGGTCGTCGTCCTGGCCTGGTTGGCCAGCTCCTCGGCTCGGCGCAGAGCCTCCTCCCGGGCGCGCCTGCGAGCCTCGCTCCACCTCCTCGCCCGATCCTCGAAGTCCTCCACCTCCGCGGCCTCGTCCTCGTCGACGCCGCCGGTCGGCGTCGAGGTCTGGGCCAATGCGGGGCCGGCGACGGCGGCCAGCAGCACGAGCGCGGCCACCGCCGCCAGGGCCGGCCGGACACGGCGGTCAGACGACGACATCCGAACCCTCTCCATCGAGTCCGTAGAAGGCCCGGGTCGTCCGGAAGGTGGCCGCCTCCACCTCCGATACGTCGAGTCCCTTCGTCGCGGCCACCGCTGCGCCCACCACCGGAACAAGCGCAGGGCGGTTCTGGCGGCCGCGGTGGGGCACGGGAGCCAGGTAGGGACTGTCGGTCTCGACCAGCAGGCGATCGAGCGGGCACACCCGGGCCGCGTCGCGCACCTCGTCGGCCTTGGGGAAGGTGACGATCCCCGAGAAGGAGAGCACCGCGCCCCGGCGCAGGCACTCCTCAGCCTCGTCGGGCCCGCCCGTGAAGCAGTGCATCACGGTCCGGGACGGCACTCCCTCGCGGTCGAGCACCGACAGGGTGTCCTCCCAGGCCGACCGGGAGTGGACCACCAGCGGCAGGCCGCGCCGGTTCGCCAGCTCCACCTGGGCAGCGAAGACCCGACGCTGCACCGGGCGCGGCGAATGGTCGTAGTGATAGTCGAGGCCCGTCTCCCCCACGGCCACCACGCCATCATGCCCCAACAGGGCCTCCAGCCCATCGGTGCCGCTGGAGGCCTCATGGGGATGCACGCCGGCGGTGGCCCACACCCCGTCGTGGGACTCGGCGACCGCGATCGCCCGCCGGGAGTCCCCCACGTCGGTGCCGACGTTGACAAGCACGCCGACGCCTGCCGAGCGGGCATCGGAGATCACCTCGGCGGCCGCGTCGCCGGCCGGGAGGTGGCAGTGATGATCGGCCCAGGCCACGTCAGCCACCCCTCCTCACCGTGATTCCCCGCCCTGGCCGGCGAGGTCGAGCGCGTCGAGGTCGACCTTGGTGAACAGCGGCGACGGCTTGGGCACCGCCGTGCCCGCCGGCACGGCCGGGCGCTCCCAGCGCTGGACCGGGCCGAACACGCCGTCGAGCGCCGCGGTGGAGAACGGGAGGTACGGAGCCAGCCCCGTCCGAACGCCGGCCACGGCCTCCAGCGCGGTGACCAGCACCGCCGCGGCCCGTTCGGGCTCGGCGGACGCCAGCCTCCAGGGCTCGGTGGAGTTGAGGTAGGCGTTCACCCTGGCTGCCGCCTCCATGGCGCTCCTGAGGCCGGCCCGCAGTTCGACCCGCTCGATGCAGTCGGCTCCCTCGGCCAGCGCGCCGTCGACCGCCGCCAGCAGGGCGACGTCCTCAGCTTGACGTTCGCCGGTCTCCGGGACGGTGCCCCCGAGCTTCGAGTGGACCATCGAGAACACCCGGTGCACGAGATTCCCCCAGGTGGCCACCAGCTCGTCGTTGACGCGCCGGGCGATCTCCTCGACGGAGACCTCGGTGTCGGCGTGCTCGGGCAGGGCCGCGCCCAGGGCGTAGCGCAGGGCGTCGGGCTCGAAGAGCCTCAGGCCCTCCCCGATGGTGAGGCCGACGCCGCGGCCTGCGGCCATCTTCGCCCCCGAGAAGGTCACGTACTGGTTGGCGGGCACGTCGTCGGGCAGGTGCAGGCCGCCGTAGCCCATCAGCTGGGCGGGCCACAGCAGCGAGTGGAAGGGAATGTTGTCCTTGCCGACGAAGTAGACGTGGCGGGCGTCGTCGTTGTGCCACCAGCGCTTCCAGGCCTCGGCGTCGCCGTTGCGGGCCGCCCATTCCACCGACGCGGACAGGTAGCCGATCACCGCGTCGTACCAGACGTATATCCGCTTGCCCTCGCCCAGGTCGTCGACGGGAAGCTCGACGCCCCAGTCCAGGTCCCGGGTGATGGCCCGATCCTGGAGGCCCTCGTTGGTCCAGCCGGTGGCCGAGTTGAGAACGTGGGGGCGCCAGCCCTTGCGCGTCTTGAGCCAGGCGCCGACCCTCTCGGTGAAGTCCGAGTAGCGGAAGTAGAAGTGCTCGGTCGAGCGCAGCTCGGGAACGGCCCCGCTGATCTTCGATCGGGGCTCGATCAGGTCGGTGGCGTCGAGGGTGGTGCCGCAGTGCTCGCACTGGTCGCCGCGGGCCCCGTCGAAGCCGCAATGGGGGCACTCTCCCTCGATGTAGCGGTCGGGCAGGAACCTCTCGCCGACGGGGTCGTAGAACTGCTCGGACACCCGCTTGTCGATGAAGCCGTTGCGCAGCTGCACCAGGAACATGTCCTGGGTGACGGCGGCGTGGTTGGGGGTCCCGGTGGTGGTGTAGAGGTCCCACGAGATCCCGAGGCTCTCCCATTGACGGCAGAACTCGGCGTGGTAGCGGTCTACGATCTCAGCCGGGGTGACCCCCTCGGCGTCGGCCCGGACCGTGATCGGCGTGCCGTGCACGTCGGATCCGCTCACCATCAGCACGTCGTTGCCGGCCAGGCGCTGGTAGCGGGCGTAGATGTCGGCTGGAAGATAGGCCCCGGCCAGGTGGCCGAGATGGCGGCTTCCGGACGCGTAGGGCCACGCAACCGCGACAAGCACAGGCACCCGCACCGCCATGGCGAGCCACATTATCCCCAGATACCAAGGTCATCCCCAGCCGAGGCCGCAGTTTTCCTACCGGACCCGACGGGCGAGCCGCTTTCTACTCGGGCACCGGTCCTTGATCGTCGACCGCCAGGTTGTAGGCCCGCCGGCGTGACACTCCGTGAGAGGCCGCGGCCGATGCGGCCGCGTCCCTGCGGCTCAGACCACCGGAAACCAGGGCTTCGACCGCGGCCCGGAGCTGATCGTCGGTGGCTTCGGGACCGGCCCCCGCAGCGCCCTCGATCACGATCACGACCTCGCCCTTCACTGGCTTCCCGGACCATTCGCAGAGCTCGGCCAGACTGCCTCTCACCACCTCCTCATGCAGCTTGGTGAGCTCGCGGGCGACCACGGCCCGCCTCAGCGGGCCACATGCCTCGGCCAGGTCTGCGAGACAGGCCCGCAGCCGGCGAGGCGACTCGTAGAGGACCGTGGTCCGGCGCTCGCCGGCGATCAGCTCCAACCGCTCGGTGCGGGCCCTGCCCTTGCGGGGCAGGAACCCTTCGAAGCAGAAGCGCGTGGTCGCGAGGCCGCTGACCGCCAGGGCGGCCAGGCCGGCGGACGGGCCGGGCACCACCGTCACCGTGTGCCCCGCCGCCGCGGCAGCGGCCACCAGCCGGCCCCCCGGATCGGTCAGCGCCGGCATGCCGGCGTCGGTCACCATCGCCACGGTGGCCCCGGCGCCGAGCAGTTCGCACACCTCCCCGCAGGTCTTGGACTCGGTGTGCTCGTCGACGCGCCGCAGGCGGGCGCCGTTCACCCCGGCGTGCTCCAGCAGGCGCCCCGTGCGCCGGGTGTCCTCGCAGCAGACGAGGTCCGCGGAGGCGAGAGCGGCCACCGCCCGGGGACTCAGATCGCCCAGGTTGCCGATCGGGGTGCCGACCAGAACCAGCGAGCCGCCTGCCCGGGGGCCGTCGTTCCGGTGGCCGGAGACGCTCACGGAGGCGTCGTCGTCCCGGTGGCCGGAGACGCTCACTGCCGGATCTCCAGCTCCACGCCCGGAGCCACCCCCCAGCGCCGGAAACTGCCGGCCTCGGCCTCGATGACCGACCTGGCCTTCAGAACCACGCAGCCGACCCGGTTGGCCCGCATGGTCGTCACCCGCAGCACCCGCATCTCGGCGTCGCAGTGGGCCACATCGATGGGAAACCGCATGCCGAAGGAGTGAACCGACCGGGTCCGCTCCAGCAGCAGGGCGCCCTCGATTCCTTCGCGACCCGACAGACCCCTGCGGCGTTCACGCCTGCTCGAAGCAACCTCGAGCGATGCAATGACCCGGTCGCCGCAAACCAGCCACGCCATGGGCGCGAACCTAGTGCCTCGGAGAGTCCGCCTTCGTGGCGGGCGCATGGCTCCAACCCTTGGGCCACAGCCGGTCCAACCGCCGATCCTGCGAAGTCCTCGCCCAGCGCTCGGCACGGCGCTCGACCATGATCCGCCCCACCCTCCCGATCCTGTCGATGAGCTTCATCAGCCGCTCCCGGGCGGCTTCGGCGACCGCCGACAGGCCGGTGAGGCTGGGGAGCTTCCAGTCCCGCAGCAGCACGGGCTGCAGAATCTGGTCGTGATGGATGGCCAGGTCGTAGATCCCTGCGTCTGCGATGGTGCGGGCGTGAGCGTCGAAGCCGGCGATGCCCACGCCGGGCATCGCGAATCCCTTGACCTGGTTGGCGATGGCCACAACCGCCCGTGACGGATCCATCTCCAGGGCTTCGGCCATGGTGTCGCGGTAGAACAGGAAGTGGAGGTTCTCATCGAACGCGACCCGGCGCATGATCGCCCGGCCGGCGGAGTCGGTGATGTGCTGGCCGGTGTTGAAGTGCGCGATGCGGGTGGCCAGTTCCTGCAGCGTCACATAGGCGAGGCCCTCGAGCGCGTCGGGCGGTGCGGGCGCCTCGCCGGATTGGACCTGGGCCATGCGGGCCCGCTCGAGGCTCACAGGATCGACCGCACGGGTGACGGCCAGATAGTCGTGGATCACCTGTCCGTGACGACCCTCCTCGGCGGTCCAGCGCCTCACCCAGTGGCCCCAGGCGCCGTCGCGGCCGAACATGCGCTCGATGTCGCGGAAGTAGTAGGGCAGGTTGTCCTCGGTCAGCACGTTGACGAACAGGGCGCTGCGCGCCTCCGGGCTCAACCCGGCGTCCTCGGGATGCCACTCGTAGTCGGCGGGATAGTCCTCGCCCCGGCTCCAGGGAACCAGGGCATGGGGATGCCATTCCTTCGTCTGCCGGAGGTGCCTCTCGTAGAGCTTCTCGACGCTCGGCTCAAGTTCCGTCAGCAGCCGGACATCGACATCGACAGGCATGCGGTGAGAGCCTACCCAATCCGGGCGGTGCACCGCAATGCGGTCTTGGCCAGTCAGACGTTGAACCTCAGATGCCGTCCCGTCCGGTCAGACGTTGAACCTGAACTCCATCACGTCGCCGTCGCCCACGACATAGTCCTTCCCCTCGGAGCGGACCCGGCCCTGGCGCTGGGCCGCGACCCAGGAACCGACCTCGAGCAGGTCGTCCCAGCGGATGGTGTCGGCCCGGATGAAGCCCCGCTGGATGTCGGAGTGGACCGCTCCCGCGCACTCCACCGCCGACGCGCCGGCCCGGAAGGTCCAGGCCCGGCTCTCCTTGGGTCCGGTGGTCAGGAAGGTCCTCAGTCCCAGCAGGTGGTAGGCGCTGGCCAGGAACCGGTCCAGGGCGCCGCTGCCCAGGCCCAGGGCGGCCAGCATCTCGGGGCGCTCCGACTCGTCGAGTTGCGCAGCCTCAGCCTCGAGCTGCACGCACAGCGGCACCACCTCGGCGTCGCCCAGTTCCTCCCGCACGGGCGCGGCCACCTCCTCCGCGTCGGCGATGCGGTCCTCCCCGACGTTCACCACCGCGAGCACCGGCTTGTCGGTGAGCATGAAGAACTGGCGCAGGCCGGCCCGCTCCGAGGCGTCGAGGCCGGCCCGGTACAGCGGGACGCCGTCCTCGAGGATCGCGACAGCCCGAGCCAGCAGGTCGTGCGAAGCCCGCAGCGACGGGTCCCCCTTGAGCGCCCGAGCGAGCTTGTCGAGCTGGCGGGTGGCGCTGTCGAGATCGGCGAGGGCCAGCTCGGTCTCGAGCACGCGGAGGCTGTCGAGCGGGTCGTCGTCGCCGGGCACATCGGGATCGGTGAAGGCGCGCAGCACGTAGACGATGGCGTCGGTGTCGCGGACGTGGCCCAGGAAGGCGTTGCCCAGACCCTCGCCCCGGCTGGAGCCCGACACCAGCCCGCCGATGTCGGTGAACTGCACCGATGCATGGACGGCGCGGCGGCTGGAGCTCATCTCGGCCAGCTGCAGCAGCCGGCCGTCGGGAACCTTGGCCACGCCCACGGTGGCCGACTTGGTGGAGAATGCGTGGCGGGCGGCCACGGCGTCACCGCCCGCGAGGGCATTGTGCAGTGAGGTCTTCCCGGAGTTGGGGAGACCGACGAATCCAAACCGTTCCAATTGGAGCTCCGCGTCCTGTGCCGGTCCGCGCCGGCCTACGGCTGTGTCAGCTGTTGCGGCCCGCGTTGGGCTTGCGGCCGTGGTTCGCCTTCGAACGGCGAGCCTTGGCCCGGCGCTTGCTGGTGCGCTTGGACATGGCTCCCAACACTACCGGCCTGAACGCCACGCGCATCGACGCCGGCGCCCGCACTCGTCGCGCCCGGCGTCAAGAACACCTCGCAGGCCTCGACCAGCTCGGACCAGCTTGCGCCGCGCATCCTGTCGGCGAGCGCCACACCGGACCGCACGGTGCGCCGGGCGGTGGGGCGTGCCCGGACAGATGTGCGCGCTCCCGCGTCGCGAGGGGGTCTCTCCCGCTCTGGCTCGCTTCGCTCACGGACCGCCCGGGCCGCGGCCTCGCTCCGTGTGTGCCGCGTTGTCCCGCCTGTCCGTTCGGCCTCTGAAGCTCTGGTAGCGTGGCGCTGTGGCGGTTGAGCTCGTGTATCCGGCCGCGCCGGACGAGCAGTGGAGGGAGCGGCGCCTGAGGGCTGCGGATGTGCCTGCGCTCTATGCCGAGCGCGGCGTGCGCTGGTCGGTGCCGCTGGGCGCGTTGGTCCGCGAGTGGGAGTGGTGGCCGAGCGAACGGGCCGCGATCGTCGCGGACGAGCCCGCCGGAGCGGCGCCCGACGACCTGTGCCGCATAGCCGCGGTGGTGCATGCGCTGTGCGGCCGCGACGGAGTGCCAGTGCCGCACTGGGTGTGGCGGCACCGCAGCCCCGAGCCGATCGCGTGGACCCGCGAGCTGCCGGCGGAGGGGCCGCTCTGGGACCGCGCGGTCGCACGGGCCCCCGCGGCCTGCGCCTACCACAACGTCTGGTTCGGCGAGGATCTGATCTCCGATCCCAAGACCCAGGCAGAGGCACGCCGGCACACCACCGCGGCGCGGTGAGCCCAGGACGGGACACTTCGCCGCTGGAGCTGCCGGCTCGCTCCCATCAGGGCCTCTTGACGCTGCTGGCAGAGGTGGACGCCTTGCTGGCAGAAACCACCGACGAGGGCGCCGCCTACGTGCTCTATACCGTCGGCGGGTTCGTGATGGGGCGCAGCAGCACCGCCCGGCTCACGCAGGACATCGACGTGGCAACGGCCATTCCCGCTCCCGTCGCGGCCGCGGCCGCCGATGTGGCGGCACGGCACGGCATCAATCCCGCGTGGCTCAACGACCAGGTCAGCGAGATGATCCAGGCCCGTGTGCCTGTCGAGCGGTTCGTCGAGATCCATCGGGGGCGCCACCTGATCGTCTACGGCGCCGACGACGAGTTGATGCTGGCGCTGAAGCTCATGTCGGGGCGGGCACGCGACATCGGCGACATCGTCGAGCTCGCCCTGCGGACCGGGCGCACATCGGCAGCGGACCTGCTGGAGGCATGGGATCGCATCTACCGCGATGCGCCCTCCGCCGCTCCCCAGCGCCACTTCGTTCTCAGCGTCATCGACAGCGATGTGATGCCCGCGCTGCACCGCCGCGGCGCGGCGCCGGGTGACGAAGTTCAGTCGTGACACACTGGGCGGATGCTGCTGGTCTATGACGGCGAGTGCGGCTTCTGCATCAGGTCGGCCCGCTGGATCGAGGCCCGCCTGCCCGCGGAGGCCCGGGTGGAGCCGTGGCAGTCGCTCGACCTGGCGAAGCTGGAGTTGTCCCAGCCGGGCGTGCAGGCCGCGGTGTGGTGGGTGGACGACCGCGGCTCGCGCCCGCGGCGCTGCCGCGGCGCCAACGCCATCGGGCGCGCCCTAGTTGCGGCGGGCGGAGGCTGGGGAATCGCCGGTCGCCTGATCATCCACCCGCCGCTGTGCTGGCTGGCCCGCCCGATCTACGCCCTGATCGCAGCCAACCGCCACCGGCTGCCAGGCCCCGGCAGCGAACTCCGGAGGCCGAACGGACAGGGAGCGAATCATGTGGACGTTCGCGAGGCGCAGAGCGAGGCCGTGGCCCGAGCGGCCCGTGAGCGAAGCGAACAAGAGCGGGAGTGACGCGGCTGCGACGCGACGGGCTCCCCCTGCCCACGCAGCCCCCGAGGAGTTGGCCACCGTGAAGGTGGCCGACTGCTTGAAGTCCCCAGAGAGTAGCGTCGAGCCGTGCGGCCCTCGGTGGCGCTGTCGCTCGCCATTCACTACCTCGACCGGGAGCTCGCTCCCGGTCCCAAGGTTCGGGCCTTCCAGCGAGCCTTGGAGGTCGCTGAGGACCTCGGCGACGCCCGACTCTCGGAGCGAGCCGCGGCAGGCACGCTCACCGAATTGGACGGTGTGGGACCCAGCACGGCGCGGGTCATCACCGAGGCCCTCGCCGGCATCCGCGACGGATATCTGGCCGGGCTCGAGCAGCGCAGCCGGGTGCCCGTCGGAGCGGGCGGGCCGGTGCTCGAGCGCCTGCGGGGCGACTGCCACTGCCACACGAACTGGTCCGACGGCGGCGCCCCTTTGCGGGCCATGGCGGAGACGGCTGCGGCGCTGGGCCACGAGTGGGTGGCGATCACCGACCACTCGGCCCGCCTCACGGTGGCCCACGGTCTCGACGAGGACCGGCTGCGCCGGCAGATGGCCGAGATCGCACAGTTGAACGCCGAGATGGCGCCGTTCAGGATCCTGACCGGCATGGAGGTGGACATACTCGAGGACGGCTCGCTGGACCTCTCCGGCGAACTGCTCGCCGAACTGGACGTGGTGGTGGCATCGGTCCATTCGAAGCTGCGGATGCCGTCGGCGGAGATGACGCCGCGGATGGTGGCCGCCATCGCCGATCCCGACACCGACATCCTCGGCCACTGCACCAACCGCAAGGTCGTCGGAGGCGGGCGGCCCCCGTCGACCTTCGACGCCGAGATCGTCTTCGCCGCGTGCGCCCAGTTCGACAAGGCAGTGGAGATCAACTGCCGGCCCGAGCGCCAGGACCCGCCGGAGGAGTTGCTGGCGCTGGCAGTGCAGTGGGGCTGCAAGGTTTCCATCGACACCGACGCCCACGCCACCGGGCAGCTCGAGTGGCAGCCCTACGGCGCCGACAAGGCCGTGCGCTGCGGGGTTCCCGTCACCGACATCGTCAACACCTGGCCGGCAGAGAGGCTGCTGGATTGGACCGCGAGCCACTCGCGGAACTGAGTCTCAGCGGGTTAGCATCCGCTGCACAACTTCCTAATCGACCCTGGAGGGTACTCATGCATAAGCGTCTATTCTCGCTACTCGCGATCCTGCTGTCGTTCGCCCTGCTCGCGACGGCATGCGGGGACGACGAGGAGGCTGAGACGGTAGCCGAGCCCGAGCCGGCTGCTGCCGAGCCGGAGCCCGAGGACGAGATGGCTGACATCTCGGTCGGCCTGGTGTTCGACATCGGCGGCCGCGGCGACCAGTCCTTCAACGACTCTGCCGCCGCAGGAATCGAGCGTGCCGTCGCCGAGCTCGGCATCACCTTCACCGAGGCCTCACCCGAGCCCGACGGCTCCAACCGGGGGGAGCTGCTCCAGCTCGCCGCCAGCGCGCACGACATCGTCATAGGCGTCGGATTCCTGTTCGAGGGCGACGCGGCCGCGGTCGGCGCAGAGAACCCCGACACCATGTTCGGCGTGGTCGACTCGGCCATGCTCGATTTCAGCGGCGACACCCCGACCCCCTTCGGCGACAACATCGCCGGCCTGGTGTTCGCCGAGCACGAGGGCTCGTTCCTGGTCGGAGCGGCCGCCGCGCTCAAGAGCGAGACCGGCAAGATCGGCTTCATCGGCGGGGTCGCCAACGTCGGCGGCCTGATCGAGCGCTTCGAGGCCGGATTCAACGCCGGCGCCCGGGCCGTCAACCCCGACATCGAGATCATCGGCGACTACATCACCGAAGCCCCCGACTTCGACGGCTTCAACGCCCCGGACCGGGCCAAGGAGATCGCGCTGGCCATGTACGAGGAGGGCGCCGACATCGTGTACCACGCAGCCGGCGGCTCCGGCGCGGGGCTGTTCCAGGCCGCCCTGGAGCAGAGCGATGCCACCGGGTCCAAGGTGTGGGCCATCGGCGTCGACTCCGACCAGTACCACACCGCCGACGCCGGAGTGCGCGACCACATCCTCACGTCGATGCTCAAGCGGGTGGACGTGTCCATCTTCGAGATGATCCGCTCCGTCATCGAGGGCACCATGCAGCCCGGCCCGACCACCTACGACCTGTCGGTCGACGGCGTCGGCTACAGCACCTCGGGCGGCTTCATCGACGACATCGCCGACCAACTCGACGCCTTCAAGGCTCAGATCGTGTCGGGCGACATAGCGGTGCCGACCGAGCCATAGCCGCCGATCCCGGAGCGACGGGACCTTCTTGGTTCCGGCTCTGCGAGACGCATGTTCCAACGCTGAGACCGGGCCGGGCTATTGTCCGGCCCGGTCGTCGTTTCTGAGGGAGGCTGCCTGGTGCTGGCCATCGAGCTGACAGGCATCACCAAGCGGTTCCCGGGTGTGGTGGCCAACGACGACATCAACCTCGAGGTGGCCGAGGGCGAGATCCACGCCATCTGCGGGGAGAACGGGGCCGGCAAGTCGACCCTGATGAAGATCCTCTACGGCATGCAGCCCCCCGACTCGGGAACCATCAGGATCCAGGGCGAGGAGGTGGAACTGCACTCGCCGGCCCAGGCCATCGAGCTGGGGATCGGCATGGTCCACCAGCACTTCATGCTGGCCGACCAGTTCACCGTGCTCGAGAACGTGATCCTCGGCGCCGAGCCGATGCGATCGCTGGGCCGGATCGATTTCGACGCGGGACGCGAGCACCTCGACGAGGTCGGCCGGGCCTACGGGCTCGACATCAACGCCGACGACCTCGTGGAGAGCCTCGAGGTCGGGGAACGGCAGCGAGTGGAGATCATCAAGGTCCTCTACCGGGGAGCTGAGATCCTCATCCTGGACGAGCCGACCGCAGTGCTGGTCCCCCAGGAGGTCGACGAGCTGTTCCGCAACATCCGGGAGCTCAAGGCCAGCGGCGCCACCATCCTGTTCATCGACCACAAGCTCGACGAGGTCCTCGAGATCGCCGACACCATCACCGTGCTGCGCCAGGGCCGCACCGTGGGCACCGTCAAGCCCGACCAAGTGACCGCCCACGACCTGGCCGAGATGATGATCGGCTCGGAATTGCCCGTCCCCGACGCGGGCGAGTCCACCGTCACCGAGGAAGTCGCTCTCGAACTGTCCGGCCTGCGGGTAGCCGCCGAGGGCGACCGGGCGGTGGTGGACGACGTGAGCCTGAGCGTCCACCGGGGCGAGATCGTGGGCATTGCCGGGGTCGAGGGCAACGGCCAGGCCGAGCTGGTCAACGCGATCATCGGGATACAGGACCCGGATCAGGGCACTATCACGCTGCTGGGGCGCGACATCACCCACGTGTCGGTGCGGCACCGGCGCGAGATGGGGCTGGGCTACGTGCCCCAGGACCGCCACCGGGACGGGTTGCTGCTGGGTTTCACGCTCTGGGAGAACGCCGCGCTGGGCCACCAGACCGAGGCGCCCTATTCCCGCGGCCCGTGGCTGAGCCGCCCGGGCATGAGGGGCCGGGCCAACCGGATCAAGGACGAGTTCGATGTCCGCACCCCCAACATCGAGGTGTCGGCCCATGCCCTGTCGGGCGGCAACCAGCAGAAGCTGATCCTGGGACGCGAGATGGTGGCCGGCCCGGCGGTGCTGATCGCCAACCATCCCACCCGCGGGATCGACGTGGGGGCCCAGGCCGCGGTGTGGGACGACATCCGCGAGGCCCGTTCCCGGGGCCTGGCCACCCTGCTGGTGTCCGCAGACCTCGACGAGCTGATCGGACTGTCCGACACCATCGTGGTGATGTTGCGGGGCCGCCTCGTTGCCCGCCTGGACCCCAACGACATCACTCCCCGTGACCTCGGCGCCTACATGACGGGCGCGGCCCTGGAGGCCGGGGCCCCGTGACGGAGCGCCTCACCCACCGGCTGATGCTGGCGTCCGCCGCGCCCGTCGCGGCGGTGGTGATCGCGGTGGTGCTCTCCTCGATCGTCCTGCTGATCTCGGGCAGCAACCCCCTGGCGGCCTACGCGGACATGGTCCAGCACGCCAGCAAGCTCGAGACCCAGGTGGACATCCTGAACCGGGCGACGCCCCTGTACCTGTCGGGCGTGGCTGCCGCCATCGGCTTCCGCATGAACCTGTTCAACATCGGCGTGGAGGGCCAGTACCTGCTGGCCTTCATCGTCGCTGCCCACCTGGGGGCCCAGGTCGAGCTTGCGTCCGTGCTGCACGTCGCGTTCATCCTGGTGGTCGCCATGGCCGTCGGCGGAGCGTTCTCGGGCGCGGCCGGAGTGCTGAAGGTGACCCGCGGGGTGAACGAGGTGATCTCCACCATCATGCTCAACGCGGTGGTCATCTCCGGTCTCGCCGCGTGGTGGATCGTGGAATGGCAGGCCGGGGGCGAGATATCGGCGACCGGCGGCCGGGTCGGCACCGAGCCCATCGCGGAGAGCGGCCTGCTGCCCGACATCAACTCCTGGCTGGAGGTCTTCACCCGGGAGGTCGGCCTGGGCAAGAAGCTGACCGGCATGATGCTCGTCGCGGTCGCGGTCGGCGTCGTCTACCACGTGATCCTGAACCGGACGGTGTTCGGCTTCGACCTGCGATCAAGCGGCGCCAACCCGACCGCATCCCATGTAGGAGGGGTATCGCCCAAGCGCATGGTGGTGATCGCCATGACCCTGTCGGGCATGGTGGCCGGACTGGTCGGCATGACCGAGTTGATGAACACCGGCTACTACCCGTCGAACCCCATCAGCCTGCTCGGGTTCACCGGCATCGCGGTGGCCCTTCTCGGGCGCAACCACCCGGCGGGAGTGGCCGTGGCCGCCCTGATCTTCGGCTTCCTCGACGTCTCCTCAGGGATCCTGCAAATCTCGGGGGCCGCGTCCCGCGAGATCGTCGAGATCATGAAGGGCGTCATCATCCTCACCGCCGTGATCGCCTACGAGGTCGTGCGCCGGATCCGCGAGCGCGAGGAGGCCGCAGCCGCCGCCGCGGCGATGGCAGCCGGCCCGGCAGAGGCATCATGACACCAGCACTGTTGCCGGGGATCGACCGCCAGGCCGGGGGGTGGCACGGGGGCAAGCAATGGCGGCGCTCGCGCCGCCAGGGCGCGCCCGTGACAGGACCCGCCGGCCGGGACGAATCGAACACACAGTGACGACGGCCATGGCGGCACTCGGGCGGCTGCCCACATGGGCGCGATGGATGATCTACGCCGCAGTCGGCGTGCTCGTCCTCACGGTGGTGCAGGGCTTCGACGACACCGAGCGGCTCACCGCAGTGACCTCGTCGCAGGCCATGCTGCGCTGGGCGGTGCCGATCATGCTGGCCGGGCTCGGTGGGCTCTTCTCGGAACGGGCCGGCGTGGTCAACATCGGCCTGGAGGGGATGCTGATACTGGGCACCTGGTTCGGCGCCTGGGGTGCCATCAACTACGGAGGCTGGGCCGGCCTGCTCATCGGCATGCTGGGCGGCGGCCTCGGGGGACTCATCCATGCCGTCGCCACCGTGTCCTTCGGCGTCGACCACATCATCTCGGGGGTGGCCATCAACGTCACCGCTCCCGGAGTGACCCGGTTCCTGTCGTCGGAGATCCTCACCAACTACGACGGCGGCTCGATCACCCAGTCCCCCCGGACCCCTGGGGTGGGCAGGTTCACCTTCCCGTTCCTGGCCGGCGGCGATCTCTTCGGTTGGACCACGCCCGACATCCTGGGCTGGTTCACCGACAAGGACTGGTTCTTCGTCTCCGACTTCACCGGACTGGCCCGGGGGCTCGTCAGCCAGCTCTCGCTGGCCACGATGATCGCCTTCGCCCTGGTCCCGGCAAGCGCCTGGCTGATCTGGCGGACCCGGTTCGGGCTGCGGCTGCGCATCTGCGGCGAGCACCCCGTGGGCGGCGAGACCCAGGGCATCAACATCTACCTCTACAAGTACCTCGGGGTGGTGATCAGCGGGGCACTGGCCGGACTGGGCGGCGCGTTCATCGCCAGCCCGGAACTATCGGGCATCTACCTGGAAGGGCAGACCAACGGCCGGGGGTTCATCGGCTTGGCTGCGCTCATATTCGGGAACTGGCGTCCGGGCGGGATCATGGCCGGAGCCCTGCTGTTCGGCTACCCGTTCGGGGTGGGACTCCGGGATCTGGACGGCTCGGCGTCACACGCGCTGCTGCTGGTGAACACCATCGCCCTGGCCGCGGTGCTGGCATGGGCACTGTACCGCAGGCGCCGCATCGACGCCGGGCTGGCCGCCGGGCTCGGGCTGGGCGCGGCCGTCTGGTACTTCATGTCGACGACCGTGCCCGACTGGTGGATCTCGATCCTGCCCTTCGTCATCGTGCTGGTGGTGCTGGTGTTCTTCTCCCAGAGGCTGCGGATGCCCCGAGCCGACGGCCTTCCGTACCGCAAGGGCGAGGCCTAGATGGATCTGTCGATTCTTGACGCCGATCAGCTTCGAGACTGGGAGCGCGACGGGTTCCTGGTTCTGCCCGGCTTCGTGCCGAGCGAGCGGTGCGAGGCGCTCAAGGCCCATGTCAACTCGATGCTGGCCGGGATCGACCCGGAGCAGGACGGGGGCCTCACCGTGTTCTCGACCACCGAGCAGAGCCACGCGCAGGATGAATGGTTCCTCGGCTCGGGCGACACGGTGCGCTGGTTCTTCGAGGACGGAGCCGTCGTCGACGGACGCCTGACCAGGCCGATGCCGCTGGCGGTCAACAAGATCGGCCACGCCATGCACGACCTCGACCCGACCTTCGACGCCTTCTCGAGGGCCCCCGAGATGAGTGCTCTCGCCACCGACCTGGGCCTGGCCGAGCCCCGACTGCTCCAGTCCATGTACATCTTCAAGCAGCCCGGCATCGGCGGCGAGGTCATCTGCCACTGCGACCACACCTTCCTTTGGACCGAGCCCCAGAGCGTGATCGGCCTGTGGTTCGCGATCGAGGACGCCACCCTGGCCAACGGCTGCATGTGGGCCCTGCCGGGCGGCCACCGGATACCGGTCAAGACCCGCTTCCGGCTCGTGGATCCCTCCGACCGCCGCCGGGGCACGGTGACCGACGTCCTCGACGACACCCCCTACCCGGTCGAGGACCTGGTGCCGCTGGAGGCCGCCGCCGGGACGCTCATCGCGCTGCACGGGACGCTGCCGCACTGGAGCGCAGCCAACACCTCGGACCACAGCCGCCACGCGTACACGATGCACCTGATCGACGGCACCGCCGACTACCTGGCCGACAACTGGCTCCAGCGCGGCGCGGACCTCCCCCTGCGAGGCTTCAACTAAGAGCGTCCACAGATGGGTGGGAGCCTCTCATGTGGCAGCGGTGTCATTCCCGCTCTTGTTCGCTGCGCTCACGGGCCGCTCGGGCCACAGCCTCGCCCGTATGAGCCGGATTCGCTCACCTACCCGCTCGGCCTCTAGACGCCGGTGCGCTCAGGTCGGCAGGACGGGGCGTCTCGGCCCGGGCGCGCGCCGTCGGAGCCAGACCAGGTACGCGGCCGAGCCCGCGATGAGCACGAGGCTCATCCAGATGTTGACCCGCACACCCAGGATCAGGCTGGCATGATCGATGCGCACCGCCTCGATCCAGAGCCGCCCGAGCCCGTATCCACCGACGTAGACGGCCATCAGGGAACCGGGCCGGCTAACCCGGCGCGGGTCGGTGACCAGCGTCGGAACGTCGAGCAGCCGCCGCCGGCGGTCGAGGACCAGCAGCAGGCCGCAGAGCAGGAGGTTCCATACCGCCTCGTACAGGAAGGTCGGATGGAAGGTCTCCACGTCGAGGTACTGCTCCGGCCGGTGAGCCCTGTCGATCTCGAGGCCCCAGGGCAGATCGGTGGGCCCGCCGAACAACTCCTGGTTGAACCAGTTGCCGAGACGCCCGATCGCCTGGGCCAGCGGCAGGGAGGGCACGATCGCGGCGATGGTCTCGCCCTGGTTCATTTGCTGGCGCCGGACCATCCACAGCCCGGCCAGAATGCCGGCCGTCATGCCTCCGGGTATGCCCAGGCCGCCCTTCCAGATGGCGAGGGCGTCCAGCCAGCCGTCGGCCTGGAACTTCCTCCAGTCGGTTATCACGTGGTAGAGGCGGGCGCCGATCAGTCCCCCGACGACCCCCCAGACAGCCACCCGGCTGATCTCGTCGGGGTTGCCGCCCCGCGCCGACCAGCGCCGCCGCGACAGCCACACCGAGGCCAGCACGCCCAGCGCGATCATCACGCCGTAGGCCCGCAGCTGCAGCGGCCCGAGCGCGAGGCCGTTGCGGGGCGGGCTCGGGATCGAAGCGATCAGCAGGGCCGAGAGGCCAGCCACGGGATCCCCTCGGCCTCTTAGAGCGCGAGGATCCGCGGCGCGGCCGCTGCGAGATCGTCGGCGGGCTCGGTCACCGCAGCCAGCAGTCCTGGAACCGCCGACAGCCGGTTGGCCGCGAAGAAGCGGGCCAGGACCGCCCTGTCGGCGGCCAACTCGGGGGCCTCGAGCCGGTCTGCGGCCAGCGCTCCGTCGGCCAGGGCGGCGCCGCCGGTGGTGGTGGCCAGCATCTTCAGATAGGCGTCGGCGCCGGCGAGCCGATCGAACGGCCCGGCGGCCAGCAGCCACTCGCCGGCCTCGCCGGTGGCGTCGACCGCGGCCTCGAGGTGCCGGCGCACCGACTTCAGCCCCGGTGTGCCGTCGAGGGCTCCGGCGGTCGCCCGGATCCCGTCGAGGTGATCGCGCACCGCGGCACCGCCCCGCATGGGCAGCTTGCGCCCGACCAGGTCGGCCGACTGGATGCCGTTGGTGCCCTCGTAGATGGGAGCGATCCTGGCGTCGCGGTAGTGCTGGGCCGAGCCGGTCTCCTCGATGAAGCCCATGCCTCCATGCACCTGAAGGCCGACGCTGGCCAGCTCGCATCCCAGATCGGTGGCCCAGGCCTTGGTGAGCGGCGTCAGCAGCGCGGCCCGTTCCGAGCCCTCCTGGCGCTCGTCGTCGGCCCCGTGGGAGGCGCGGTCGATGGCCTCGGCGTTGCGGTAGGCCAGTCCCCGCATCGCGCTGGTGGTGGACCGCATGTCCAGCAGCATCCGCCGCACGTCGGGATGGTCGATTATCGCCGACGGCTCGGCGGCGGGCGCTCCGGGCGCGCGGCCCTGGCGGCGCTCGTGGGCGTAGGCGAGGGCCTGCTGGTAGGACCGCTCGGCGATGGCCACCCCCTCCAGGCCGACGCTCAAGCGGGCGTGGTTCATCATCGTGAACATGGCCCGCATCCCGCCGTTCTCCTCGCCGACGAGGAACCCTGCCGCGCCGTCGTCGTCGCCGTAGGCCATCACGCAGGTGGGGCTGGCATGGATCCCCAGCTTGTGCTCGATCGACACGCAGCGCACGTCGTTGCGGGCGCCGGCCGACCCGTCGCCGGCGGGCAGGTGCTTGGGCACCAGGAAGCAGCTGATCCCCCTGGTCCCCGCCGGTGCGTCGGGCGTGCGGGCCAGCACCAGGTGAACGATGTTGTCGGCGAGGTCGTGCTCGCCGTAGGTGATGAAGATCTTGGTTCCGTGCAGCCGGTACGAGCCGTCGGGCTGGGGCACGGCCCGGGCGGCGACCGCCCCGAGGTCGGACCCGGCCTGGGGCTCGGTGAGGTTCATGGTGCCGGTCCAGTCGCCGGCCACCATCCGCGGCAGGTAGAGGGCCTTCTGCTCGTCGGTTCCGTGCGCGCCCAGCATGTTGATGGCGCCCTGGGTGAGCAGCGGGCACAACGACCATGACATGCAGGCAGTGGTGAACATCTCCTCGACGGCCAGCCCGACCAGGTGGGGGAAGCCGCCGCCGCCGTAGTCGGGATCCATCGACACGGCACCCCACCCGGCCTCCACGTAGGACCGGTAGGCGTCCCGGAAGCCGGTGGGAGTCACCACCGAGCCGTCGTCGCGGCGGCGGGAGCCCTCCGTGTCGCCGACGCGGTTGAGGGGTGCGATCACCTCCTCCGCGAACCGGGCCGCCTCGGCAAGGAGCTGGTCCACGGTCTCGGACTCCACGTGCTCGAAGGCGTCGAGCGCGGCCAGCCCCTCGAGGTCGGCCACATGGCGCAGGTTGAAGGTGATCTCGTCGAGATCGACCCGGAAGTCGCTCATCGCCGCGAGATTATCGCTGGGCAGCGGCGTCTGTCGGAGTGTGCCGGTTGTGGCTGCCGTTGAGGATGCTGTTGATCTCTGCCCCGACGAGCAGCCCCATAGCCAGCAGGTAGAGCCAGATGAGCAGGCTCAGCGCCCCGCCGAGGAGGCCGAACACTGCGTTCATGCCGCTGGAGGCTGCGTCGAGGTAGACGCGGAACCCCAGCGACACCGCCAGCCACCAGACGGTGCCCACCACCGCGCCGGGCAGATCGCGACGCCACGGAGTCCGTCGGCGGGGCGCGAAGTGGTAGAGGGAGGCGGCCCAGCAGACCACCGCCACGAACACGACCGGCCAGCGGAACCACACCCACGCGGTGGTGAAGGCGGTGCCCGCGCCGACACGCTGGGCGATCTCCTCGCCACCGCCGAGCAGGGGCCCCACCACCACCATCGCGGCCACCAGCGCAGCCACGATCAGGGTGAACAGCGTCAGCACGAAGCCCATCACCCGCGTCGAGAACCAGTTCCGGCGGTGCTCATGGCCGTAGGTGACGTCGAGGGCGCCGACGACCGCGGTGAAGCCCCGCGAGGAGGCGTAGACGGTGATCACGACGCCGGCAGTGATCAGGCCCGCGTTCGACCGGTCGAACAGCTCCTCGACCGTGGCCCGCAGCGTGTTGTCGCGGCCGAACGTCTCCACGACACGGTCCAGCAGCCACGCCTCGGTGTCGGCGGCCGCGCCCCCCCCGATCACCACGTCGAGCGAGCCGAGCGCGGCCGCGAACACGATCACCGCCGGGAACAGGCCGAGAAGGCCGAAGAAGGCGATCTCGGCCGCAAGGCCCCCGACCCGGGCTCGGGACCACTCGTGGCGCAGGTCGTCGACGAATCCGAGGACGCCGCGCCAGAGCACTGGCAGCGAGGGCAACGGTGGGCGCGCCATGCGCAGCGAATACTACGGTCCCAGAACATGGGCCCCGACGACGCCGCCGCCATCGCCAACGAGCTGTACCGCTACGCGGAGCTCGTCGACGGGGGTCGCTTCGACGAGGTGGGCGAGCTGATGGAGCACTGCACCTTCAGCTACGGCGACGACGCCGACGGTCCTACCGGAGCGCAGGCCATCGCGGCCACCTACCGCGACACGGTGATCACCTACGGCGACAGCACCCCCCGCACCCGGCACATCACCGCCAACCCGATCATCGAGATCGACGGCGACACCGCCACGGTCCGCTCGGTCTACATCGTTCTCCAGCAGGCTCCGGACTCGCCCATGCAGGCCGTCATCAGCGGCCGCTACCACGACACCCTGAGACGCATCGACGGTCGCTGGCGCTTCGTTGAGCGCGGCTTCCTGGTCGACCTCGTGGGGGACCTGAGCCGTCACCTACGCTTCGATCTGCCCGAATAGAGCGCAGCGACAAGGAGCATCAGCCATGAGCCGTTGGAGCCGGGACGAGATCGAGGAGGCCTTCGCCCGCTACCAGGAGGTGGCCCGGCGAGCCGGCACGTCCGGCGACTGGCGCGAGTGGGCCGACCAGTTCACCGAGGACGCCACCTACATCGAGCACCATTTCGGCACCATGGGCGGGCGCGAGGCCATCTACAACTGGATCCAGTCCACCATGAGCCAGTGGCCCAACAACGAGATGGTCCACTTCCCGATCGAGTGGTACATCATCGACGAGGCGCGGGGCTGGGTGGTGTGCAAGGTCTGGAACCGGATGGCCGACCCCGGTGACGGCTCACTGCACCAGGAGTACAACTTCACCCTGCTCAAGTACGCCGGAGGCGGGCTGTGGAGCTACGAGGAGGACATCTACAACCCGGCCCCGTTCGGCGAGATGGTCGGCAACTACCTGCGCCACAAGAAGACCCTGGCCGCCGGAGCCGCGGCAGACGCCGCGGAACAGGCTGACGGCTAGGTCAGCGAGCGATCAGCTGCAGCCGCTGGTGGCGCCGCAGTCGGCGCACACGTAGCACGAGCCGGCACGGCGCATCGGCACGCCGCAGGTCATGCAGAACGGCGCGTCCAGGGTGCCCATGAACTCCCGCTCCTGCTCGCTGCGCTCGCGGGCCGCTCGGGCCGCGGCCTCGCTCAGCGCCCCGCGGGATGCCGGCGAGCCGCGGCCTGTCCGCTCGGCCTCCAACCGGGCTGAGGCAGCCGGCTCGGGCGGCGCCGCGGCTGCGGAGAAGTCGAGTTGGCCGATCAGCTGGCCCGGCGGCGGGACCGAGGGCGGATCGGGCGGCAGGTCGTGGCCCTGCGCGGTCTCGGCCACCTGCTCCTCCACGCCGGGAAGCGTGGGCTGGGTCCGCTCTCCGGTCGTGTAGACGCCCAGCGCGGCCCGCTCCTGCTGGGTCAGGTACATCACCGCCAGCTTGCGGAACAGGTAGTCCATGAGGCTGGTGGCGATGCGGATGTCGGGATCGTCGGTGATGCCGGCGGGCTCGAAGCGCACGCCCACGAAGGCGTCGACGAAGGCGGACAGCGGCACCCCGTACTGCAGGCCGTGGCTGACCGAGATCGCGAAGGCGTCCATGATCCCGGCCAGCGTGGAGCCCTGCTTGGAGACCTTGACGAAGATCTCGCCGGGCCGGCCGTCGGGGTACTCCCCCACCGTCACGAAGCCCTTGCAGTCGGCCACCCGGAACTCGAACGTGCAAGACCGGCGCGACTTGGGAAGCCGCCGGCGCACCGGCTCCGCCAGCCCGCCTGCCTCAGCCTGCACACCCGTGCCGGCTCCCGGGCGGGCCGAGCCGTCCGTACCGTTGCCGCCCGGGCCGACCGTGGAACCGGCAACACCCTGGGGGGACGCGCGGTCCGAACCGGCAGAACCGCTCGAGCCACCGACGGAACCGCTCGAGCCGCCGGCGGTGCCGACGGTCAGGGGCTGGGACACCTTCGAGCAGTCGCGGTAGATCGCCACCGACTTCAGCCCGAGGCGCCAGGAGTCGATGAAGAGCCGCTCCACATCGTCGACGCTGGCGTCGGCCGGCATGTTCACCGTCTTGGAGATGGCCCCCGACAGGAACGGCTGGACCGCGGCCATCATCCCGATGTGCCCCGACGTGCTGATGGCATCGTCGCCCAGCGAGCAGGCGAACACCTCGCGGTGCTCGGGATCGAGGGGTGCTCGGGCCGCGCTGTGGTGCTCGGCGATGTGGTCGGTGACGCCTTCGATCTGCTCGTCGGTGTAGCCGAGGCGGCGAAGCGCCCTCGGCACGGTGGTGTTGACCATCTCCATGGTTCCGCCGCCCACCAGCCGCTTGGACTTGACCAGCCCGAGGTCGGGCTCGATGCCGGTGGTGTCGCAGTCCATGAGGAGCCCGATGGTGCCGGTGGGCGCGAGGACGGTCGCCTGGCTGTTGCGCACGCCGTGACGGTCGGCGCGCTCGCAGGCCTCGTCCCACGCCAGCTGGGCGGCCTCCAAGATCTCCGGGGGCGCCAGCTCCTCCTCGATGGCGGCGGTGGCGGTGCGGTGCTGGTCCAGGACCCGCAGCATGGCCTCGCGGTTGGCGTGGAAGCCGGCGAAGGGTCCCATGCGCTCCGCCAAGCGGGTGGAGGTGAGGTAGGCCTCGCCGGTCATGAGCGCGGTGATGGCCGCAGCCACCGCCCGGCCCTCGTCGGAGTCGTAGGGCAGCCCCATGGCCATCAGCAGCGCTCCGAGGTTGGCGTAGCCCAGTCCGAGCTGGCGGAACGCCCTGGTGGTGTCGGCGATGGCCTCGGTCGGGTAGTCGGCGTGGCCCACCAGGATCTCCTGGGCCGAGAACACCACCTGCACCGCCCTGCGGAAGCCGTCGACGTCGAAACGGCCGGCGTCGTCGAGGAAGCCCAGCAGGTTGATCGAGGCCAGGTTGCAGGCGCTGTCGTCGAGGTGGACGTACTCCGAGCACGGGTTGCTGGCGGTGATCGGGCCGGTGGCCGGGGCGGTGTGCCAGCGATTGATGGTCGTCGCGAACTGCACGCCGGGGTCGGCGCACTCCCAGGCGGCCTCCGCCATCTGGCGCAGGATCGAGCGGGCCGGCACCCTCGTGAGCACCGTGCCGTCGGTGCGGGCCGTCAGGTCCCAGTCGCGGCCGTCGACGGCAGCATCCATGAACTCGTCGGTGACCCGCACCGAGTTGTTGGCGTTCTGGTACTGCACCGAGGTGGTGTCGGCCCCGTCGACGCCCATGTCGAAGCCGGCCGCGGCCAGCGCCCTCGACTTGCGCTCCTCGCGGGCCTTGCACCAGATGAAGTCGGCGATGTCGGGATGGTCGGCGTCCAGGACCACCATCTTGGCCGCCCTGCGGGTCTTGCCGCCCGACTTGATGGTGCCGGCCGAGGCGTCCGCTCCCCGCATGAAGCTCACCGGTCCCGAGGCGGTGCCGCCGCCGGCCAAGGGCTCCGAGCTGGCCCGTATGCGCGACAGGTTCACCCCCGCGCCGGAGCCGCCCTTGAAGATCCGGCCCTCCTCGGCGTACCACTCCAGGATCGACTCCATCGTGTCGTCCACCGACAGGATGAAGCACGCCGACGCCTGCTGGGGCACCCCGGACACGCCGATGTTGAACCACACCGGCGAGTTGAAGGCGGCTCGCTGCGTGTACAGCAGGTGCGTCAACTCGGCCCGGAACGACGACGCCTCGGACTCGTCGGCGAAGTAGCCGTCGCCGTCGCCCCACCCGGTGATGGCGCCGACCACGCGGTCCACCACCTGCCTCAGCGACGACTCCCGCTCGGGCGTGCCCAACGAACCCCGGAAGTACTTCTGGGCCAGGATGTTGGTGGCGTTCTGCGACCAGGTGGCCGGCACCTCCACGTCGAGCTGCTCGAAGGCGACCGAGCCGTCGCGATGGTCCAGCAGGCGCGCGTCGCGGCGCTCCCACACGATCCGGTCGGCCGGATCCTCCAGATCCGCGGGTAGGGGGTGGCTGCCGGAGATCAGAGCGGTCTGCTCGGGGGCCATCGTCATGAGAATTACCCTCCAGAGATTCTACCGGGCGCGCCGCCGCGCGCCCGCTGACGCGACGCTACGGACGCCGGTCTGTAGACAGCCTCGAATTGCTTCTGGATTTCTCGGGGTGCCTGGGGATTGCTCCCGCTCGCCTCGGGATTTCCTGTGAATGGCCTCCACCCGTCCACGGTTTCGCCAGAACCCCCGAAGACCAGCGCCGCCCCGCCCACGCACGGTGGCCGAGCCGCGGGCGCTACCTTCGCGGGCGTGCGGAGGCTGCTGCCCGGCCCGGTGATCGACATCGACCCGATGGAGCTCTATCCGGCGCTGGCCCGACCCAGGCCGGCCGGACGGCCCTGGCTGATGGTCAACATGATCGCCTCCGCCGACGGGGCCAGCGCCGCCGACGGCACCAGCGGGGCACTCGGCAACCCCGCCGACGAGGCGGTCTTCTCGGCGGTGCGGGCCAGCGCCGACTGGATCGTCGCGGCGGCCGGCACGGTGCGGGCCGAGCGCTACGGCCTTCCCCGGCCCGGGGCGGCCTCCCGCCGGGCCCGGCTGGCCGCGGGGCGCGCCGAGCGGCCCCGCCTGGCGGTGGTCACCGCCAGCCTCGACCTCGATCTGAGCCTCCCGCTGTTCGCCGACCAGCGGCCGGGCGAGGACCCTCCGTTGATCCTCACCGGGAGCGCGGCGGCGCCCGGGGCCGTGGAGCGACTCGGGGCGGTGTCCGAGGTAGTACGCCTGCCGTCGCCGCGGCCCCAGCCTGCCCAGATCCTCGCTGAGCTCGACCGTCGCGGCGCCGGCGTGGTCCTCTCCGAGGGAGGCCCGTCCTTCAACGGGCAGCTGGCCGACGCCGGCGTGATCGACGAGCTCTGCCTGTCCGTCGCGCCGCTGGTCGCCGGCGGGGCCAGCACCAGGATCGTGCACGGATCGACGCGAAGCGTGCCGCAGAGAATGCGTGTCGACCATCTGCTCGAAGCCTCCGACACCTTGTTCGTCCGCTATCTCTCGGAGCCGGCCCGCGCGAGAACAGCATCCTGACCGGCCTGCCGGCCTTGCCGCTGGACTGGGCCGCCGACGCTCCGCGCCACCGCGACCGCGCCGGTGACCGCCCCCCGATCCGGACCGGCCTCAATGCCTGCCGCCCGGCCGTCCACACCGCCGAGCGCAGCCTCGCCGAGGCCGTCCGCAGCGCCTGTGACCGCAGTCCCTTCGGCAGAATCGATGACGATCCGCTGGCCGGGCTCCAGCGCAGCTCCGCCGGCGGTGCCGGCCAGGTCGTGGACCAGGGCACGGGGGTCCTCGCCGGGCGCCAGGGCCCGGGCGATGTCCCACAGCGTGTCGCCCGGCTGCACCACGTAGACCCCCGGCAGCTCCGTCGACACCGGGGCTGCGCCGGTGGACGGCCAAGGGTTGGCCTCGCCCAACGGAACACGCTCGGGCCGGCCCACCACCAGCACCAGGGTGAACAGCGCGGCCGCCACCGTCACCGCGACCGCCCGGCGACGGCGGTACACGGACTCCGGCAGGCGCGCCGCCCTCGCCGCATCCGCAGGAACGGCACGGGGAACGGCACCGGCACCAGGGGTGCCAGGGAAGAGAACGTGAACGGGTGCTAGGGCCATGGGTCCATCGTCCCGCGGGGGTGTGACACCGGGATCCTTGACATCGAACGCGTGTTCCACAAACATGTGTACGGATATACTCCTGTATCGAACATGTGTTCCCTGAACATGTGTTCGATACATTAGCCGAACGCACGTTCGCACACAACCCCTAGCCCGCTCCCGAGATCGGAGACAGACATGACGCCGCCGGCCCACCGCAAGCCGCTCACCGCCCGCCGCCGCCAGATTCTCGACATGATCGTCGAACACCAGCGAGACCGCGGCTACCCGCCGTCGATCCGGGAGATCGCAGCCAAGGTCGGTCTGAGGTCGCCCGCCTCGGTCAAGGCCCACCTCGATGTGCTCGACTCGGCCGGCTACCTGCGGGTCGACCCGACCCGTCCCCGGGCCATCGAGGTCCGCTACGACGAGAACTCCGGCGCGGCCGTCGAGCGCCGCCCGGTGCGCCACGTTCCCCTCGTCGGCGACGTCGCTGCCGGCACGGGCGTGCTCGCCTCCGAGAACGTCGAGGAACTGGTGCCGATGCCGGCCGACCTCACCGGCGAGGGCGACCTGTTCATGCTGCGGGTGCGGGGCGACTCCATGATCGATGCCGGAATCCTCGACGGCGACTACGTGGTGTGCCGGGCCCAGAGCACCGCGGAGGACGGCGAGGTGGTCGTGGCCGGGATCCCCGGCGACGAGGCCACCGTCAAGACACTGCGGCGCGGCGCCGGGCGGGTCGTTCTGGAGCCGGCCAACCAGCACATGGAGCCGATGGAGTTCGGGCCCGACGAGGTGGCCGTCTACGGCAAGGTGGTCACCATGATGCGCCGCTACTAGCCGCCACGGGCCGCGGCGGCAGCCTCACCGGCTCTCATCGCAAGAATCGGCTGCACCTGCCAGAAGACGCGGAGAATGCCAGGGGCCGGGCCGGTCCTACAGCTCGGGGAGCCGTTCGGGGATGTCGTCGTCCCATTCGGGACAGTCCCGGCTGCCCTGGGGAAGGGTGCCGTCGATCAGCAGATCCTCGAGGACGCGGTAGACCCTGTGCAGCGAGTCGCGGTGCACCTGCTCCTGGACGGTGTGGGCCAGCAGCGGATCGCCGGGCCCGAAGTTCGATGCCGGCACTCCCCGCGCAGCGAAGAACGCGGCGTCGGTCCATCCCAGCTTGGCTCGGGGAGGGGCGCCGCTGTTGCGCAACAGCGCCTTCAGCAGCGAGTGGTCGAGGCCCGGGTCGGCCGCAGGCGCCCAGTCGACGACCTCCAGCACATCGCCGGCATCGAGCAGCGGCTCGAGCAGGCCGCGAACGTGCTGCTCGGCCTGCTCGGGCGTGCGATCGGGGGCGAAGCGGTGGTTGATCGTCAGCGTCGCCGCGTCGGGAACGACGTTGCCGGCCACGCCGCCCGAGACCTCCACGGCCTGCAGCCCCTCGCGGAACTCGCATCCCGAAATCACCGGCCGGCGGGGCTCGTAGCCGTCGACCACCTCCAGGAGGGCGCCGAGCCGGTGGACGGCGTTGCGTCCCATCCAGGCCCGGGCGGTGTGGGCCCGCTCGCCGGCCAGAGTCACCTTGATCCGCATGGTGCCCTGGCAGCCCGCCTCGACGATCCCCCCGGTCGGCTCCAACAGCACGGCCACATCGGCCGACAGCAGGTCGGGGCGGGCCTCGGCCACCTCGCGCAGGCCATTGTGGACCGCGTCCACCTCCTCGCGAGCGTAGAACACATAGGTGACGTCGACGATCGGGCGCCTGCTGTTCAGTGCCGTCTCGAGGAGCACCGCGAGACCGCCCTTCATGTCGGTGGCCCCCACGCCCGACAGCATGTCGCCGTCGATGCGAGCCTCGGCATTGCCCTTGGGAGGCACGGTGTCGGTGTGGCCGGCCAGGGCGATGCGCCACTGGCGGCCCAACTGGGTGCGAGCCACGAGATTGTCCCCGATGCGGAAGACGTCGAGATGCGCGGCGTCGCGCAGTTCCTCCTCGATCAGATCGGCGATGCGCCCCTCGTTGAAGCTCACCGACGGCACAGCCACCAAGTCAGCCGCCAGCAGGAACGGATCGCCCGTCAGCAGACCGTCATCATCTGTTCTTTCATGGATACAAGCCACAATTCAGGTATATCAGGTCGTGGTGACAATCGCACTCGCGGCGAGCCGCCGGCCGGGCCGGGGACTGGTCGCCGCCCGGCGGGACCGCCTCCCCGACGGCAGGGATGCCTCGACGGCCGTTCGAGCAGATCACGACCGGTGGCGGTCAGGTGGTGGCGCCGTGGTCGCGCAGGATCTGGTTGAGGGCCGACTTGTCGTGGCGCTCGCCCTCGGACAGGCGCTTGATCACCAGCACCGCGGGCAGGCCGAACTGGCCTCCGCCGAACTGGCGGGTCCGGGTGCCGAGCACCGCCACCGACCAGGGCGGCACCTCGCCCCGGCCCAGCTCCTCGCCGGTCTCGGCGTCGATGACGGGGATCGACCCGGTGAGGATCGCCCCTGCTCCCAGCACCGTGCCCCGCCCGACGCGGGCGCCGTCGGCCACGATGCAGCGGCTGCCGATCAGGCAGTCGTCCTCGACGATCACGGGCTGGGCCACCGGAGGCTCCAGCACGCCGCCGATACCGACCCCGCCCGAGAGGTGGACGTTGGCGCCGATCTGGGCGCAAGACCCCACCGTCGCCCAAGTGTCCACCATCGCGTTGGCGCCCACGTGGGCGCCGATGTTGGTGTAGCTGGGCATCATGATCACGCCCGGCGCCTGGTAGCTGCCCCAGCGGGCCGACGCTCCGGGCACCACCCGCACGCCCCGGGCCGCGTAGCCGGTCTTGAGCGGGATCTTGTCGGCGAACTCGAAGGGGCCGAGCTCGATGGTGCTCATCCTGGCCGTGGAGAACAGCAGCAGGATGGCCTGCTTGCACCACTGATTGACCTGCACCGTGCCGTCGTCGAGCACTTCGGCCACCCGGGCCTCGCCGGTGTCGAGGGCGTCGATGGCCTCGTGCACGGTGGCGGTCACCTCGGGGTCGTCGCCGTCGAGGTCGGGGCGGGCTTCCCAGAGCTGGCTGATGCGGGACTCAAGCGTGGACATGGGCTGAGAGGCTAGTGGCCTAGGAGCGGGCCCAAGGGTTGCGCGCCCCTCGCGGCACGGCGTCCCACTTGCCGCTCTTGTTCGCCGCACTCACCGGCGCACCATCCGTGCTCGACCCGAATATGTAGAGAACCTGTCATACGGCGGCAAGACCCGGGCAGATTCGGGCGAGCTTGATCTCTGCCACCAGGCCCGCAGCCGGCCGCTCACCTCGCCACGGCGTCCAACAGCCGTGCCTGGGCGAGCTCCAGGCGATCGATTGGCTGCACGGCGGCAACCCGCACGAAGCCGCGCGGATCGACGGAGCCAGCTTCAGCGGGCTGTTCGCAGTAGAACTCGCCGGGACTGACGATCAGCCCGGCAGTACGGGCCAGGACATCCACACAGCTCCACGCATCCCCGCCACGAACCTGGGCCCAAACATAGAAGCCGCCGGACGGAAGAGGCGGCGGCGAGACGGCGAAGCCATTCTCGAGCGTGGGGCGATCGGTCCCGAAGGCCAGGTGCCGTCCTGCCAGACCCAGGACGTTCGACAGCATCGCGAGGCGCTCCCGGTACAGCTCGCGCTGGGTCTCGACGTGAGTCTGATCGCTCCAAGCGGCCACTGCTGCGGCTTGAACCGGGCCGGGCACCATGCAGCCCGCATGTTTGCGGCACTCCCGCAGGTAGTGGACCAGATCGGGATCGCCGGCGTAGAACCCGGCCCGCACGCCGGCCATGTTCGAGCGCTTCGACAGGGAGTGAACGGCCAGCACGCCCTGGGTGCCGCTTTCGAGGATGGTGCGCGGCGGGCCTTCCCATGTGAACTCGGCGTAGCACTCGTCGCTGGCCACCAGCACGCCGTTGGCCCGGCCCCAGGCCGCCGCGGCCGCCAGGTCGTCGAGCGCGCCGGCCGGATTGCCGGGCGTGTTGACCCACAGGCAAAGAGCGCGCCTCGCGTCCCGGGGCCTGATCGAGCTGATGTCGATGCGGAAGCGCTCGTCGACAGCAACCGGCACGGCGCGGCAGCCGGCCAGGGTCGCCCCCATCGCGTACGACGGGTACGACACGGCCGGATACAGAACCGTGTCGCGGCCGGGGTGGCGCAGCCGGAGATAGCGGGGCAGGGAGACCACGAACTCCTTGGTGCCGATGCACGCCGCGACCTCTGCGTCGGGATCGACATCCGCGCCGAAGCGACGCTCGATCCAGGCCGACGCGGCCTGCCGGTACGCCGGAGAGCCGATCGACGCCGGGTAGCCGCGCTCGGTGCCCGACTCGGCCAGCGCGGCCACCGCCTCCGGGGGTGGCGGATCGCAGGGGGTGCCGATCGAGCAGTCCACCGCGCCGCCCGGCAGCGCCTCGGCCGCCGCTCGCAGCGAGTTGAGCCTCTCATAGGGATATGCCGGCGGCACGAAGCCCGCGGTCATCGGTCGTCCTGCCGCGCAATCATTCGCTTTCCCGGCCGTTGACCAGGTAGCGACTGAGGGCACCGACCGACGAGGGCTCCAGGCGGGCCCTGACCCGCATCCCCTCCTCGGTGGCGGTGGTGTCGAGCACCTGGCCCTCGCGGTGCACCCCCGCGAGCACGTCGCCCCGGTCCCAGGGCACCACCAGCTCGACCTCGCGGGCGACGCGGCGCATCCGGTCGCCGATGGCGCCCAGCAGTTCGTCGACGCCTTCGCCGGTGGCGGCCGACACGGCCACGGAGCCCTCGGTGCGCTCGGCCAGCCGGGCTGCGGCCGGGCCCAGGTCGCTCTTGTTGTACGCCACCAGCTCGGGGACCTCGTCCGCCTCGATCTCGGCCAGCACCTGGCGCACCGCCGCCATGGAGCCGTCGGTGTCGCTGTCGGCGCTGTCCACGACATGGACCAGCAGGTCGGCGTCGCGCACCACGTCGAGCGTCGTCTTGAACGCCTCCACCAGCTGGTGGGGCAGCTTGCGGACGAACCCGACCGTGTCGGTGAGGAAGACCGTCTCGCCGCCGGGCAGGCCCAGCCGCCGGGTGGTGGGGTCGAGCGTGGCGAACAGGCGGTCCTCCACTGCCACGGAGGCTGACGTGAGCCGGTTGAGCAGCGACGACTTGCCCGCGTTGGTGTAGCCGACGATGGCCACCGCCCGGTTGCGGGTGCGGGTGCGGGCCTTGGACTGGGTGCGGCGGTGGCCGGCGATGCGGTGCAGGTCGGCCTCGAGCTTGTGGATGCGCCGCTCCAGGCGCCGGCGGTCGACCTCGAGCTGGGTCTCGCCGGGACCCCGGGTGCCGATGCCGCCGGCCTGCTGCGACAGCCGCCGGCCCGCGCCCCGCAGGCGGGGCAGCCGGTAGCGCAGCTGGGCCAGCTCCACCTGGGCCTTGCCCTCGGGCGTGCTGGCGTTCTGGGCGAAGATGTCGAGGATCACCGCGGTGCGGTCCAGGGCGGTGCGTCCGAGCAGCTTCTCCAGGTTGAACTGCTGCGCGGGGCTGAGCTCGTCGTCGAACACCACCGTGTCGCAGTCGACCTCCTCGGCCACGGCCCTGATCTCGCGAGCCTTTCCGGAACCCACGAAAGTGGCCGGGTCGGGGGCGGACCGGCGCTGGCAGACCCTCTCGACGGCATCGGCGCCGGCGGTGTCCACCAGCAGGCTCAACTCGTCGAGGGAGGCGTCGGTGGCCGCGGCGTCCCGGTCCGGCCGGGTCACGCCGACAAGGACGATCCGCTCCCGGAAGGCCCGGTCGATGAGACCGGGACCGTCCCCGCCGAAGTCGCCGAACCCGCCCCGGTGCGTGTCGGCGGTGTCAGCGGGTGCGTCGTCTCCGTCGCTGCCGTCGAAGTCGCTGGATGGCTCGCCGTGGCCCTGCAGCGGCTCGTCGGCGTCAGACACCGGCGACGTCCACTGCAGCCACGTAGGTCGACTCGCCGGTGAGCGTCACGGGCCCCGAGAGGTCTACCCGGGCGTTTCCGCCGGCCATTCGCACGGTGACATTGTGACCCACTTCGCCCCAGCGATGAAAGACGGCCGCGGCGGCCACCGCGCCGGTTCCGCAGGCCGCGGTCGCTCCCGCTCCCCGCTCCCAGACGCCCAGCGTCACCTCGTCGGCACCGGTGACTGCCCCGAAGTGGACATTCATGCCGCCGCTGAACAGCGCCTCCACCGCCGGGCCGGCCTCCGGCAGCGGCACCGCCGCCGGATCGGCAACGGAGAGCACGGCGTGGGGGTTGCCCACGTCGATCGTGTCCCAGCGCTCGATTGCGCCAGGCCCGAGAATGCCTGCCACGGCGGCCTCAGGGCTGCGACTGAGCCGATCGGGAAGGGGACCGGGGCCGAGCGAGCCCATCTCGGTGGTTCCAACCACCGTGCCGGGGATCTCGATCGGCCGGATCGAGCACCGGCGCGGGCCGGCCACGGTGTTCACGACGATGTCCAGCTCGGCCGCTGCGAGGGTGACGGCAATGGCGTGCGCCAGGCACCTGAGTCCGTTGCCGGACATCTCGGCCGGTGAGCCGTCGGAGTTCCAGAGCCGCATGGTCGCGAAGCGGTCCGCCTCCGCGGCGGCAGGGTCCAGCACGGCGAAGATCAGCCCGTCCGCGCCCACGCCCCGGCGCCGATGGCACAGCGCGCCGGCCGTCCGGGCCGCGTCGGCATCGCCCGGCATCTCATCCACGAGCGCGACGAGGAAGTCGTTGCCCAGCCCATGAAGCTTGTGGAGCGTCAGCCCGGCGGCCATGGGTGCAGTCTCGCGGGACCCGAGGCCGGTTCAACGCGGCGGCGGGATGCGGTACTCCAGCAGCGAGGATTGCCCGGCGTCGAATCGCCTCAACACCTCGGCAAGCCCCGTGATGGGCACGATCTCGCAACGGCTCCGCTGCTGCGAGTCGGCGCCGCCGTACACCAACGTGCTGGATACGACGGTCGGCAGCAATTCTGCGATGCGGTCGAGCGACCGCGAGAAGCCTGTCGCGACGGTGGCGCCCGACTTGGCTTCTATGGCGTTGATGCCTCGACCCGTCTCGTAGAACAGGTCGCACTCGGTGCCCCGCGAGTCCCGAAAGAACGACAGCCGGGGCTCGCGGCCGCGGTTGTAGCAGTGCTTGAGCGCCTCGGTGACCACCACGTTCTCAAAGAGCTCGCCCCGCAGCGGATGGGTCGTCACCTGGGCGGGGCTCTCGATTCCGAGCAGATAGCTGGCGAGGCCGACATCGTAGAAGTACAGCTTGGGCGACTTCACCAGCCGCTTGCGGATGTTGGCCGCGTAGGGCGGCAACAAGAACGCGACGTAGCTGCGCTCCAGCAGCGCCAGCCACTGCCGGATCGTGGTGTGGGACACTCCCACGTCGTCGCTGAGCGCGGTCAGGTTCAGCAGTCGGCCAACCCGTCCCGCACAGAGTGCCACGAACTGTCTGAATGCGGGCAGGTTCCCCACACCGCCCATCCGGCGCACGTCACGCTCAACGTAGGTCTCGAAGTAGTCGCCGAGCGCCTGGCGAGGCTCAAGCCTCTGGTCCAGTATGCGCGGGTAGAAGCCGCCGAAGATGATCTCGCCCAGCGACTCACCGGCACCGGTGCGCCGCCTCTCCTCGAGCGAGAACGGAAGCAGGCGCAGCAGCGCGGTGCGACCCGCCAGCGACTCGCTCACGGCGTCGGTGAGCTTCAGGTTCTCGCTGCCCGTGAGGACGTAGCGGCCGTTGCCGCCGTCGGCGTCCGCAACCTCCTTCAGATATGGGATCAGCGATGGGACGTGCTGGATCTCATCGATGACCGCCGGCATCCCGAGCCCGGCGAGAAACCCGCGCGGATCCGACTCGGCGTGGTCCCGCACATCGAGCGCGTCGAGGGTGCGGTAGGCCAGATCGTTGAAGGCAGCACGGCAGAGCGTCGTCTTGCCGGCCTGCCGCGGCCCGGTCACCGTCACGAACGGGTACTGCCCGAACAGCGTCACAAGCCGTTCGGTGATCTCTCTTCGGATCATGGATGCATGCTACCCACTTCTGCACAATCTGCAATCTACACTTTCAGATTGTGCAGTCAGTTGCCCATGCGGCGAACGCCTCCTTCGTGGTCGCGGGGGCGTCGAGCCAGCGGATTCGGGGGTCGCGGCGGAACCAGCGCTCCTGGCGGCGGGCGAACCGGCGTGTGCGCACGATGGCGAGTTCCAACGCCTCTTCGAGACTTGCCTCCCCTCGCACATGTTCGAGCAGTTCCTTGTAGCCGAGAGCCTGGGACGCGGTGCGCGAGATCGGGCGTTCGGCGAGGGCTCTCACCTCGTCGAGGAAGCCGTCGTCCATCTGGCGCTGGTAGCGGGCCGCGATGCGTTCGTCGAGGCGGTCACGATCCCAGCGCAGCCCGACCTGGACGAACGGTGTGGGCGGGTAGTGCCCCAGGCCCGGTCCATAGGAGGAGAAGGGCTCGCCGCTGCCGACGGTGACTTCGAGGGCCCGCACGATCCTGCGCCGGTTGGTGGGCTCCATGCGGCCGGCGGCCACCGGGTCGAGATCGGCCAGGCGGCGATGCAGGGCCTCGGTGTCGGAGTCGGTCTCAAGCTCGGCCCGAACCTCCGGGTAGCGGCCGGGGATCTTCAGATCGTCGATCACGGCCCGCACGTACAGGCCTGTCCCGCCCACCAGGACCGGCGCGTTGTGCCGGTCGCGGATCTCGCCGATCGCCGCCCGGGCCCGGTCCTGGAGCTCGGCCACCGCGAACTCCTCGCTGGGGTCGACCAGGTTGATCAGGTGGTGGGGCACCTCGGCCTGCTCAGCCTCAGTGGGGGTGGCCGTGCCGATGTCCATGCCCCGATAGACCTGCATCGAGTCGAGCGCCACGATCTCGGCGCCGCCGATCAGCCGGGCCACGCCCGTCGCCAGGTCCGACTTGCCGGAGGCGGTGGGGCCGACGACCACCAGCGGCCGCTCCGCGAGCCTCCTGCGATCAGCAGACGGCAGGCCCTCGCCGCTGTGTCCCGGCGTCCGCGGCTGCTCCCCGCCAGCTGGTGCTCGCCGCTTCGAGATCACCGCCTCGCCAGCTCGCGGCGTCAAGTCGCGGCGACGGCCACGGGGATCAGGCGACGGCCCGCCGATGCTGGCACCGCGGTGGCGGCAGTCACATCGGGCGGCGTCTCGATGTCGACCAGGGAGCCCTGCAGGAAGTTCGCCGCGGCCGAGGCCACCTCGACCCGGGCGTACGTTCCGGGGCGGGGCGCTCCGCCGGACGGCGACGGGAAGTGGACCAGAGTGTTGCGCCGGGTGCGGCCGGTGGTGACCGAGGAATCCTTCTTGCTGGGCCCCTCGACCACAACCTCCTCGACCCGACCGATACGGGCCTCGTTGGCGAGGCGGCTGGAGCGCTCGATCACTCGCCGCAGCCTCTCGTAGCGCTCCACGGAGACGTCGTGGGGCACGAACCGGTCGCCCATCTCCGCAGCCGCGGTGCCGGGCCGGGGCGAGAAGATGAACGTGAACGCGCTGTCGTAGCGGGCCTCGGCCGCAACCTCCAGGGTCTGGACGAAGTCCTGTTCGGTCTCGCCGGGGAACCCGACGATGATGTCGGTGGACACAGCCAGGTCCTCCACGGCGGCCCGGGCCGCCCGCAGGCGCTCCAGGTAGCGCTCGGCGGTGTAGCCCCGGCGCATGGCCCGCAGCACGGCGTCGCTGCCGGACTGCAGCGGCAGGTGCAGGTGCTCGCACACGGCCGGTACCTCGGCCATGGCCGCGATCGTCTCGGGCCGCAGATCCTTGGGATGCGGGCTGGTGAAGCGCACCCGCCGGATGCCGTCGATCTCACCGACCTCACGAAGCAGGTCGGCGAACAGCGGCCGGGCCCGCCGGTCGGAGGTCCAGCGCGACCCGCACCACCAAGCGTCGTCGCCGGGCGGATCCTGCCCGCGGCCATTGCCGGTGACATTCACGCAGCCATCACCGTCCGCGCTCGCGCCGAGGTCGTTGCCGTTAGCACTCACGCAGCCATCACCAGCCGCGCTCGCACCGAGGTCGTTGCCGTTAGCACTCACGCAGCCATCACCGGCCGCGCTCACACCGAGGTCGTTGCCGTTAGTGCTCACGCAGCCATCGCCGGCCGCGCTCGCACCGCTACCGCTCCCCCGGCGCGACAGGGCGAGGTCGCGGCCGTAGCTGTTGACGTTCTGGCCGAGCAGGGTCACCTCGTTGACACCGCCGGCGGCCAGCGCCCGAACTTCGTCGACCAACTCGCCGAACGGCCGGCTGATCTCGGGGCCGCGGACTGCGGGCACGATGCAGAACGTGCAGTTGTTGTCGCACCCGATCTGGATCGTCACCCAGGCCGAGTGCTCGGCCTCGCGGCGCGCCGGCAGGGCCGACGGGAAGGCCTCGGCGTCGTCGCGGACCGTCTCGGCGAGGATCTCCACGACCGGTCCGTGCCGCCGGGCGTGGTCGACGAGCTCGGCCGCCCGGTGCACGTTGTGGGTGCCGAACACCACGTCGACGTGCCCGGCCCGCTCCCGGACCAGCTCCCGGTCCTTCTGGGCCAGGCAGCCGGCAACCGCGATCAGCGCGTCGGGCCGCTTCGCCTTCACCGCCTTGAGCCGGCCCAGAGCGCCGTACAGCTTGTTGTCGGCGTTCTCGCGGATGCAGCAGGTGTTGAGCACCATCACGTCGGCCTCCTCCAACACGGAGGCGCGCTGGTACCCGTCACCCTCGAGCAGACCCGCGATCCGCTCGGAGTCGTGCTCGTTCATCTGGCACCCGAAGGTACGGATGGCGTAAGTCCG
>JAPOQG010000150.1 GCA_026710865.1 Acidimicrobiaceae bacterium
ACTGCACTACTACACCACCGACGGCACCGCCGAAGCAGGCGCCGACTACGCCACCGCCGCCGGCGCCCGAGGCGACCTGGTCATCCCCGCAGGCCTCGACACCGGCGAGATCTCCGTCTACATCGCCGACGACGACCTCGTAGAGGGCGCCGAGACCTTCACCATCACCCTGCACAACCCCACCAACGCCGTCATCGCCGAAGGCGCCGGCACCGCCGTCGGCACCATCCTCGACGACGAGATCGCCCGCCTCGCCATCACCGACGCCCAAGCCACCGAAAGCGACGGCACCATCGACTTCACCGTCACCGCCACACCCGCCCCCCCGACCGGCATCACCGTGGGCTACAGCACCTTCGACGGCACCGCCACCCAACCCGGCGACTACACCGCCACCACCGCAACCCTGCGAATCCACGCCGGCGACACCGCAGCCACCGCCACCGTCGCCCTCACCGACGACAACTACCACGAAGACCCCGAGACCTTCGCCGTGCGCCTCCACAACCCCTCCACCGGCGCCGAGATCGACAAAGACAACGACACCGCCATCGGCCTCATCCTCGACGACGACGACCTGCCCCAAATCGTCACGGACAACTACCTCACCTTCAGCGAGGACGAGGGCACCGTCGAGATCCAGGTGACGTTGAACAAGCCCAGCGACCGCGAGATACGGATCGACTACCGGGCCGGCGACCACCGCCCCGTGGAGGCCCGCCATACGAACTCGGGCAACAACGGGTGCGATCCTCCCTTCCGGCTGGAGCCGGGCACGCTGGTGTTCCCGCCGGGCGCGGTGGCCGCCACCATCGCGATCACGCTGGTGAACGACGGCATCGCATGCCACTACATCGTCAACAATCCCCTCAGCCGAACCTTCCGGCTGTACCTGGAGAACGCGGAGAACGCGGTGTTCGTCGCCGACGGCGACTACTATTACGAGACCACGCAGCGCAGAGTCAGCATACGTGTCTGGGATGTGGCTGTGGGGCCCTGCGTGGCCGTCAGGGGACCCACGGGGCCGGAGCGGGAGTCAGCGGTCCAGGAGGGCGCGGGCGCGGCCACCTTCACGGTCCTGCTCAACCGCGCCGTCGCCACCTCCATAGACGTGGCGGTGTCCACCGGCGATTTCTCGCCCTTCGAATTCGAACCCCAGGCGCGGGCCGCCGCGGGCGCCGACTACACGGCTCTGAGCAACGAGCCGGTGAATATACCCGCCGGCCAGACCGAGGCGGAGGTGGACGTCGCGCTGACCGACGACGACACCGTCGAGCCCACCGAGGGGTTCGCGATGAGGTTCAGCAGTACTTCCGGCACCTACGGCTATTGCCCCAACAGCGTGCGCCAGCTCGCTCCGGCGTACATCATCGACGACGACACCCTGCCGGAGATCACCGTCGCCGACGCCGACGTCTCCGAGGGCGCCGGCAGCGCGGCCTTCAACGTGAGCCTCGACCGGGCCAGCGCCACCGACGTGACCGTGCGCTACGCCACCGCCGACGGCACCGCCGCCGCGCCCGGCGACTACACCGCGGCCTCGGGCACGCTCACCATCGAGGCCGGCGCCACCGGCGGCGCCGTCGAGGTTCCCGTCATCGACGACGACGACGACGAGAGCGACGAGACGTTCACGCTGCGGCTCACCAGCCCGGCCGGCGCCACCATCAGCGACGGCGACGACGAGGTCACCGCCACCATCCGCGACAACGACGGCGACAGCCTGCCCGTCATCACCATCGCCGACGCCGTCGTGACCGAGAAGGACAATTCCGTCCTGGTGACGGTCACGCTCAGCGAGCCCGCGCCGGGCAGCCCGTGCCTCTACAACGGCGAGGAGATGGCTTTGTGGGCTTGCATCCTCTATCTGAGTATCTATGGTCATGGTCACGACGACGACGGTCTAGTGCTGCCTGACGACTGGGTGACGGTCTCGTACGCCACCGTGGCGCTGCCGCCGGGGCCGTACGCCGCCACGCCCACACGATTCGGCGCCCTGGTAGGCGGGGACTACGAACCGACGACAGGCACGGTGAGCTTCGCGCCGGGCCGGACCGAGGCGAACCTCGCCGTGTTCCTCACCCAGAAGGAGACCCGGCCCGAGTTCGACGAGAAGTTCCTGGTGGTGCTCCACGACCCGGACAACGCCACCCTCGGTGACAGCCGGGCCGAGGTCACCATCACCGACAACGACCTGCCGCTGGTCACCGTGGCCGACGTGTCGGCGCCGGAGGGCACGGGCAGCGTCGTCTTCACCGTGGATCTTCACGCGCCCGGCGTGTACGACGCGTCGGTGCGCTACCGCACCGTGGTGCGGGGCTCCGAGGGCGACGCCGCGGCCACCCCCGACGAGGACTACGCCGACACCTCCGGCACCCTCGACATCCCCGCCGGCACCGGGTCGGCCACCATCACGGTGCCGATCACCGACGACGCCTTCGACGAGCCCGACGAGACGTTCATCCTCCAGCTGTACGAACCCAAGGTGCTCACCCTGGAGAAGGCCTCCGCCATCGGCACCATCACCGACGACGACCCCGGCTACTGGATCGACGACGACCGCAGCGTCTGGGAGTACGCCGGAACCATGCAGTTCACCGTCCGGCGCGACCACACCAGCGACGACCCGGTGACCGTCAACTACACCGTGACCGGCGTCTCCGCCACCGCCGGCACCACCTGCGGCGCCGGCGTCGACTACATCGCCCCCTCGGGCACGCTCACCCTGGCGCCGACGGCCACCTCGGGCACCATCGCCGTCACCGTCTGCAACGACACCGTCGCCGAGAGCCGCGAGACCCTGCTGGTCGAGCTCACCGGCGTCCCCGGCCGCAACCTCAGCGCCACCGGCACCATCCTCGACAACGACAACTGACCGCCGCTGCGGCCGGTCCGGAACCCCGTTCGCCGCCCCTAGCCCCCCGACGCGGCGAGCAGCGCGATCCAGATCGAGATGGTGGCCGGCACGATCGTCGCGACCGTCACATACAGGTGCCGGGCCTGACCCCTGATGATCTTGGCGCGTTCGGTGGCGGCCTCGGCCCTCTCCTTGGCGGCGTGGGCGAATCCGGTGGCCATGCCGCCGACCGGCACAGGTATCGTATGGACTCGCTGACGAGTACCCCGCACCACCCCGACTGCGCTAGGAGAGTTTGGATGGCCACCGATGTGATCCTGCCCGAATGGGGGCCGACCACGGACGGCGTCACCACGGTCGCCTGGTGTGGCGACGAGGACGGCCACATGGTGGAGGGCGTCTCGCGGACCCGGCACCCCCCGCGGACCCCGCCGCGGCATCAGACACAGGCCGAATGACCGGCACGACGACCCCGGTCACGCCCGTCGAGGGGACCGCCGTCACGATCACCATCGACGGGCGGCCCGTGGAGGTGGCGCAGGGCTCCACCATCCACGCCGCCTGCGTCGAGGCCGGCATCGACACCCCCACGCTGTGCTGGGCCGAGAACCTCACCCCGGTCAACGTGTGCCGGGTCTGCGTAGTGGAGCTGGACGGCTCCCGGGCGCTGGTGCCCTCGTGCTCCCGGCCGGCTGAGGAGGGGATGGTGGTGCAGACCGACACTCCCCGGGTTCGCCACAGCCGCCGCATGGTGCTCGAGTTCCTGGGCTCGGGCGTCGACCTGAGCCAGGCCGACGACCTTCACCGGTGGATGGACGCCTACGGCGCCGACCCCGACCGCTACCGCGACGAGGACCATCCGGTCGAGCGGGTCGACGAGCCGGTCAAGATCCAGGACGACCTCTACATCCGGGACTACTCCAAGTGCGTGCTGTGCTACAAGTGCGTGGAGGCGTGCGGCGACGACGCCCAGCACACCTTCGCCATCGCGGTGGCCGGCCGGGGCTTCGACGCCCGCATCTCCACCGAGTTCGACGTCACGCTGCCCGACTCGGCCTGCGTGTACTGCGGCAACTGCGTGGGCGTGTGCCCCACCGGCGCGCTCCAGTTCAAGACCGAGTACGACCTGCGCGAGGTGCAGGAGTGGCGCCCGGAGGACCAGACCGTCACCCGGACGGTGTGCTCCTACTGCGGCGTGGGGTGCAACCTCGACCTGCACGTTCAGGACGAGCGGATCGTGAAGGTCACGTCCCCGTCCGACCATTCCGTGACCAGCGGCCACCTGTGCATCAAGGGCCGCTTCGGCTGGCAGTACGTCCACGGCGAGTGAGACGGGGGTAGTGGGCTGTCCACAAACGTTCGTCGGTTTGAGCTTGCCCGTGACCGCTGCAACTTCGGGCCGAAGGAGCGCAATCAACGCTCGCGAAGGTTACTGGACACCGCACTAGTGGTGTGTCGCCGGTTTGGTCGCGCGACCTGTTCGATCTCCGACCTCGCGCGATGGACTGCAAGGCTCCGCACCAGTACTCACGGCATACCACCAGGGTTCGGGTATGGTGCAGGGCTGTGAAGCTGCGTCCTGAGTCGGCCACGCTCAAAGCTGCGGCTGAGCGC
>JAPOQG010000117.1 GCA_026710865.1 Acidimicrobiaceae bacterium
GAGACCTACATCTGGTCGAAGCCCAACGCCATCCCCGGTCGCTTCGGACCGCGCACTAAGGACAGCTTTGAGTACGTCTACCACTTCGCCAAGGGTCCGAAGCCCTACTTCGACTTGGACGCCGTGCGGGTTCCGTACAAGGCAGACCACGCCGAGATCAATCGCCGACGCCTGGACGGCAACGGGCGGCGCAACACGGAAGCCGGCTTCGGGCGCGACAGGCGCAAGACTTACGACAAGGGCGGCGCTGACCCGGGAAACGTCGTCGAAGTGTGCCAGACGTACAACCAGCACAAGGGCCCCGCGGGACAGCACACGGCAGTTATGCCCGAAGGGCTCGCGGCGTTCTTCGTGAAGGCGGCCTGCCCGCCTGACGGCTTGGTGGTCGATCCGTTCGCGGGGTCGGGAACGACGGTTGCCGTCGGTCGCCGACACGGACGACGATCAGCGGGGATCGAACTACACCGGGACTACGTCGAGGTCTCTCGCAGCCGCATCGCCGCCGACGAGGCAGACGACCCGCAGGGACAGCTGAGTGTCGCTGTCTGACGACGAACGGAGGATCCTGGAGGAAGCTGGGGGCAACCCCAACCCCGTCGACCGCCAGCGGGCTGTCGGCATCTACCTAAGGAAGACCGGCCCAGACCGAGCGCGGGCAGCGGACCTGCTGGTCAAGGGCTTTCTCGACCACCTTCGTCCGTCGTTCCACCTGATCCCGAAGGGTGATTCGATGGCCGACGAGGAGAGCTTCGCCGATGCATACGCATCATTGGCTGACGGAACCGGAGACTTCTCGCGTCCAGACGCTGAATCGCTGGCCGAAGTCCTGCAGCGCACTCCAGCCGCATTAGCCCCGCTTCGGATGATCGTAGGGCTGACCCACAACGAACTCGCTGTGGCGATCAGGCTCACAAACCCAGATGCTGGCGTCAGCGGAGAGGCTCTCAAGAAGTTCGAGCGAAGCCCCGCTCCTGAGCAGGCCTCCCCGAGGCATGAACGATTGGCCACAGGCATCGCTGGCGCAATCACCGCTGCGATGAGCCGAGAGATCCTGGCTGTCCCATCAAGTGCCGCGGTGCACTTTCATTCGAAGCTGGATAAGCGCGACACCCGTGATGGCTGGTCGAGCGTGCGCGCCGACTCAACTGGTGTCCCGTACTCGGCGCTGCTCTACCAGCGATACGTGGGAGGGGTCTGGAGGCAGGTGCAGGATGCCTATTCGGAAGTGAAAGGCGACGCCGTTCTTGAGTTTCCGTTGCGCGACCTACTCGATGAGCACGGCATTCCCTATCACCACACGAGACCCGGTGCCTCGGGTGCCCGGGAGACTGCCGAGCGCTACGGCATGTCGCCCGGTCCTGACTTTGTCATACCAGACGAGTCCCCGACCCTCGTGGTCGAGTCGAAGGTCGGAGAGGACGGCGGAACTGTCCGCGACAAGGCCGCTCGAATCAAGAGCATGACAAGCGCCGCGGACCACAGGGGCCTGAAGGCATGCGCACTGGTTGACGGCAAGGGCTGGACCGAACGCACGACAGCTCTCCTAGAGGTCATCGTCACCACTCAGGGACGCACCTACACACTTTCGACACTCGACCAGATCCTCCAGTTGCCAGAGATTCAGGCGGTCTCCCACGGAGCCTGAGCGTCCCTGGGTTCGCTGTTTGGCTATGACGGACGCCTGCTCGTCTGAGTGCTGAATCGTTGGAGGGCTAGGGAACCCGGTCTATCATCGGAAAGCGGGCTGGGCTTGCCTGCGGCCGTTCTGGAAGCTAGGTCGAGCGATTGTTGCGGCCGGGGAGGACCCGGTAGGCCTCGAACACGGCCTCCAGGGACAGGACCCGCGACAGCACCGAGTCGAGCTGGGACAGGTCGGCCAGCTCGAACTCGAAGTCCATGCGGGCGATGAAGTCGTCGCCGGTCTCGGCCCGGGCGCTGATGATGCTGAGACGATGCTCGGCCAGCACGTCGGTCACATCCCGCAGCAGGCCGGGACGGTCCAGCGCGTGCACCGCGATGGTCGTCGAGAACCGTCCCGCGAAGTCGGCGTCCCACTCCACCTCGATCAAGCGGTCCGTCTGGCCCTCCACCAGGCCGATGGCGTTCACGCAGTCGGCCCGGTGCAGCGACACGCCCCGGCCCCGGGTCACGAACCCGATGATCTCGTCGGGCGGCACCGGCGCGCAGCACTGCGACAACCGGATCAGGATGTCGTCGAGACCCTCCACGTGCACGCCCACGTCGGCGTCGCTGCGCCGGTGCCCGGCCCGGCGCCGGGCCGTCGTGGGCAGGCGGTCCCGTTCAGCCTGCTCGCCGGCGTCGTCGGCATCGTCGCCCCGCAGCGCCCGGGCGAAGCGACCGGCCACCGACGACGCCGACTGGTGGCCCTCCCCTATCGCCAGGAACAACAGATCGGTGGAGCTGTAGTTGAGTTGCTCGGCGACGGACTCCAGCATCTTGTCCTTCAGCAGGCGCTGGGCGGGAAGGCCCTCGCGTCTCAGCGCCTGGATCAGGTCGTCGCGGCCGTTCTCGATGGCGTCGGCCCGGCGCTCACGGGAGTACCACTGCTTGATCTTGTTGGCGGCCCGGCGGCTGGCCACGAACTTCAGCCAGTCCCGGCTCGGCCCCGCGCCCTCGGTGCGGGTGGTGAATATCTCCACCACGTCGCCCGACAGCAGGCGGCTGTCCAGCGCCACCAGCCGGCCGTTCACCTTGGCGCCCACGCAGGCGTGGCCCACGTCGGTGTGGATGGTGTAGGCGAAATCCACCGGCGTGGCCCCCACCGGCAGCTCGATCACCTTGCCCTGGGGCGTGAACACGTACACCTCGTCGGTGTCGAGCTCGATCTTGAGGTTGGACATGAACTCGGCCGGATCCGACGTCTCGGACTGCCAGTCGACAATGCGCGACAGCCATGCCATCTCCTGTGACGAGTCGTCCTTGTACTCCCAGTGGGCGGCCACGCCGTGCTCGGCCCGGTCGTGCATCTGGCGGGTGCGGATCTGCACCTCCAGCGTCTTGCCCTGGGGCCCCACCACCGTCGTGTGCAACGACTGGTAGAGGTTGAACTTGGGCATCGCGATGTAGTCCTTGAACCGGCCCTGGACCGGTCTCCAGGTGGCGTGGATCGAGCCCAGCGCGGCGTAGCAGTCCCGCACCGAGTCCACCAGCACGCGGATGCCGATGAGGTCGAAGATCTCCTCGAACGAACGGCCCTTGACCACCATCTTCTCGTAGATCGACCACAGGTGCTTGGGCCGTCCGGTGACATCTGCGTTGATGCCCAGCTCCGACAGGCGGGACTCGACGTCCCCCAGAACCTGTTCCAGGTAGATGTCGCGCTCGGGGGCCCGTTGCTGGACCATCTGGTCGATCTCGGCGTAGCGGCGGGGCTCCAGAGCCGCGAAGGCCAGGTCCTCCAGCTGCTGCTTGACGTCCTGCATCCCGAGGCGGTGGGCCAGGGGCGCGTACACGTCGAGGGTCTCGCGGGCGATGTAGTCCTGCTTGAAAGCGGGCAGAACCGCCAGGGTGCGCAGGTTGTGCAGCCGGTCGGCCAGCTTGATGATCAGCACCCGCAGGTCCCGGGCGATGGCCACGATCATCTTTCGAACCGAGGCGGCCTGCTGCTGCTCGCGGGTGTCGTACTGGACCCGGTCGAGCTTGGTGACCCCGTCGACTATGCGGGCGACCTCCGGACCGAAGTCGGCCTCGATGACGGCCAGGGCCACATCGGTGTCCTCCACCGCGTCGTGCAGCAGCGAGGCGGCGATGGTGACGTCGTCGAGCCCGAGCCGGGCCACGATGGCGGCCACAGCCACCGGATGGCGGATGTAGGGCTCCCCCGAGAGTCGCATCTGGCCCTCGTGGGCCTTGGCCGCGACGTCGAAGGCCCGAACGATCAGGTCGGGTGAGCCGTCACGGTGACGCTGACGGTAGAACTCCAGCAGCGGAGCGATCTCCGCGGCTGCGGGCCTCCGGGCTCCCCGGCGCCAGGGCAGGACCCGGGTGACTGTCGCCACTAGACCGGGCGCGGGGAGGCGGCTGACCGTCGCATCACAGTGGTGCCATTCCCGCTCTTGTTCGCTTCGCTCACGGGCCGCTCGGGCCCTGATGCCGGCTCCCTCCGAGTCGAGAGCATCCCCGGACTCAACGCCTCTTCTTCTTGCGGGGACGGGGGGGAATGGCCCCGGACGCCGCCGGTGCCGCGGGCTGGGAGGCCGGACCGGCCCGGCGAGCAGTGGCCGACCGCTTGGCGGCCACCGATGTGCCCAGCACCGCGTCGTCGGCCTCGACGGTGCGGGTAGGTCCGCCGCCTGCGCCGCGGCGCAGGCGGATCCTCTCGGCGATCTCGATGTAGGCGGGCTCGCGCTCCTTCATCTTGGCCACCACCGCGGCTGCTACGAACAACGAAGAATAGGTGCCCACCACGATCCCCACCAGCAGAGCGATCGCGAACTCCTGCAGCGTCACCGCGCCCAGCACGAACGAGCCGATCACCAGCATCGACGCCACCGGGATCATCGACGTGATCGAGGTGTTGACGGAGCGCATCAGAACCTGGTTGAGCGACAGGTTCATCATCTCGGTGTAGGTGTAGCGGCCGGTGGCCGACACCCGGCCGACGACCTCTCGCACCTTGTCGTAGACGACGATGGTGTCATAGAGGGAGTAGCCCATGATCGTGAGGAATGCGATAACCGTGGCCGGCGTGATCTCGAACTGGAACAGCGAGTAGAAGCCCACCGACAGCACGATGTCGTGGGCCACTGCAATCAACGCCCCGACAGCCATCCTCCATTCGAGCCTGATCGCGATGTAAATGGCGACGAGGGCGAAGAACACGATCAGAGCGATCTGGGCGTTGGTGGTCGTCTCCGAGCCCCACGACGGGCCCACGGTGGTGACGCTCACCTCGTCGCCGGTGACACCGGTCAATCCGGCCAGGGCGCCGCGAACGCTGTCCACCGCCTCAGTCCCCTCGACGTCGGCGCGCACCCTGATGGTGTCGCCGCCGACGGTCTGGATCTTGGCGTCGGCGGCGCCGGTGCCCCGCAGGGCGTCCCGCACCTCCCCCACCGACAGCCCCGGCGCGGGCACCTCCCAGGATGTGCCCCCCTCGAACTCGATGCCCAGGTCGACGCCCCGCAGCGCGATGCTGCCGAGGCTCACAAGCACGGCCGCCAGCGAACCGATCAGGGCCCGCCGCCAGAGACCGGGGAAGTCGATCTGGTGCTCGCCGCGGTACGCGGCGGCCAACCAGCGCAGCGAAGGACCTGTCATGGTGCCGATCCCGGCTGCCCGGCGGAGGTCTTCGCGAGGGAGGCGGGTATCCCGAAGCGGCCCGGATGGGCGAACAGACCCGAGCCTCGCGACATCAGGCCGATCAGCGGCCCCATGAAGAAGTAGGTCGCGACCAGGTCGAGGATGGTGGCCAACCCCAGGTAGAGGGCGAAGCCCCGCACCGGGCCGGAGGTCAGCCAGTACAGGACGCCGGCCGCGATCAGAGAGGCGAAGTCCGCTTTGACAATGGTCGAGTAGGCCACCGGGAAGGCGCGGTCGACCGCGGAGCGCAGGGTCCGGCCCGAGCGCACGTCCTCCTTGAGGTGCTCGAAGTAGACGACATTGGAGTCGACCGACACACCGATGGCCACGATGAGGCCGGTGACGCCGGCCAGGGTCAGCGCGAGTCCCTGCGACTCGCCCAGCCAGGCGATCATCGTCCACAGCATGGCGCCCGACAGGGCCAGGCTGGCGATGGCCACCAGGCCGAGCAGGCGGTAGTACACGATGAGGTAGGCCGAGACCAGGGCGAGCCCGATGAGCCCGGCGATGACACCGGCGGCCAGGGCGTCGGTTCCCAGCGACGCCGACACGATCTGGCTCTGCTGAGCCTCCAACTCGACGGGCAGGGCGCCGTAGTCCAGCACCAGGGCGAGGTCTCTGGCCTCGTCCTCGGTGAACCGGCCGGAGATGGTGATCTCGGACCGCGTGAACGGAGAGAACACGGCGCTGTCGGTCTGGACCGCCGGCGCGCTCACGACCTCGTTGTCGAGTTCGATCGCCACCTGCCCGGTGGGGCACGACGGGTCGCGGCTGTGGCACCGGCGACTCACCGCGTTGAACAGGTCGATGCCGTCGGGTCCGGGCTTGAAGGTAGGCGCCACGTGCCAGCCGATGAAGGAGTGGAATTGGGCGACCGCACCCTCGAGGCTGTCGCCGGCGACCGCGCTGGGGCCCAGGCGGTAGCGGGCCACGATGTTGCGCTCGTCGTCGTAGTTGGGCAGCACCACCTCGGCGTCGGCGGGGGCCTCGCCCTCGGTGATGGCGTACAGGCCGGCGATGGGGTCCTCCGCAGCTGCCGCGGCGTAGTCCGCCTCGCCGAGCACGCTCATCACGGGGCGGAAGCGCAACTCTGCGGTCTGGCCCACCAGGTCAAGCGCTCGCTGCTGCTCGTCGACGCCGGGCAGCTGGACGAGGATGTTGCCTCCCTGGGTGGAGATCTCGGGCTCGGCGACGCCGAGACCGTCGACGCGGTTGCGGATGATCTCCACCGCCACTTCGAGCTCGTCGGGCTCCGGGGTCCCGGTCGGCTCCAGCACCACGCTGGCGCCGCCCTGCAGGTCGAGGCCGAGAAGGGGCTCGTTGCCGGCGACCAGCGTGTAGACCACGCCGCCCACGGCGACCACGACGATGGCGATCACATAGACGAGCTTGCGGCGCACGGCTCTTCCCGCGGTCTCGCCAGCGGCTCGGTGGAAGCGCTCTAGGCCTCGTCGTCCGCCGGGTCGTCCGCGGCTTCGTCGTCCGGTTCGGCGACCTCGTCGTCAGGCTCAGTCACCTTGCCGGCCACCGCATCCCGGGAGAACTTCAACTCCACACCCGGAGCCACCTCGAGCCACACCACGGCCTCCTCGACCTCGACCACCACGCCGTGGATGCCGGAGTTGGTGACCACATCGTCACCCACTTGCAGGGAGCGCACCAGCTCCCGGCGAGCCTTCTCACGCTTCTGCTGGGGACGCAGCAGCAGGTAGTAGAAGGCGCCGATAACGAGAATGAGGAAGAAGAAGGATCCGATATCCATTCCTGGAGCCTATTTGAAGACGCGGCTGACGCCTGCGCGCAATTCGTCGAATGTTCCTGCCCGCACCGCGGCGCGCACTCGATCCATGAGACGCAGCAGCCACGCCAGGTTGTGAAGGGTCACGAGCCGGGCCGCGGTCGGCTCGTGCGTGACCAGCAGATGCCGGAGGTAGCCGCGGGACCAGCGCCCGGCCGGGCTGTCGGGAAACGAGGGGTCGAGGGGCTCGTCGCTGCCGGCATGGCGGGCGGCCGCGAGGTTGTACCGGCCCCCGTCGCTGAGGACGGTGCCGTGGCGGCCGAGACGGGTGGGCAGGACGCAGTCGAACATGTCGACGCCGCGGGCGACCGCCTCGACGATCCCCACCGGGTCGCCCAGGCCCATGAAGTACCGGGGGCTGTCGACGGGAAGCACCGCGGTGCACGCCTCCAGAGCGGCCAGCATCGCCGGTCGCTCCTCGCCCACCGACAGCCCTCCGACCGCGTACCCGTCGAATCCGATCTCCACGGTGCGCTCGGCGGACTCGCGCCGCAGGTCGACGGCGGCGCCACCCTGAACGATGCCGAACTGGCACTGTCGCTGCGCCGCGTCCCGATGGGCTGCGAACGCGTCGCGGCCCCGCCGGGCCCATGCGGCGGTGCGGCGGACGGCATCCTCGAGCACGGGCCGCTCCGCCACCGCGGAGGGGCACACGTCGAGGACCATGGTGATGTCGGCGCCGATGAGCGCCTGCTCTGTCACCGCGTCCTCGGGGGTGAGCCGGCAGGGCGAACCGTCGTAGACCGATGAGAAGCTGGCGCCCTCGTCGTCCACGGCGGGGTCCAGCGAATAGATCTGGTACCCGCCCGAGTCGGTGAGCACATGGCCGGGCCAGTCGGCGAAGCCGTGGATCCCGCCCAGGCGAGCCACCGTCTCGGACCCGGGTCGGAGCATCAGGTGGTAGGTGTTGGCCAGCACCACCTCCACGCCCAGAGCCTCCAGGTCCGACGAGTCGAGGTGCTTCACCGCCCCCCGGGTGCCCACCGGCATGAAGCACGGCGTGGTGAAGCTGCCCCGCCCGGTGGTCACCGTCCCGGTGCGAGCGTCCCCGCAGGATGCCTCGAGTTCGAAGATGGCGGCAGTCACGACGCTCTCCAGCCGAAATTGATGACGAGACCGCCCCTATAGGACCAATTCCGGCACCAATTTCGTCCCGGCATCACACTGGGGCCGGACGAACCCATCACGACGCTCGGTGGGTCGGGGCAGCCGGCTCGGAGCGGACCACGAACATCGCGTCGCCGAAGGACAGGAACCGGTAGCCGCGTTCGAGCGCCACGGTATAGAGGTGCCGCCAGCGGGGCCCGACGAACGCGTCCAGCATGCACAGCAGCGTGGACCGCGGCAGGTGGAAGTTGGTCATGAGAGCGTCGACGATTCGCCACCGGTACGGCCTGCGGATGAACAGGCTGCTCCGGCCCGACGCCTCGCCGGTGACCGCCCACGTCTCCAGGCACCGCACGACGGTCGTCCCCACCGCCACCACTCGCTCGGCACGGCCCAGCACCTGCTGGGTGCCCTCCGGCACCCGATAGCGCTCAGTGTGCATGTCGTGGTCGTCGAGCCGGGCCGCGGTGACGGGCCGGAAGGTGTCGAGCCCGACAGCCAACTCCACCGCAGCCACCTCTGCGCCCGTATCCCGCACCCGGGCCAGGAGTTCATCGGTGAAGTGCAGCCCGGCCGTGGGGGCCGCCGCTGAGACCGGCGCGCGAGCGTACACGGTCTGATAGCGCTCACCGTCTTCGATATCGGTTGTGATGTAGGGAGGCAGCGGAACGGCGCCGATCTCGTCGAGCACCTCCAGCAGGGGCCGGCCGCCAGTGCGGACGCGCACGATGCGGCGCCCCTCCCCCAAGTCGTCACGCACCTCGACACCCGCCGCAGCGACCTCCGAATCACCACGCACCCCGACACCCGCCGGAGCGACCGCGTTCTCGGGCACGACGATCTCGCCGGGCCGCAGCCGCCGCGAGGGCCGCACCAGCGCCTCCCAGTCGCCGTCGTCGCGTTCGTGCAGCAGCAGCACCTCCACCGCTCCCCCGGTGGACCGGCGCAGCCGCAGGCGGGCCGGCAGTACCCGGGTGTCGTTGACCACCACGACATCGCCAGGGCCGAGCAACCCGGGCAGGTCGCTGACCCGGAGGTGCGACACGCGGTCACCGTGGTCCACCAGCAGCCGGGCCGCGTCCCTGGGCTCGATCGGCGACTGCGCCACCGCATCGGGCGGAAGGGCGTAGTCGAGATCGTCGGGAGTGACCGGCGGCGCCGCGCCCGTTCGCCAGCTTCTGGGCGCGGGCACGGGCGCGTCGGATCGAGCCCGTCTAGCGGTGCCGGACGCCCTTCACCGTGACGCCGGGAACCGTCTCGATGTCTTTGATGGCCGACTCGACGGCCTCGACCAGCGTGGCCGCCTCGCGGTCGAACTCGACGGACCCGTGCCGGATCGTGGCATCGGAACAGCCTGCCTCGTACAGGGCGTCGATCATCTCCCAGGCCAACAGATCGGCACCCTCGGTCTCGATCTCGAAGTGGTGCACACTCGTGGCTCGCTCGACTACGGCGTGCTCCGGTGCCCGGGCTGTGCTCATGATGTCACGCTCCTGCGCTCGCAGCGCCTTATCGCGGACCGTAGTCTACGCGCCTCGTAATGTGCAACGGCCGGCGTCTGATACATGGAAAGAGTGCATTCGAGGTGTCCCAGCGGGCAATCGGCCCGGGCCCAAGCGTGGCTGCTTCGACCTGCCGAGAGATGGATGATCCAGCCGGCAGCCTCCATCTCCCGCACGGCCGCCTCGATCTCCTTGTTCGGATGGCGCGCTCGCGGCATCGGAGGGGGCCCCGGCAGTCAGGTGAACAGGCCGGGCTGGGCTCCCGGGTCGGTCCCGGGCGGCTCCAGGCCCAGATGGGTCCAGGCCGCAGCGGTGGCCACCCGGCCCCGCGGCGTGCGCATCAGCAGCCCCTGCTGGATCAGGTACGGCTCGTACACGTCCTCCACTGTCTCGGTCGGCTCGCTGACCGCGATGGCCAGCGTGGACAGCCCGACGGGACCGCCTCCGAAGCTGCGGCACAGCGCTTCGATCACGGCCCGCGAGGCCCGGTCGAGACCGATCTCGTCAACACCGAAGAAGGCCAGACCGTCGGCCGCGACCTTGGCATCGACCCAGCCGTCGCGATGCACCTCGGCAAAGTCGCGTACCTGCCGGAGAAGGCGGTTGGCGATGCGGGGAGTCCCCCGGGCTCGCCGAGCGATCTCCGCCGCGCCGGGCGAGTCGACGCTCACGTCGAGGATCCCCGCGGTGCGCTCGGTGATCGAGACCAGGTCATCGACGGTGTAGAAGTCGAGTCGGGCCACCAGCCCGAAGCGATCGCGCAGCGGGCCGGTGATCAGGCCGGTCCGGGTTGTGGCCCCTACCAGGGTGAACGGCTCCAGGTCCAGGGGGATGGACCGGGCCGCGGGCCCCTTGCCCAGCACGATGTCGATACGGAAGTCCTCCATGGCCGGGTACAGGACCTCCTCGACCGGCCGGGGCAGGCGGTGGATCTCGTCGATGAACAGCACATCGCCGGGCTCGAGCTTGGTCAGCATGGCCGCCAGGTCCCCTGCCCGTTCGAGAGCGGGGCCCGAGGTGGACTGGAGGTGGGCGCCGAGCTCGTTGGCGACTATGTGGGCCAGCGTGGTCTTGCCCAGGCCGGGAGGCCCGGCGAACAGCAGGTGGTCGACGGGCTCGCGGCGCTTGCGGGCCGCGCCCAGCAGCACGTCGAGATGGCCCTTGAGCTCGCCCTGGCCGACGAACTCGTCGAGGGTGCGGGGCCTGAGAGCCGCCTCGCCCCGACGGTCAGCCGGCAGCGGGTCCGGCGACAGCAGCTCCGCGGCACCGGACTGCGACGATCCGTCTCCAGCCGGTTCAGCCGCGTCGGCGGTCCGGGCCAGCGTCTCGGAGCGGGACATGATCGGCGACCCTACGCTCTCTCGGAGTCAGGCCGCACCGGCCAGGCGCCGCAGCGCCTCGCGCAGCAGCGATCCGGCGTCGTCGCCGGCGGGCATCTCGGACAGCACGTGCTTTATCTCGTCCGCGCCGTAGCCCAGCTCGTCGAGAGCTGAGCGCACATCGGCGCGGGCATCGTCCTGCGCGGTCGTGGCAGCTGGAGCGCCGTCGGTTCCGGGAGGCGCCTCCACCTCGGGCAGATCGAGGCGAGACTTGAGCTCGACCAGCATCCTCACCGCGGTCTTGGGCCCCACGCCGGGCACCAGGCACAGGAGGTCCACATCGTCGCCGGCCACCGCGCTGCGCAGCGCGTCCGGGTGGTGAACGGCCAGGATCGCCAGCCCGAGGGAGGGACCCACCCCGTGGGCGCCGATCAGGGCCTCGAAGGTGCGCCGCTCGTCAAGCGACGAGAAGCCATACAGCGTCTGAGCGTCCTCGCGCACGATGTGGCACACATGGACGAACACCTGCGAACCGACCTCGCCGGCCGCCGCCGCGGTCCGGGGCGTGGCCTGCACGCGGTAGCCGACTCCGGACACCTCGACGATCATCTCGGCGTCGGGCGATCGGGCGAGCAGCGTGCCCCTCAGCGACCCGATCATCGGAGCACGCTCCCCGCCGGGGCCCGCGGGCCCCGTCCGGCCCCGGCCGGGCCGATCCGAGCCAGGTGGCACAGCGCGACGGCCACCGCGTCGGCAGCATCGGCGGGACGCAGCAGGTCCGGGAGCCCGAGAAGGACCCGCACCATCTCGGCCAGCTCCAGCTTGTCGGCGCCGCCCCAGCCGGCCACAGCCTCCTTCACCTCGTTGGGCGAGTACTCCGCCACCTCGCATCCCGCCGCGGCCGACTCGGCCAGGACCACGCCGACGGCCTGCCCCACCGACATGGCTGTGGCCACATTCCGCTGGAACAGCACCCGCTCCACCGCCACCACGTCGGGCTTCAGCTCCGCAATCAGAGCCCGGATGTCGCTCTGCAGCTCGGCCAGACGCGACGCCCGGTCCATGCCGGCGGGCGTGCTGAGAACGCCGGCGGCCTCAGCAGCAGGACGGCGCCCATGGCGCACCGCGCCGTACCCGCAGCGCGACAGGCCCGGGTCTATGCCCAATACGAACACACGCGCGACTCTATTGACCGTCCGGTACCCGGTCGCGGATGGCGCGTGAGATTCCTCAAGGCGTTCTTCTCGTCCCTAGAACCGCACTCGCGACGTGACGCGGCCGGGCCGGCCGGCTCAGCCGGCCAGCTCCTCTATCAGGTCGTCGCCGATGTCGAAGTTGCTGTGCACGTCCTGCACGTCGTCGAGGTCGTCGATGAGGTCCATCAGCTTCAGCACCGCCCGGGCTGCGCCGGGCTCCGTTACCGCCACCGTGCTGCTCGGCAGCATCGTCAGGTCTGTGCCGGCGACGGTGATCTCGGCCTCGGCCAGAGCGTCGCGGACCGCGTTGAGGTCGCCGGGGTCGGTGGTGACCCGCCACATGTCGCCCTCGACATCGAGGTCCTCGGCGCCGGCGTCGAGAACGACCATCATCAGGTCGTCCTCATCGGCCGCGGCCGACGGCACGAGCACGAGGCCCTTGCGCTCGAACTGCCAGGCGACGGAGCCGGGCTCTGCCAGCGAGCCGCCGTTGCGGGTGAGCGTGCTGCGGACCTCGCTGCCGGTGCGGTTGCGGTTGTCGGTGAGGCACTCGATGTAGAGCGCCACCCCTCCGGGGGCGTACCCCTCGTAGGTGACCGTCTCGTAGCTGACGCCCTCGAGCTCGCCGGTGCCCCGCTTCACGGCCCGCTCGATGGTGTCGAGCGGTACCGAGTTGTCCCGGGCCTTCTGGTACATGGTCCGCAGCGTCGGGTTGGCGTCGAGATCGCCGCCACCCTGGCGGGCGGCCACCTCGACCTGTTTGATCAGCTTGGCGAAGAGCTTGCCCCGCTTGGCGTCGGCCGCGCCCTTGCGGTGCTTGATGGTCGCCCACTTGCTGTGCCCGCTCACGGACGGGAATGCTACAAGTCAGCCAGGAAACGGGCATGCAGGCGCTCGTCGCCCGACAGCTCGGGGTGGAAGGCCGCCACCGTCGCCCGGCCCGACCGGCACAGGACCGCCCGGCTCTCGTGGCGGGCGAGCACCTCCACGCCCGGTCCGGCCCGTTCCACGACGGGGGCCCGGATGAACACCGCGTGGAACGACGACTCCAGGCCGTCCACGTCGATGTCGGCCTCGAAGCTCTCGATCTGGGTGCCGTAGGCGTTGCGCCGCACGGTTATGTCCACCAATCCCAGGGCGTGCTGGTCGGCCCGCCCGTCCACCACCTCTCGGGCCAGCAGGATCATCCCGGCGCACGTTCCCAGAACCCCCATCCCGTCATTGAGGCGCTCCGAGAGCGGCGCCAGCAGCCCGGAGCGTTCGAGCAGCATCGACATGGCGGTGGACTCCCCGCCGGGCATGACCAGAGCGTCCACCTCTGCGAGCTGCCGGGGCGTGCGGACCTCAACGGTGCGGGCCCCGAGCCGGTCGAGGATGGCGCCGTGCGCGGCGAACCCCCCTTGCAGGGCGAGCACGCCGATGCGGGGCTTCACCAACCCCGTTCTGCCATCTTGGTGGCGAGTGCCGCCGTCTCGAGGCCGGCCATGGCCCGACCCAGACCTGCGCTGATCTTGGCGAGAATGTCGGGGTCGCGGAAGTGGGTGACGGCCTCCACTATGGCCGACGCCATCTTGGGCGGGTCGGAGCTCTTGAAGATGCCGGACCCCACGAACGCCGCCTCGGCCCCCAGCTGCATGACCAGTGAGGCGTCCGCCGGCGTCGCGATGCCGCCCGCACAGAACAGGGGAACCGGGAGCACCCCGGTGCCGGCGATCTCCTGCACCAGCGGCAACGGCGCCCGCAGCTGCTTGGCCCATTCGAACAGCTCGGCCTCGTCGCCCGCGGCCGCGATCCTGCGGATGTCGCCCACGATCGAGCGGAGGTGGCGGACCGCCTCGACGATGTTGCCGGTGCCGGCCTCCCCCTTGGACCGGATCATGCAGGCGCCCTCGGAGATCCGCCGAAGCGCCTCCCCCAGGTTGGTGGCCCCGCAGACGAACGGCACGGTGAAGGCCCACTTGTCGATGTGATGGACCTCGTCCGCGGGCGTGAGAACCTCCGACTCGTCCACGTAGTCGACGCCCAGGGCCTGAAGGATCTGGGCCTCCGCGAAGTGGCCGATCCTGGACTTGGCCATCACCGGGATGCTCACCGCGGCCTGGACCTGATGGATCATCTCGGGATCGGACATCCTCGACACGCCGCCGTCGGCGCGGATGTCGGCGGGAACCCTCTCCAGCGCCATCACCGAGACCGCTCCGGCATCCTCGGCGATCCGAGCCTGCTCAGGTGTGACCACGTCCATGATCACACCGCCCTTGAGCATCTCGGCCAAGCCCCGCTTCACAAGGGTGGTGCCGGTGGCCGGCCGGTTCTGGCTCGCAGCGGCGCCAGACGCGCTGGTTTCGGGGTTGGCGGACATGGTTGCCATCCTAGAGGCCGAGCGGATCGCCGCGTCCCGATTGCCGGCTCCTACGGGACGCTTGCCGCCGCTGCGGCCTCCCTGGCCTCAGCCAGCAGCCGGGTCCCGTCGGCGGCGGCCAGAACCTCGGCCCCGGTCACCGGGAAACGCCGGCTGCTGTTGGCGATCAGCAGCCAGGTGGAACCGGGCGAGAGGCTCAGCGGGTTTCCGGCTGTATCGGCGAACCGGAAGCCGGCGCGGTCCTCGCTGCGCTCCCAGACGGCCTCGTGGACCGCGCCCGCGGTCAACACCAGCGCGTCGCCGGTGCCGTACGACACGGTCAGGGGGGATTCGGCATCGGAGGGCGCGTACCCGTGGGTCGTCCACACGACCGCCACGTTGACGGGGGCTACCTCCCTCAGGCCGGAGCCGGTCTCGGTCATCATCAGATCGCCGCTCTGGATCCGAACCCATCCGCCGACGGCAGCGTCCCAGATGTGCGACACCACGTTGCCCGTGGGCCGGTGGTAGGTGACGGTGACACCATTCGCGCCGGCGATGCCGGCGGGGGTGGACGAGCCGTAGTCGAGCAGCGGCACCACCGGCGTCTCCAGCGGCCCGCCCCGGAGCGCAGCGCCGTCGGAATCGGTGAGGCTGTCGCTGTCGAAGTAGAGGTTGTACGGGGACCGGCGAGCAGGATCGCGGGAGTAGGGCACGAAGGTCCTCATGCCTCCGACGTCGACGATGGTCCCCGCCCTCTCGGCCCGGCGCATCTCCGCCAGGACCGTTGCATTGGCTCCGGAGGAGGCCAGGTAGGGCCTCGACAGGTCGGCAAGAAGGTCGAAGTCGCTGGTCCGCGCCGAGCGGACAGGACCGACGCGACCGGGCATCTCCGAATGGAACACGGCCACGAGCCTGCTCCGGCCCCCCTCGATCAGCATCTCGTAGACGATGTCGGCCGCCGCGAGTCCCGCCTGGGGACGGGAGCGCCGGCTGCCGTTGCCCACCTTCACGGCGAGGGCTCTGCGCTGGGCCAGGGTCAGGTCGGTGGTCGGCTCGCCGGTGAGGGGAGCCCGCAGATCGTAGCGGACTGACTCAGGCACTGCCATGTCCATGATCTGACCGATCTCCGACGTTTCAGCGCCCTCCGCGACCGCGCCCTCCGCTTCAGCGCCCTCGGCTACAGAGCCCTCAGCTTCAGCGCCCTCGCCGACCGCGCCCTCGGATTCAGCGCCCTCGCCGACCGCACCCTCGGATTCAGCGCCCTCAGCAACCGCGCCCTCAGCTTCAGCGCCCTCGGCTTCGGCTGTGCCGCCCTCCCCCGCGAGGACATCGCCCGGAGCCTCCGTGCCGCCGTCCGCGTCCGGGACGGGGTCGACCTCAGCCGCAGCGATGTCACCGGACGCCGGATCGGACCGGTCGTCCGGACTGTCCTCGACGGGCGCTTCGCCTGCCTCGGCGGGATCGGCGGGATCGGGCTCCGGTTCGGGCGAAGCATCCACCGAGGCCCCGGCGACCTCGGCCCCAACAGGATCCTCGCCCCCGCTCTGTGAGCCCCCGCACGCGACGGCGAGCGCCACGACCACGGCCAGCAGGGCCAGCCCGGCCGACGGGAGACTCAGGGACCGCACGTTCGTATCAGTGGCGCTGCCCGCGGCCTCGGGACACGGCCGCAGGACCATCAGATCTCGCCCAGGACGTCGATCCGCTGAGCCATCGACGGCTGCGTCCCAGCCGCGAGTTCGGACCCTTCGGGCGCCACCAGCCAGAGATGCCCTGCCGCTCCGGATGCCTTGATGCTGGTCACAGCCGTGGACTTGGACAGGGCGGAGGCCAGAGCCGGCGGGTAGTTGGTGAGGCCCACCGCCTCGATGTCGACGTCGCTTGCCCGCTGACGGCGGGAGGCGCTTCGGGACAGTCGGACGGCGAGACTTCCGATCGCGGGGATCCGGGCGACGCCGGCCCGAGCCGTCTCGACGGCCACTCCTCGCCTGATCTCGCATAGTTGGCGGGCCACCACCGCCTCCAGCTCCAGGCGGTCGAGCTCCGCCAGTGCCCCGCGGGTCAGGATCAGATGGGCGCCGAGGTCGCGCCGGCCCGCTGACGCCGCGTTGATGGCCGGCGTCTCCACCACATGCAGCGAGGGGCGGTTGAATCCATGAGTGGTGCAGAGGCCCTCCACGAGGTTCTCGAGCCGCGGGTATTCGCCTCGGGCAAGCGGCCGGGCTCCGAGGGCGGCCAGCGCCGACTGGGGCGCGTTGAGCCACAGCAACGCGGCAACGGCCACGCCCACGACCGCGGCAGGGGCAACCGCCGCCAGAGGCGAGACGCCCACGGCCCAGAGGATCGCCCATACGGCGAGCCCGATGATGGCGGCTGGGGGAGCGATGACGGCTGCGGGGTGATTCCTCAAGGCGTTCTGCGGTGTAGCGGACGTTCGGGGCTGCCACCGTCGAGTCCGGCAGCAGCAACGGCTCCGTCGGCGGCACCTCGGACCCGGCCGGCGGTCACGTGGTTACTGCCGTCAAACCCGAGCCATCGTACCGCTGACAGCAGCCGCCTCGCGCGCTCCGTCTATGCCCGCTTGGCATTCGTCGACACCGCGATCCGCTCGTAGCGCCGGAGATAGTGGTCGGCGAGGCCGGACATGGAGAAGGCCTCCGCTCTCAGGCGCCCGGCCTCCACCAGCCGCGACGACTCGGAGGGGCTCGACAGCACCCGGTCGATGGCGCCGGCCAGCGCCTGCGAATCGCCCGGCGGCACCAGCAGCGCGTCCAGGTCGGGGCGGGCGACATTGCGGTAGCCGGGGAGGTCGCTGGCCACAACCGCGGTGCCGGCGGCCATGGCCTCCAGCAGCACAATGCCGAAGGACTCTCCCCCCAGGGACGGAGCACAGAGCACGTCAGCCCCCTTCAGCCGGGCGATCTTCTCGCTGCCGGTGATGGTGCCGAGCCACTCGATGCGAGCATCGCCTGCCCACCGGTCCCGCAGCGCAGCCGTCTCGGGACCGGTGCCGGCAATCCAGAGCCTGACCGTCGCGGGGAGCAGTCCGAGCGCGTCGAGCAGCACGCCGAGACCCTTGCGGGGCTCGTGACGGCCGACGAAGAGGATCGTCGGACCATCGGTGGGCGCGGGCTCTGCGATCCGGTAGGGAGCCAGTTCCACGCCGTTGTAGAGCAGGTCGTAGTCCCCGCCGAGAGTCCGACGAGCCGTATCGCCGGCGTCGGGCGAGACCGCCACCCTCAACTCGAGACGGTTGGCGAGGAAGCGGGCGGCCCGCGGGAAGACCTGGTACGAGATGTAGCCACCGGCCGCGTGGAACGTCCCGATGAGAGGGGCGGGCCTGACGAGGAGCGCGGTCATAGTCGGTCCGGGCGCCAGGGGCTCGTGGAGGTGGATGACGTCGAAGGACTCGTCCCGCATGGCTCGGATGGCCCGCAGTTGGCACGACGGGTCGGGGGCGACAGGGGCTATGGAGCCATTGGCGATCGCGGGGAGGCTGTTTCCCAGGGGCGTCACGTTGGGATCGGGCGGCGGGCCGTCGCACGGGCCGAGCACCCGGGGGGGGGGCCCGCTGCGACTGAGCGCCCGAGCCAGCCCCAGCACCTGCATCTGCACACCGCCCGGCAGGGTGAGGCTGTACGGGCAGATGATGCCTATCCGCACCCTTGAGAGGCTAGAGGCCGAGCGGAGGGACCGCCGTTGCAGCCGCTACAGGCCTCGCAGCGACTCCGGGACGGGTCGGCCGAGCGCCTCGTAGTCGCTGGGCCAGTTGGGTGACATCAGGTGCCACTGCTCGGGCGCGGCCCGGATCAGCTGCTCGAGGGCAGACGCGTAGGACTGGACGACGCGGGACACGTCGGCACGGATGCCGCCGAGCCGCCGGGTATCGAGCGGGGGTGCCGCGACGGCGTGGCGACCGGATCCTCTCCAGTACACCGCGGCGGGAATGAGGGGGGCGCCGGTGCGCAGCGCCAGCAGGGCCGGACCGGCCGGCAGCCTGGTCCGCTCCCCGAAGAAGTCCACCTCGACGCCGTTGCCGGCGACGTCCCGGTCCGCCAGCAGGCACACCACATCGCCGCGCCGTATCGCGGCGGCCAGGCGCCCGCCCGCGTCCGGTCCCAGAGGGATGATGTCCATGCCCAACCGCCGGCGGAAGGAGGTGAACCACTCGAAGACCTCGGGAGGCTCCAGCGGCTCGACCACCGCCGTCACCTTCACCTTCGGGATCAGAGCCAGCCACCATGCCGCCCACTCCCAGGTGCCCAGGTGGGGCATGACCAGGATCGGTCCGGTCCCCGAGCGCACGGCCCGCTCGATGGCGCCGACGCCCTCGTAGCCGAAGCCGGCGTCGATGTCGGCCGCGTCGATGCTCGGCAGCTTGAAGCTCTCGAGGTAGTACCGGGCGTACCAGTCGAAGACGGCGGTCACCCGGCGGGCGGCCTCGACCCGTCCCATCGGCCGGTCCAGGGCCCTCTCCAGGTTGCGCCGGACCAATAGCCGCTTGTCGCCGCTGGCCGCCGCGGCTGCCAGCGCGACGGCCAGCGCCCCGCCCCTGGCTACCGCTGACGGAGCGCGGCGGGCGAAGAGCTCGCCGGCCCGGTAGGCCGACGCCGACGGCATTGTCGCTCAGGCAGCGTCGGTCGGCGGGCGGCTGCGCATCCGGTCCCGCCGGGCGGTGTCGACGCCGCGCCGGCCGGCCCTGGGCCCCCGGGACCGGCGGAACCGGCGGCGTGAGCGGGGGCGGACCGGCCGATCCTCCGACGCCTGCCTCCAGACCTTGATGAACCGCTGGACCGCGGTTACCGCGGTCAGCACGAGCATCAGCCACAGGGTCCAGATGAGCAGCTCGTTGAACAGCAGGCCGAAGCCGAGCACGATGAACCGCTCGGCCCGCTCCATGATGCCGCCCTTGGCGTCGTAGCCGAGCAGCTCCGCCTTGGCCCGCTGGTAGGAGACCAGCATCGCCAGGCTCATCACCGCCACCGGCAGCATCAGGATGCGGCCCGGCTCGGTGTCCGACAGGTACCACGTGAGGCCGCCGAAGAGCAGCGCGTCGGTGAGACGGTCCGACACCGAGTCGAAGAACGCGCCGCGCTGCGAGGACGTGCCCGAGGCCTTGGCCACCGCACCGTCGAGGGCATCGGGGATGCCGGTCAGGACCAGCATCAGGAACCCCAGCCGCAGGTGGCCGGTGGCGATGGTCACGGCTGCGCCGGTGGCCATGACGATGCCGGTGATGGTCACCATGTCGGCGGTCACGCCGGTGCGGCGCAGCGACACGCCTATCGGTGTGAGCCCGCGGTCGACTGCCTGACGCCAGTTTCCGTCGAACATTCAGCGCTCCCGTCGCGGCTGCATTCGCACGCTATCAGCTCGGCCTCAGAGCGCCCGTGGACGGGTGTGAGAGCCTGTCGGGTGGCAGCGGTGTCATTCCCGCTCTTGTTCGCTGCGCTCACGGGCCGCTCGGGCCACGGCCTCGCGCCGTATGGGCCGCGGTTCGGCGCCGATCGGCTCGGCCTCAGGGGTCGAGGCCGGTCCAGTCCTCGGGATTGTCCTCCACGAAGCACCCCACCACCGCGCCGTCCACGCCGTCGACCAGCACCAGTCCCCGGCTCGATGGCGACGGTTCGTTGGAGTACAGCAGGATGCGCCACGTGGGCCGGCTGCGCAGGCCCCGCCAGGCGAGCTGGGCCGAAGCGTGGCCGACCGGGAAGCCGACCTCCCGGGTGGCCGCGACCAGCGCGTCGTTCTCGTCGACGGCCAGGTTCCACCCGGCCTGCAGGCAGTACAGCCCGAAGAGGATGAGGCCGATCCCGCCGGCCGTGAAGCCGCCGTTGACGAGCACCGCGTCCTCGTCGACGACCAGCGGCACCGCGATGGCGGCCGCCCCGATCAGCAGGTAGAGCACGCCCGCAATACGGCGCCTGCTGTTGTTCGGGAACAGGTACGGGCCCACGTACCCCGACGCGTCGAGATCGTCGGGGAGCCTGTCCCGCACCTCGGCATCGCCGGCCGCAGAGCCGGAGAGCCCTGCTTCGTCGCCGGCGGCCGGTTCCTCGGTCACGACCGCAGCCTAGATGGGCAGGTTGCCGGTGGCCCGGCGGGTGGTGCCCTCGTCGGTGTAGGCGGCGATGGTGCGTTGGGCGATGCGCATCTGGTGCACCTCGTCGGCGCCGTCGGCGAAGCGGGCCCACCGGGCGTGCTGGTACATGTGGGCCAGCGGGGTGTCGGTGGAGTAGCCGAGCGCTCCATGCACCTGGATCGAGCGGTCGATCACCCGGTTCACCATGTTGGCCACAAAGTGCTTGGCCATCGACACCTCGGACTTGAAGTCGTCGCCACGGTCGATCTTGTGGGCCGCGTGCAGAACCATCAGCTTGGCCTGGTACAGCTCCATGGCCGAGTCGGCGATCATCCACTGGATCCCCTGCTTCTCAGCCAGCAGCGAGCCGTGCGAGAAGCGGTTCAGTGAGCGGTCCACCATCATGTCCAGCGCGGTCTCGGCCTGGGCGATCCACCGCATGCAGTGGGCCAGCCGGGCCGGGCCCAGCCGGTACTGGCCCAGCAGGTGGCCCTGGCCCCTGCCCCCGAGCATCTGGTCGTTGTGGACCCGGAGGTCCTCGATGAGGATCTCACTGTGGCCGGTGCTGCCGTGCATGGTCTCGATCTGGCGCACCTCGGTCCAACCCTGCTGCGGAAGGTCGATGATGAAGGCGCTGTTGGCCGCCTGCGGGATGTCGGGATCGTCCTCGGTGCGGCACACCAGGATGGCGAAGTCAGCCCGGTGGGCGTTGGAGATGAACCACTTGTGGCCGTTGATCACCCACTCGTCGCCGTCGGGGTAGGCACGGGTCTGGATCAGGGTGGGGTCAGATCCGGCCACCTCCGGCTCGGTCATGGCGAAGCACGACCACACCTTCCCCTCGCACAGCGGGCGCAGGTACTTCTCGGCCTGCTCGGGCGTGGCCCAGTGCAGCAGAGTGTGCATGTTGCCCTCGTCGGGGGCCTGGCAGTTGAGCACCCAGGGTCCGTAGTACGACTTGGCCGCCTCGGCCTGCACCATCGCCAGCGCCACGTGCCCGAGGCCCATCCCGCCCCACTCGGCAGGCATGTGCGGCAGCCACAGGCCGGCGTCGCGGGCCTGCCTGCGAAGGTCGACCAGCACGCTGACCCGGTCGCCCCCGGTGAGCGGCTCGCCGCCGTCTCGGCCCTCGATGCGGTCGGTGGCCGGCTTGACCACGTCGTCGATGAACGACCGGACCCGGATCCTGGTGTCCTCCAGTTCCGGGGAGAGGGTGAAGTCGATGGCCATAGCTGCTCCTCAGAGGTCCCAGCGGCAAGTGCCAGCTGCGTGGCGGTGCCACAGGTTGCTTGCCGTACAGTCTGCCGGAGAGCCTGCGCTCCAATACGCTGAACTGGTTCGGCGAGGACAGGAGACAGCGTGACCGAGACTCCCATGACCCGTCCCGGCGAGGTGGCCGGATGGCCCAAGCTGGTGGTGACCTATCGAACCGACCCTGCCGGAGTGCAGCAACTCGTGCCGCCCGGACTGCTTCCGGGCGAGCCGGTGGTGACCGTGGGCGTCTACTGCGTGCCGATCCTGGGCGAGCCCGAGTTCGGCATCAGCGTGAAGGTGCCCGCGTCCTGGCAGGGCACCGAGGGCCTCTACAACCTCGGCATGGGCATAGACCAGGAGGCGGCCGTCTCGATCAGCCACGAGACCAACGGCCAGCCCAAGTTCCTGTGCAAGATCGACTTCTTCCGCCTCGGCGACCATGTGGCGGCCCGGGCCACCCACCAGGGCTACACCTTCGTCGAGTTCAGCGGCGACGTGACCGGGCCGGTCGACCCGCAGCCCGGCGATGTGAACGATCACGAGTGGTGGGTCAAGTACTCCCGGGCCATCGGCGGAGCCGCCGGGCAGTACGACTTCGCGCCCCACGTTGTGGACGTGTGCACCACCTTCGAGCAGCGCCACGTCGAGGACATCGACGGCGAGCTCAAGCTCCTGGACAGCCCGTGGGATCCGATCGCCCGCTATCTGCCGATCCGCGAGCAGCTGTCGGCGCAGCTAGTGACCCATCAGGCCAAGGCCCGC
>JAPOQG010000175.1 GCA_026710865.1 Acidimicrobiaceae bacterium
AGGGCGTCGAACTTGGTGTCTATCTTGTTGTCGAGGCGGTTGGATTGGTAGATGATCAGTCCGACGAGGGTCAGCCAGGATCCTGCGATCGTGACCATGAGCGTGACGGTATTGAAGTCCAGGGTGCTGGTGTCCATGGTTCCGGGTTGCCTCCGTGCGATGGGGACGCTTGAGGCGAGCCATGACCGTGACTAGCGACGGCAGCGACAACTGTAACTGAAGAGAATCTAAATCACCAAACAGATGCCATTATCAGTGAAAGACACCGATGCTTGGTTGCCCGGACAAGGGCTCGCCCGGCAACCGGGTATCGCCCTGCAGACGCGAGGAGGCCCCGGCTCAAGTGCCGGGGCCTCCTCGGGGTTGGTGGTATTAGAGAGGAGGAGCGGAGCCGGGGCTCGGGTTAGACCCGGCTCCTTACCTACCTAGCTGATTCCTACGGACCCGCGGACACCAGCGTGAACTGGGTGATGGCCGACGCATCGTCAGCGACATATCCCTTCCATGCCACCGTCAGCGTCCCTCGAGCATCCGCAGCCGCGCCTGCAGCCTCAAGCTTGGCCATGGCGGCCAGCCGCTCAGCTACTTCCTTCTCGAAGTCCTCGAAGCTCTTCGGAACTGCGTCAGCAGCGGTAGTGCCGATGAGGAAGTAGTCGAGCGAGTCGTAGTTGATCACGTTCGGAGTGATGTCCGTGGCGTGGTTGCTGACGACAACCTGACCGTTCTCAGTATCGATGCTGAGGACGGTCCTCGGAGCGGTCGAACTACCGGACGGGGCGGGCCTCACCCAGTTGACCTTCGTCGACGTACTGCACACATCGGCTCCAGCAGCGTCGGCGGCTTCAGCAGCGTCGGCGCCCTCGCAAGCCACCACTCCGTCAGGGCCAATTGGATTGCCGTAGCCTTCGGTGCCGACTGCACCAACAGTGTCGCCGGCCGAATCGGTGGTTGCGGCCACGAATCCGTCCCAGACGGCTACCAGGCTCTCCTGCCGTGCGCCACCGGTGTAGGTGTAGCCGATCCTCACGTTGCCGCTGCGCAGCGTCGCGTACTCCCGCGGGCCATCGCCGTCCGCATTGCGGGGGATGGAGGAGCCTCCGTCGTCGGTGGCCTCGTCGTTGCTGAACAGCGCGACCATTGCACCTGGGACGGGATTGCCGAACTGGTCCCTGACCGACACGGTGACCGCGGTTCCCACGCTGCCCGTGGAGGGCGCGTTCTGGGAGCCGCCAGTCGTGATCGACACCGATGTCACCTTCGGAAGCTCGTCGGAGAATACGAAGTACAAGGTGCCATCGGTAGTGGTGCTTTCGTCACCATCGCTGATAGCAGGCGCATTACCGACGTTGCCTTCGGTCACCGGAGCCACCACGGCCCTCACTATGGTCCTCTGGCCCCGATTGTTGGCATCGGAGTCGGTGGCGGTGACTGTGAACGTCGCGGAGCCGTCGGGCCCTATCGTCACAGTCTCAGCGGCATCCGACCTGATCAGCGACCCGCCGTCGAAGGCGGTGGCGCGGTTGGTGTCGACGTCTACAGTGCTAGCGACCGAGCGGAGCGCCCGGGTCACCGTGTACTTCACCGGGTTGCCCGAAGGTGCCGGGGCGTTCACGTCGTTGGCGCCCTTGAGCTGGATCGTGACCGTCACGGTCGTACCGAAGCGGACCCTCGACGCGTCGCGGCCGGCGGGGGTCTTGGCGAGGTCGTTGCTGACCGCGGCCGATGTGGCCATGACCGGGCCGCTGGCGCCCTTGGGGACATCCACTGTGATGTGGGTGGTGTCGCTGCCGAACTTGTCACCGAAGTCGCCGGTCCAGAGCCACACGGTCCGGCCGTCGCCCATGTCGGTGACGGCCGCGAGGGTCGTGTTGCCGTCGGACTGGGTGATCGGATCGGCACCGTCGACCTGGCACGCGGTCGCGCCGTCAACCAGGCTGACCCGGCTGCTGCGGCAGGTGCCGTCGGCCTTGAAGGCCCCGTCCACGCCGGCGGTCGCGGCGCTGAAGGCGTCGATGTGGGCGTTGGGCACCGGCTCGAAGCTGGCGTTGCGCACCGACACGGTGATGGTCGTGCCCGACCTCTGAGCGGTCAGGCCGGCCGGACGCACGTTGGTGTGTCCCAGCGCGTTGGTGATGAACGTCGCCATGTTGCGACGAGGCACCGTGCCGTCGGGGTCGAACACATCAAGCGACTTGCCCGAGGTGATGCCCAACTCGTAGGCCGCGCTGATGGCGTTGTTGACATGGCGTGGCTGCGTGCGCACGACATCGGAGAAGTTGTCGTTGGGCAGCATGCCGGGAGCGGTGCCGAGCACGAACAGGCCCTTGTTGGCCCCGGACTTGGCCACGGACACCATATCGGACGCGTGGTCGACCAAGCTGACCAGCGCCATCGCCATTTCGGCGCGGGTGATGTCGGCGTGGGGCTCGAAGGCCATGTCGCCTCGACCCTCCATGATCCCGTTCCTCGCCAGCGCCTTGATGGCGTTCTGCCGGTTCTCGCCCAGCTCGGCGATGTCGCCGAAGTCAGCCGTCATGTTGCCTTCCATCAGGTCGATGCCGGCGAGGCTGGCAGCCTTATGCAGGAACAACGCCATCTCGGAGCGCTTCACGTCGGCGTTCGGATCGAACGTGTCAGCTGTCCTGCCTGCAGAGATCCCGTAATAGGCCAGACAGTTGATCTTCGACACGGCCGCATCAAGGGTGCCCAAGTCCGTGAACCCGTGGTCATCGAGAGCCGGACCCACGCACGCCGACGCAATGGGCGGGTGATCGGCCTTGGACTTGTCGTCAATCGCGGCCGCGGGGCTCGCCCCGACCGCGAAGAGCGAGGCGACCAAGGCGCCGGCGGCGAGCACTGCCCAACCCGTGCGCGAGATTATGGCTATGCCGAGCGCGTCGAACGCTACTTGGATCCAGGCTTCGGGCTAGTCGCTGCGGCCCGGCCGACAGCGACCTCGTCACTAGGCTCCGTTCCGGGACCGCTTTCTGAGAAGCAGGGATGCTGCGACCCCTCCTCCGATGTCGAGAATGGCCAGCGCCACCCCCCACAGTGGCTGGCCGGCGATTGCGACGATGGATGCCACCACGAGTCCGCCGACAGCGATCACCGTGGCCCGGTCTTGGCCGCGTCGCGCCAGCTCGACAGACTGGGCCAAGGCCTGCTGCTCCATGTCGCGACGATGCTGCGAGTGAGCCATGAAGTCGTTGACGATGGCAGCCCTCGTGTCGCCATCGAACTGGTTCAGCAGGTCTGGTGGCGGCAGCGGCCCCGCGTAGTTCTCGGCGTACGCGACTTGTCGAACCTCCTGCTGCTGAACCTCTTCCTGCTGCTGATCCTCCTGGGGACGCTTCTGCGGCAGGTCGGCCATCAGGCGCGGCTAGCCGCCAAGCGAGCGTCGAGGACCACGCGCATCGAGTCGCCCACACGCTGCCATGCGTGCGCTGCAACGACCTCGTAGGGCTCAAGGTTCTTGGCATCGACCATCGTCAGGATGTCGTCGGCGCCGAGGAAATCGAACACCGAGCACACGCCGTCGAGCGCGGTCGGAGTCCTAATCCATGACAGGGAGTCCGGGACGCGACCCGACGCACGACCCGTCACGTCGGCTGGCAGGTAGGTAGCAGACATCCTTGGTCCTTCCCTGATAGTCACCGGCAACTGTCCTGTTGGAGGTGCCCCACGCTACCGCAGATGAGCGCCGAGCGCGCATCTGCGGCGTGCGGAGAACGGACCCGCGCGGAGATCGGCGACCGGGACAGGACGGGCCGCTCCGTGCCGAAAACCACAACGAGGTCGCAGTCGTCGCTGTGGTCCACGTCGCGCACCGCCGATCCGGTAGCCACGACGGCCTTGACTGCTGCGTCCTCCAGCACTGCCGGCATGAGGCAGCGCGCCCATCGGCTCATGGGCTTGTACTGCACCGACTCCAGGACCGAGCCAGACCGGAGACGCGAGGAGGCCCCGGCTCAAGTGCCGGGGCCTCCTCGGGGTTGGTGGTATTGGAAGGGAGGAGCGGAGCCGAGGCTCGGGATGAACCCCGGCTCCCTACGAGCGGCCTGTGCAAGGATGATGTCGCCGGCCCAGATGACGGCTCGCTCCGCACGGGTGGGGACCAGCCGGTTCTCGGTGGTTCCGTCGCCCAGCTGCCCTACTTCGTTGCTTCCCCAGCACGCCACCCCGCCGTAGAGGGCGGGTCGCCGCTAGACGTCGACAAGCACATCGGTGTCCAGCAGGATCAATGCAGGTACTTGCGGGCGAGCTCGTCGTATCGGGAGCCGGCGCGTTCAGCAGCTCGAAACTGGCCCCGCCAACGCGAGGCGAACGATGGGCGGCCCTCCTCGGTCACTCGGCGCAGCGACTGCTCGATCAGCCTCGAGAGCGATACGCCCCTTGAGCGAGCGTATTGCTTGGCGGCTGGAACCAGGTCGGC
>JAPOQG010000138.1 GCA_026710865.1 Acidimicrobiaceae bacterium
CGTCGCCGATATCGCGGAACTGGTCTGCCGGGGCGGCTGGCCCCGCCATCCGAGCCGCGGCTCTGCCGCCGCCCGGGGGTGGGTTGTGGGGGAAATTGCCGGGGCGGCGACGCTCGAGTGGGCCGATGCGAAAGGGAGGCGGCGCTGGGGGTGTTGCGGCCCGGCGAGGCGATCGGGCGGATCCCCCGCGCGGGGTGGGGGGGGGTCCCTGCCGCATCCGGCACGTCGAGGCGCGCCATCTCGTCGAGGTACCCCACCAACAGTTCCTGGGCCGCCGCAGAGGCGCGGCCCAGATTGCGGGGCCAGCCGCCGCGGCAGACCAGTTCCGCGATATCGGCGACGGTCGCCTGCGAAGCTGAGGCCTCGACTGCCTCGCCGTCCAACAATGCGCCGAGCGACACAGCACCGTCCGACTCGCCGCTCTCGGACAGCGCCATGGGGCGCATGCGCACCCGGCGGACCCGCCCCGCTCCCGAGTGGCGGGTGAGTTCATCATGGGGCTGGGCCGACCCGGTGAGGATGAAGCATCCCGCGTCGCGGCCTTCGTCCACCACATGGCGGGCCGCGTCCCAGATCGAGGGCGCGGTCTGCCATTCGTCCACGAGCCGGGGACGCGCGCCCTCCAGGATCCGGCGCGGCACAAGCTCGGCGCCGCGCCGCGCGGCCGGCGTGTCGGCAAGCATCACCCGGCTACGAGCGTGGCGCAGCCCCGTCCAGGTCTTGCCGCAGCCCTTGACCCCCTCCACCACCACGATGGGCACCGAGCCGAGCGCCTGCCGCATCTCGGCGTCGGCGACCCTGGGCAGGTAGCCGTCCGGCGCCAAGTCGCCTGAAGCGGGTCCAGTATCGCTCACAGCGCTCACGGTAGCAGCCCAAGGCCGTGATGTTAGAACTTGCAGGCCGAGAATGTTAGAACTTGCAGGCTGAGAATGTTAGAACTTACGGGCCGAGAATGTTAGAACTTACGGGCTGAGAATGTTGGAACTTGTAGGCCGAGAGCATTAGAACGCCCGATGAAGCGGGCTCCGGGGTCAGATCAAGGCAGGGATCCCGCCTGCGTCGACCAGCGCGAGGCGCTCGGCCAGAAGCGGCGACGATGGACGGTGCCGCTCGGGCGGGTAGCCAGGCGGATCATCGCACCGGGGCGGTGCAGGGGAATCAGCCGCTAGCCCGCTTGGGCCGCGTTCATCACGAAGGCGAGCAGGGTGTAGTAGCCCACCAGGGTGCTCAACTCGACCACCCGGGACGCACCCAGCCGATCGAGCGCCTGGCCGTAGGCCTCGTCGGAGACCGTCGAGGCCGCGCAGAGCTCCCTGGCGTAGGCCACGATCTCGCCGTCGGGCGAGCCCACCTCGTCGCCGTCACTCAGCGCGGCGATGGTCGCCTCCGACACGCCGGCGGCCCGGGCCAGGCCGACATGGGTGTCCCACTCGAAGTCGCAGCGGTGAGCCGTGGCGACCGTGATGATGGCCAGTTCCCGGTCGTGGTCGCTCAACGAGCCCTCGTAGCGGATCTGATGGCCGAGCTCGGCCGCGGGCCGGGCCATCTCGGGAACGTGCAGCAGCACCTCGAAGGGGCGGATCATCCTGCCCCGGCTCTCGACGATCCAGTCGAAGACCGCCTGCTGGACCTCGCTGAGGCTCTCGCGCTCGTCGAGCAGCGGTATGCGGGCCATCTCAGTCCCCTATCCCGAACAGGCGGGCCGCGTTGGCTCCGAGGATCCGGGTGCGGGACTGCTCGGTGAGCCGGGCCTCGGCCAGGAAGGCCATGGGGTCGGTGGGGCCCATGTCGAAGGGGTAGTCGGTGCCCAGCAGGACCTGGGTGTCGCCGAAGGTCTCCACCAAGTACTCCACCATACGGGGCTCGAACACCGTGGTGTCGAAATGCAGCTTGCGCAGGTACTCGCTGGGCTTGCGGTCGATGTGGCGGCGCAGTTCGGGGCGCACGCCGTAGGCGTGGTCGGTTCGGGCGAAGTAGTAGGGCAGGTAGCCGCCGCCGTGGACGACCACCATCCGGAGGTCGGGATGGCGCCGCCACACACCGCCCAGGATCATGCGGGACACCGCCAGCGTGGACGCCAGGGGCATGCACACCACGTTGACCAGGTAGTAGTCGTCCATCCGCTGCCCGTGCGTGAACCCCTGGGGGTGCATGATCACCGTCATGCCCAGCTCGACGGCCTTCTCCCACACCGGGTCGTAGCGGCGATCGTCGAGGTCGCCGCCGTTGACGTCGGCATTGATCTCGAAGCCGCCCATGCCGAAGTCCCGGCGGGCCTCGGCCATCACCTCGACCGCCAGGGCGGGATGGTCCATGGGCAGGTTGGCCACCGCCGCGAACCTCCTCGGGTGCTGGGCCACGACCTCGGCGAGGCGCTCATGCTGGAGGCGGCTCGCCTTCACCGCGTGCTCGGCGTCGAGCCAGTAGAAGTACTCGCCGGGCGGCACCGACAGGATCTGCATGTCGATGCCCTGCTTGTCCATGTCCTCGATGCGGGCCTCGGGCTGCTCGAACTTGGCGACCTGCTCGGGCTGGCTGCGCAGCTCCCGGTTGTAGCGCAGGCTCTCGGGCGGCGAGAAGAACGAGCGCGGATCCATCTCGGGCGTGAAGTGCGGCTTGGCCATCGCCGAGGCCGCGGGAACGGCCAGGTGAGTGTGAACGTCGATGCACCGGCACGGCGGCTTGGGCGCGGCCGAGGGCTCCCACACCGGCCCGAGTTCGGGCCACCACTCCGCGGGCGCCTGCTCCTCGACTGTGGTCATGCAACCTCCTTGATGGACGGGCCGGCGCTTGGACGTCGCCGGTCGCGGGTCGGGCTCGTGCAGTTCACTCGAGGGTGGTGACCCCGGCGGCCACCAACGCCGCGAGTGCGGCATCGTCGAGGCCCAGCTCACCGGTCAGCACCTCGCGGCTGTGCTGGCCCAGCGTGGGCGGCGGGCGGCGGACGGCCGCGGGCGTGCCGAACATCCTGAAGGGCACCCCGGTGAGGGCCAACTCGCCCGCGGTGGGGTGCTCGACGGTGGCCACCATGCTCCGGGCGACCGTCTGCGGGGAGGCCAGCGCCTCGGCCACCGAGTTGATCGGTCCGCACGGAATGCCGTCGGCCTCGAGGTCGGGGATCCACTCGGCCCGGGTGCGGGTGGCCAGCCGGTCGCTGATCAGGCCGTCCAGCACGTCGCGGTTGGCGACCCGGTCGGCGTTGCGGGCGAAGCGAGGGTCTGAGGCCCACCGTTCACACCCGACGACCCGTGCGAACCTGGCGAACTGGGTGTCGTTGCCCACCGTCACCGCCAACTCGCCGTCGGCGGCCGGGTAGGTCCGGTAGGGCACGATGTTGGGGTGGCCGTTGCCGTAGCGGACGGCGTCGGCCCCGCTCACCAGGTGGTTGGCGGCCACGTTGGCCAGCATCTGGAGCCCGGTGTCGTGCAGCGACAGCTCGATCCGCTGGCCCTTGCCGGTGCGCTGGCGCGCCGTCAGGGCGCCCAGCACCGACATGGCGGCCAGCATCCCCGTGCACACGTCCACGATGGCCACGCCCAGCTTCATCGACTCGCCGTCGGGTTCGCCGGTTATGGCCATCAGCCCGGTCTCAGCCTGGAGTATGAAGTCGTAGCCCGGCATGGCCGCCTTGGGTCCGGTGGACCCGTAGCCGGAGATGGTGGCCCGCACCGCGGCCGGGGCCTCGGCCTCGTACCAGTCGTCGGTGAGGCCCCAGCGGTCGAGGGTGCCGATCTTGAAGTTGTCGAGCACCACGTCCGCGCCCCGGATCAGGTCCCTGAGGATCTCCAGGCCCCGTGCCTGGCCCAGATCCAGCGTGAGGCTGCGCTTGTTGCGGTTCACTCCCAGGTAGTACGCAGCCTCGGTGCCCGCCCACGGCGGGCCCCAGGCCCGGGTGTCGTCACCGGAGCCGGGGCGCTCGACCTTGATGACATCGGCGCCCATGTCGCCGAGCCACATAGCGCACAGGGGGCCGGCCAGTACCCGGGTGAGATCCACCACCCGCACGCCCTCGAGCGCGCCCTCAGCCATCGGGCTCAACCGGTTCCTGCCGGGCCGCGGCCCCCCGGTCGCCGGTCTGCTCGCAGGGGCACTGCGGTCAGTCCTGCCGGGCCTGTTGGGAGCAGGAGGGCGACCGGCTGGTGTTCACGGTGAGGTCGGGGCACTGCGGTCAGTCCTGCCGGGCCTGGCGGGAGGACCGGCTCTGGTTGCGGCCCTCGTGGAAGTCGTCCATGTACTTGTCGAGCGCGGCCCGGTTGCGCTCCCGGAACTGGTGGAAGTCGGCCGGGCGCTTCTCCAGGAAGGCGTTCATGCCCTCGAGCGACTCCTCGGTGCCCCAGATGTTGGCCAGCAGCTCCATCCCGTGCTGCCACGACGGGTAGAGCGCGTCGCTGTCGTAGTTGAGCGAGACCTTGGTGGACCGGATGGTCTGGGAGCTGTAGCCCTTGATCTGGGCCACCACCTCCTCCACACGGCCCAGCAGCTCGCCCGCGGGCACCGACTCGTTGGCCAGCCCGATCCGGGCCGCCTCCGCGCCCGAGTACCGCTTGCAGAGGAAGATCATCTCCTTGGCCCTGCGCTCGCCGATGAGCTTGCCGATGTACTGCGTCGCCCCGACGGTCGGGCAGGCGCCGACCCGGGCACCGGTCTGGCCGAAGATGGAGTCCTCCGCTGCGATCACGAGATCGCACCACAGCATCAACTCGTGGCCGCCGCCAACGCAGGCGCCCTCGACCATCGCGATCACCGGGATGGGCAGGTTGCGGCACGTCATGGCCACCTTCTGCATGCGGTCGTTCCACATGTACGAGTTGGCCTTGTTGAGCTTCATCATGGCGTGGAAGTCGCCGCCCGCGGAGAAGTGTCCGCCCACCCCGTACACCACCGCCGCGACGATGGTGGGGTCGGTGCGGGTGGAGTTGAGCGCGTCGGCTATCTCATCGAGGGTCTGCTCGCGGAAGGCGTTGCGGACCTCGGGACGGTTGATGCCGATCCAAGCGGCGTCGTCACGAACCTCGAAGACGATCTCTGCATAGGACATGGCCTCGGATGAACCTCCAATATTCCTTGGGCGGGGCGGGGGGGCCGCCCAGAGAACCTGGGGCGGCACCGTCCCGATGGGTATGAACATATATCATATATAATCTTGGAGTGAGCCTGGCCACCCGCCTGAGCCGGCCGTTGGGCACGGCCACCCGACCCTCCGAGCGACTGGCCATCGCCATCGCGGTGGGTGCCATGGGCACCCTGGGCTTCTCGGTCACCGCACCCATCCTTCCCGACCTGGCCGACGCCTTCGGAGTGTCGCTCGGCTCCATCGGACTGGTCCAGGGCTCCATCTCCTTCGCCGGAGTCCTGTTCTCGGCCCTCATCGGGTACATGGCCGACCGTATCGGCCGGCGGCGGGTGATACTGACTGCGCTGGGGTTGTTCTCGGTGTTCGGGGTGGCCGGGTTCTTCGCCCGCTCCTTCTGGGCGCTGGTCGCGGTCCGCTTCATCCAGGGGATCGGCACATCGGGGATCCTGGGCGTCGGGATCGTGCTGATCGGCGACACCTTCGATGGCGCAGCCCGGACTCGGGCCATGGGGATCAACATGACCGGGCTTCAGATGACGTCGCTTCTCGGCCCCATGATCGCTGGGTTCCTGGCCGTCAACGGCACCTTCCGCCCATTCCTCATATTCCTGATCGGGATACCCCTGGCCGCATGGGCCAGCCGGATGCCGGCCGACCGGCCCGAGGTGACCATCGACCGGCCGCTGCGCCACCTGAGAGCCGCGCTAGCGACCATGCGCCGCGAGCACACTCTCGCCGACTACGCCGGGGTGCTGGCCGCCACCTTCGTGGCCACCTACCTGCTGCACGGCCTCGGCCTCACCGTCGTCCCCCTGCTGCTCGACGAGGAGTTCGGCGTCGAGGTGGCCGCCCGGGGCGTGTTCATCGCGGCGTTCCAACTGGGGATCGTCCTGGCCGCCATACGCATCGGCATGCTCATCGAGTGGATCGGCAAGGTCAACGTGGTCACGGCCGCGTTCGCGCTGATGGCGGTCGGCTCGGCCGTCACCGCCCTGGCCACCTCGGCGGTGTCGGTGGCGGCCGGGCTGGCGGTGTGCGGGTTCGGGTTCGGAGCCTTCGTCCCCCAGGCCCAGGCCTACGCGGCAACGGTGGGGGGTCAGCACTACCGGGGGCTGACCGTGCTGGTCTGGGTGACGATCATCCGGTTCAGCCAGGTAACCGGGCCTCCGGCCGGGTCGATGCTCTACGACGCCGCCGGACCCACCGTGCCGTTCTGGTCGGCCGCGGCCATCACCGGAGTCCTCGCCGTGGCCTGGATACCGGTGCGGCGCGCCGTGTCCAACCCGGCGGGCGCGGCCGGCTAGCCCCCGGCGCTAGAAGCCGTAGAACCGCTCAGGAGTGTCGACGAGGATGCGGCGCAGCAGGTCGGGATGGCTCAGCCACGATCCGAGCGTGTCGACCAGGTCGCCCTCGTCGGGCAACTTCCAGGCGTCGTACTTGTTGGGGTGGGGCCAGTCGGTGCCCCACATGATCCGGTCGGCGGCTGCGTCGATGGCGGCCTCCGCCAGCGGTGCCACATCGTCGTAGCGGGGCCCGCCGACGGCGCTCACCCGGTCGGCGCCGGAGATCTTCAACCAGGTGTTGCCGTCGCGCAGCAGCGACAGCAGGGCCTGGAACCCGGCCGCCTCCACTCCCCTCGCCGCCGGCTGGTAGGCGAAGTGGCCGATGCAGGCGGGCACCGGCAGCGAGGCGACCACCGGCGCGAGCTCGACCATGTCGTCGCCGGGGAACAGGAACTCCACGTGCCAGCCCATGGGGCCGATGCGCCGGCAGAGTTCGGGCAGTTCGTCCCAGTCGATGGGCATGCCGCCGACGTTGTCGGTGTTGAGGCGGACGCCGCGGGCGCCGCGGGCATGCATCTCGGCCAGCTCGCGGTCGCTCACATCGCGACCGACGGCCACAACGCTGCGGGCCCGGTCCGGTGTCGCCTCGTTGAGCATGTCGGAGCCGTCAAGAATGGCGCGGTTGTCGACGCCGTAGATGGAGGGCTGGGTGAACACCACCCGGTCCACTCCCATGGCCTCGTGCATGGCCACCAGGTGCTCCAGCCTCGAGTCGGGCGGGTCGTAGCCGCGCTGGGGCGACAGCGGGTAGCGGCTGTCGAACACATGAACATGGGCGTCGACGCTCCCGGCCGGGAGCTTGGTGTCGGGCCGGCGGGGCGCACGCGTGGGCGCCAGGCACTCGGGCAGGGTTGTCGTCAAAGGCTCGTCGTCTCGGGTCTAGTCGGGGGGTGGGTGCTCAGATTCCGGGATCTTGTCGGCCGCCTGTTTGGCGACACGAAAGAAGCATCATATATTATGCATCATCCGGGCGGCCAACCGGGCCGCGCAGAAGGACGAGAACGGCCGTCGAGGCCGGCCGGGAGAACTCAATGAGAGCGCGACGAAGCGACGGGCCGGTCATCGACATCCACTGCCACCGCGAGTGCGGTCCGGCCACCGAGATGATGAAGGTCGAGGAGGAGCGGGTCGGCCGGGTGCGGCTGCAGTACGGCAGCGCCGTCACCCGCGAGGTCAACCGGCGCCAGCTCGAGCACCTGCGACCCAAGATGGACTCCCTGGAGGTCCGGCTGGCCGACATGGACCGCATGGGCGTCGACGTCCAGGCCGTGGCGGTGGCCGTGTACCAGTACTACTACTGGGCCGAGCCCGCCGTCGGCGCCAAGGTGTGCCGCCTCGTCAACGAGGAACTCGCTGAGGCCACATCCAAGCACCCGGGCCGCTTCGCGCCGCTCGGCACCGTGCCCCTTCAGGACACCGAGGCGACCGTGGACGAACTGCGCTACTGCGTCAACGAGCTGGGCATGCGGGGCTTGGAGATCGGCAGCCACGTGGAGGGCAGCGAGATCGCCGATCCCCGCCTCGAGGACTTCTGGGCCGAGGTCGAGCGCCTGGGTGCAGTGGTCGTGGTCCACACCGACGGCCATACCCACAAGGACCGGCTCCAGGGTCACAACTTCGTCAACATCATCGGCCATGCCTTCGAGGCGACGCTGGCCACCGCCCACCTCATCTTCAACGGCGTGATGGAGCGGCGGCCAGGCCTGAAGATCGTGGTGGTGCACGGCGGCGGCTACCTGCCCGCCTACGCGGGCCGCATCGACCACGCGTGGCGGGCCCGGGCCGACGTGAGCGAGGGCGTGCCCGAGCTGCCGTCGAGCTACCTGAAGCGCTTCTTCTTCGACACCATGGTGTTCGAGCCCGACCAGGTCAGGTTCCTGGTCGACAAGTACGGCGCCGACCACGTCCTGCTGGGGACCGACTACCCCTACGACATGGGCGACGACGACCCGCTCGAACTGATCGGCTCGGTGCCGGGGCTCGACCAGGCCGAGGTCGACCTGATCGCGGGCGGCAATGCGGCCCGCCTGCTGGGATACGCCTGAGCGGCCGAGCGGCTAGGCACTGGACCACAACGCACAACTCGAGGAGCGGACATGGCTAACGGGATCGGACTGGCCGTCATCGGCTGCGGCACCATCGGGCGGATCCGGGCCGTGCTGGCCCGGGAGTACTCGGGCGTCGAGTGGCTGGGGCTGTGCGACATCCACGAACCCACCGCCAAGCAGCTCGCGGTCGATACCCAGGCCGACTTCGTGACCACCGACGTGGCCGAGCTGCTCGCCCGGGGCGAGGTGACCGCGGTGATCGTGGCCACCGACGAGCGCGAGCACGTCGACCCCATCATGCAGTCGGTGGCCTGCGGGTTCCCCATGTTCATCGAGAAGCCCCTGGCCACCGACCCGGTCGAGTCGGCGCAGGTGCTCGAGGCCATCGAGAGCCGCGGCATCGACGCCGTCATCGGCTACACCCAGCGCTTCCGGCGCCGGTTCCTGACGGTGAAGCAGCGGCTCCGCGACGGCCAGCTCGGCGAGGTCACCAGCGTGATCACCAGGGCGCTCATGAACCGGATGGTGGTGGAGGCCACCCTGTCGAAGGCCGACGACCGCACCAACCTCACCCCGATGGTGGTGTCGGGCACCCACAGTCTCGACATGAGCATGTGGCTGATGGAGGGCAAGGAGCCGGTGGAGGTCTACGCCCGCTCGGTGGACAAGGTGCTGGGCTCCTGGGACACCTTCGACGCCACCTTCGGCCTGTTCACCATGGACGACGGCACCCTGTTCTCGATGAACATCAGCTGGGCGCTTCCCGTGGTGTGGCCCGGCGCGGTCTACGGCCTCGAGATCGGCATCGTGGGCACCAAGGGAGTGATCGACATCGAGGACACCCACCGCGACGTGATCGTGGCCTCCGAGATCCCCCAGCCCGCCGGCTACCGCAGCCGGGGCTTCGAGGCTCCGGCCGACCGCCATGTGGACTTCATAGGCAGCTACCCGCCCGGCGACCTGTCCGACGGTCTGCTGTGGGGACCGATGCGCGAGGAGACGGCCACCTGGTTCAACCGCCTCTCGGGAGGCGTGGCCACCCCCCACGCCACCGCCGCCGAGGGCCATCGCAACCTCCTGCTCACGATGGCGATGGACTACTCGGCCCGCCTGGGCAGGCCGGTGAGCCTGCCCGCCGATCCCGAGGAGCTCAGGCTGGGCCTGCAGCCCCGCCGGTGAGCGACCGCAACCAGCCCGGCCGCGGTTCGTGACCGCGGGCGGGCACGACCTACGTTCGAAGCCGAAAGGAACCAACAGATGGTGAAGCAACTCAACGTCGGAGTCATCGGCACCGGATGGTGCGGGGGCATCAGGGCGGTGGCCTGCGCCCGGCATGCGCTGGTCGACCGCCTGCACATCGTCGAGACCAACCCGGCCCGGCGGACCGAGATGGAGCAGCTGGTGAACCCGTCGACCAGCACCGAGGACTGGGAGGCGCTGCTGGAGATCGACGGCCTGGACGCGGTGATGATCTCGGCCACGCCCGAGACGACCCACTACCCGATGGCCCGGGCCGCGCTGGAGGCCGGCCTGCACGTGCTGCTGGAGAAGCCGATCGCGCTGGCGCTGGAGGAGGCCGACGAGCTGATCGACCTCGCCGGCAGCAACGGGCTGAAGTTCACCATCGGCTATTCGCAGCGGTTCAACCCCAAGCAGTCCTTCGCCCGCCGCAGCGTGCGCGACGGCAGCATCGGCGATCTGCGCCACGTGCTGATCACCCGCCACATAGGCCGCCGGCTCGGGGCCAAGATCGGCAACCGCATCAAGCTGTCACCGGCCGCGATGGAGGCAACCCACGACATCGACTTCGCCTTCTGGTGCCTGCAGCCCCGCCGGCCCGTCCGGGTGTACTCGCAGATGGCGTGGGGGGTGCGCCAGTCCACGGTGGGGCTGCCCGACTCGCAGGTGATGATCGTCACCATGGACGACGGCGCGGTGGTCACCGTGAACGCCGGCATGGCCCTGCCCGCGGGCGGGTACCCGAACGCGGCCACCACCTGGATCGAGCTGGTCGGCACCTCGGGGACCGTGATGATCGACGACACCCACAAGGAGATCGTCCACAACACCTCGACCGACGGGGTGCGCTTCCCGCTGTCGACGATGCCGGGCGAGTATGTCGAGTCCACCTACGCCGGCCCGATGGAGCGCGAGACGACGCACTTCCTGGAGGCCGTGGCCAACGACACCGAGGTCATGGTCGACGCCCGCGACGCCCGGCTGGTGATGGAGGTCTACATGGCGGCCGACCTGTCCGCCGACCTCAACGAGGTGGTCGAGCTGCCCCTCAGCGCGGAGGTTCGGGGCCTGGCCCTGGCCGCCTCGATCAAGCAGTAGCAGCCGGGCCCGGTACCGCATGGCGGCCCAGCCGGGCGACCACGGCCGACTCCATCTCGTCGATCATGGCGTCGGCGGCCGCCTCGGTGGAGGCCTTGGCCGAGATCCGGACCCTGGTCCGGTTGTCGGAGAGCATGTAGGCCACCGACGGGTTGGCGGAGTCGTTCAGGTCGCCGAGCATCTCGGCCACCTGGGACTCGCCCAGGCCCACGGTCGACAGCAGCCGGCTGCGCAGCACGGCGGGCTCGCCGGCGAGCGCGGCGAGCCGGGGCATGACCTGCTCATCGAGCATGGCAACCATCTCCGACGGGACCCCGGGCAGGGCGAAGAGGTGAACGCCGTCGTGTTCGAGGGCCGCGCCCAGGGCCACACCAACCGAGTTCGGCAGCGGGTCGGCGCCCTCGGGATAGTCGGCCATGCGCAGAGCGCTCGCGGTGACCGTGCCCCTAGCGTGGTACACCCGCTCGCGGATGCGCTGGGACTGGGCCTCGTCGCGCACGATGCCGACGCCCGCGAACGCACACAGCGCGTCGCGGGTCAAGTCGTCGGGGGTGGGGCCCATGCCGCCGGTGAGCACCACCGCGTCGGCGCGGGCCGCGGCGTCGGCGATGGCGCCGACGAGCCGTTGCAGGTTGTCCCCCACCGTCACCTGGTGGTGGGCGTCGAGCCCGGCCGCGGCCAGGCGTTGAGCGATGGTGGCCGCGTTGGAGTTGACGATCTGGCCGAGCAGCAGTTCAGTCCCCACCGAGACCACCTCGACGATCACCGGTCCTGCCTCACACCACGGGGTTTCGCAGGGTGCCGACTCCGTCGATCGACACCTCGACCACATCGCCACCGGTGAGGTACACCGGCGGGTCGAAGCCTATGCCCACCCCCGACGGCGTGCCGGTCGCGATCACGTCTCCGGGCTGCAACAGGACGGCAGCCGATATGGCCTCGATGAGGGTGGCGATGTCGAAGATCAGGTCCGAGATGCATGCGTCCTGGCGGGGCTCGCCGTTCACCGTGGTCCGCAGGCGGGCGGCGGCGATGTCGTCGATCTCGTCGGCGGTGACGATGCACGGCCCCATCGGGCAGAAGGTGGCCGCGCTCTTGCCTATGAAGAACTGCACGTGCTGGGCCTGCAGAGCCCTGGCGGTCACGTCGTTGATGACGGTGTAGCCGAAGACGTGGGCAAACGCGTCGGCGGCGGCGATGCGATGGCCACCGGTGCCGATGATCACCCCTAGTTCGCCCTCATAGTCGCTGGTGCCGCTGGGGTCCATGGACGTGTCGATGGTGTGTCCCGGCCCCACGATCGAGGATTGGGCCTTGGTGAAGATGATCGGATGGTCCGGGATCATCTTCTTCTCGGAGGCGTCGAAGCCGCTGGCGGAGAACTCCTTGGCGTGCTCGTGGTAGTTGCGGCCCACCGCCATCACGTTGTTGCGGGGAGTGATCGGTGCCAGCAGCCGGACCGCCTGCTCGGGCCGGGCGGGACTCGACGAGAGTGCGGCCCGGATGGCGTCGAGCCCGGACTCGCCCGCCTCCACGACCTCGAGCATGGTGTCACCGACGCCCGGTCGCCCCGACACGTCCACCACGGCTCCGCCGGAGTCCAGCACCCCTACCCGCGGCCCGGTCCCGTCGTCGAATGTCACCAGTTTCATGGTCGCTCCATTGTCTCAGCCGGCCAGCGGGTCGGCGCCAAGCCGCTGGGCCATGGAATCGAGCTCGTCGAGCAGCTTCGGCGGGACCGCGATGCCCTCGGCCCGGTTCTCGGCTTCCAGGCGGGCTGCCTCGTCGCCCGGGAGCCTCAGCGGCCCCGGCCGGTTGGAGCCCGAGCCGCGCAGCTCGGCCAGGTGCTCGGATACCGCCGCGCCCGGGTCGCCGGGACCGAACAGGTCCGGCCTCATCACGAACATGGCCTGCCCGGTGTTGGTGGGCGAGTCCAGCTCCGCGTTCTGGTCCACCACGGCACGGCCGAAGGCAGCCCCGTTGAGCACGCCGGCCAGCAGCCCTATGGCGATGTTCAGCCCCGAGCCCTTGTAGCCGCCTATCGGCATCAGGAACCCGTCGTGGGCCCGGTTGGGATCGGTGACGGGCTCGCCGTCGGCGTCGATCACCCAGCCGACCGGCATCTGCTGACCGGCCTGGGCCGCGACCTTGATGGTTCCGTGGGATGCGACCGTGGTGGCGATGTCGAGCTGGAACGGCGGATCGTCGCCGGCCGGCACCGCGATGGCGATCGGGTTGGTGCTCAGCAGCTTCTCGTTGCCTCCCCACGGCGGCATCGAGTTGGCGTTGCCCACAGCCATGTAGATGGAGACCAGTCCCTGGCGGGCGGCCATGGCCGGGTAGATCCCGGCCGCACCCGCATGGTTGGAGTTGACGGTGCCCACCCAGGCCATGCCCATGGCGGTGGCCTTGGTGATCGCGATCTGAGCCGCGGTGGTCATCACCACCTGGCCCAGGCCGTTGTCGCCGTCTACGAGCGCGGACGTGGGTCCTTCCGACACCACCGACACCTGGGGCCTCAGGTTGACGCTGCCGGCCTCGATGCGCCTGACATACAGCGGGATGCGGATGAGGCCGTGCCCGGTGCGACCCCTCAGGTCGGCTTCCAGCAGACGCTCGGCGGTGAGGCGGGCGTGATCGTCGGCGACTCCTGTGGCTCCCAGGATCCCCGCCGCCAAAGGCTCGAGGGGCTCCCGGGCGCTCCCGCCGGGGGCCGGGGGCGCACCCCCCCCGCCGCGGGGGGGGGGCCGCGGCGACGCCATACCCGGCGCCCCCCTCCCCGGCGCTCCGCTGCCGGGGCAGAGCTTCATAAGGGGGGTCACGTCGTCCCCCCCCGGGGCGGGCGGGTGGCGGGCGCCACCGACCACCCCCGCCCCCCCCCCCCGGGCGCCCGGCGGCGGGGAAAGAGTTTAAAAGGGGGGGCCCCGTCTCCCCCCCCGGGGGGGGCCCGGGCCCGCCACTGCCACAAC
>JAPOQG010000244.1 GCA_026710865.1 Acidimicrobiaceae bacterium
AGGGGGGCGATGTCCGCGTACTTCATGTGCAGGTCGAGCAGGTTGACCTTGTGGGAGATCTGGCTGCGGTCGGCCACGCACTCGAAGGGGATGACCACGTCGAAGTTGTACTGGAAGGCGTCGACCGCGGTGGCCCGCACGCAGCCGCTGGTGGTCAGTCCGGTGACGATCACGGTGTCGACCTTGTCGTAGACCAACAGCGCAGCCAGTTCGGTGCCGAAGAACCCGCTCGGCTTGTGACTCTTGCAGATCACGAGCTCGTCGGGCTTGGGAGCCAACTCGTCCACGATGACGTCGCCCGGCGGCAGGTCCGGGTCCGGGAGGCGGCGGCCCACCGTCTTCCAGCGGCCCTTCTGGCCCGGGAAGGGGGTATGGGCCGGATCGGCGTACAGCTTCGTGAAGTACACCGGGTAGCCGAGGCGGCGCATCTCGTCCAGCAACCGGGCGTTGGCCTCGACCGCGGGCCAACCCGTGTCCGGGCAGCCGGTGGGCCAGCGGCCATCGATGAAGGCCAGCGTCATGTCCACCACGATCAATGCCGGCGAAGTCCCCGCGCTGATGGCGCGGTACTCATCGCCGCTGAAGGTGTCCCCGTACCCGGCCGCGAGGTACCGGGCTATGTCGTCAGCGGGTATCGCGTCGTTCCAGGGATACATGGCGTGGTCACCCCTTCAGAGGCCGAGCGGTCTGCCCCCAGAGAAGCCCACGAGGGAGCACGACCGGTCCTAACCGGGCCGTGCTCCCTCGCAGGTGGAGGGGACTGTTACTTCCTGGAGGTCAGCTCAGCGTCATGTCCTCCACGCGAGCCGTGTCGTCGTAGCGCGGGATCCAGCTGAGATTCTCGGCGCCGCCGTTCACGCTCAGGTAAGTGAGGAGCGGCAGGATGCCGACGTTCTCGCAGTTGTACTGCATGATCTCGTGGTACTGGCCCTCGCGGACGACAGGATCGAGCTCGCTGGCAGCTGCCTCGAGCATGCCGACCAGGACGGGATCGTCGTAGGACGAAGTCACGTTGTCACGGCCGATGTAGGAGCCGAGCCGTGCGCCGTCCTGAAGCTCGTTGGACGACGACGACAGGAAGATGTCACCGCCGACCTCGCCGATCGGCTTGAGGAACTCGTCGAAGAGCCAGACCTCCCACGCCAGCAACTGGAAGTCGACGGTCAGGCCGACGGCCTCCATGTCGGATGCGATGGCCTGGGACAGCTCGTCGAACTTGGTCCAGCGGGTGCCGTTGGCGACGAACGAGATCTCCTCGCCCGCATAGCCGGAGTCGGCGATTATCTGCTCAGCCATAGCCGGGTCGTAGGCCCGGTCGGTGATGTTGGGATTGTGACCGAACACGCCCGAGCCGAAGATGTGGCAGTTGGCCTTGCCGGCCTGGCCCCGGTAGATGAACTCGATGTAGTCGTCGGTGTTGAGGGCGTGGGCGATGGCCACCCGCAGCTCGGGATAGTCACCCAGCGGGCCCTCGTAGTTCTTCATACGAAGGTACGGGTACTCGATTCCCTCGTCGCGCACGAACAGCTTGGGCATCTGACCGGCCGAGTCGGCTGACAGACCCACCGCGAGGTCCACGTCGCCGGCCTGCACGGCCGACACCCGGGACTGCTCGTCGGGCAGGAACACGAACTTCACGTCGTCGATCTGCGGCTCGGGGCCCCAGTAGTCGGTGTTGCGGGTGAGGGTGAGCGAATCGCCCGGCACCCACTCGACGAACTTGTACGGGCCGGTGCCCACTGCCTCGTCCTCGAGGCCGTCGGCGGCTGCGCCGGGCTCGACCATCTGCACCATGTAGAGCCGGGCCGGCAGCACCGGATCGGGTCCATCGGTGTTGATGCGGATCGTGTAGTCGTCGACTATGTCCACGCCGGTGATCTTCTCGATCTGCTCGGCGAGGTCGGAGTCGAGCTCCGGGCTGAGCACCCGCTCGATCGAGTACTTCGCGGCGGCAGCGTTGAACGGGGCGCCGTTGTGGAACGTGATGCCCCTGCGCAGCTTGAGCTCCCAGGTGGTCTCATCGACCAGCCTCGGCAGCGACGCCGCCAGCCTCGGCACGAAGATCGACGGGTCGACGAGGTCGCGCTCGATGAGCCGCTCGTAGACGTTCTCCATGGTGCGGCGCATCTCGCCGTCCTGGTAGTGCGGATCGATCCGGCCGGGACCCTCGAGGATGGCGATGGTGATCGACTCGGGCGCCTCGGCGGCCATCATGGCCGCTTCAGCCGCCGCAGCAGCCTCGGCCGCCTCCGCCGCGGCCGCGGCGGCCTCGGCAGCAGCCGCGTCGGCATCGGCCATGGCCGCAGCTTCGGCGGCCTCAGCCTCCTGGAGCTGCGCCTCGAGCGCGGCCATCTCGTCGGCACTGGCGGCGCCCGCGGCCTCAGCCGCCTCGAGGGCCGCCTGCGCCTCAGCGGCAGCCGTCGCGGCCTCGTCGGCAGCGGCCCGGGCCGCAGCCTCGTCGGCAGCGGCCTGGGCCGCCTCGGCCTCTGCGGCAGCCGCTTCGGCTTCGGCCGCGGCCAGAGCAGCGGCGTCGGCGGCGCTGGTGTCCGAGGCGGCGGGTTCATCGTCGCCGCACGCGGCCGCGACCAGCGTGAAGACGAACAGGGCGGCGATCAGCCGCGGCATGAAGGTGAACTTCTTGAACATCTGGTGGTGCCCCCTCCAGTGGATCCGTTGGATATTGGCGACTGCAAGACATCTTTCGCAGCCGATCCCGGCAACGGTATACCGGATCAGGACAGCCCGCAAATTGCCCGGAGAGGCCGATCCGCGGGTCCGCTACCACCGGCCGGCGCCGCTGCGAACAGGTCTCCGGCGCCGTGTTGCTTCCGCCGAGGGACTACCGCTGGGAGCGCCATCCCCGGCTGTCGCTGAACACCACCGCCGGGGCGACGAGGACCGCGGTCGCAACCAGCACCGCGGGCCCGAGGCCGAGCACCAGCAGGGCCGCCACCCCGAGCGGAGCGCCCGAGAGGGTCAGCCCGCGGGCCACGCCGACGAGGGTCACCGCGTCGCCGGTCAACTCGGGCTGCACCGTCTCGCTGACCGCGGTGATGGCCAGGACCTGGATCAAGCCGATGGCCACACCGCCCACGACGAGGGCGGCCGTCATCAACGCGACACCCAGTTCGAACCCTACGAAGGCGGTCGCCACCAGGGTCACTGCTCCCCACCGGGCCACACCGGGCGCGACTCGGGGGCCTTCCATGGGCACGGCCAGATACCCGCCCACCGCGGCTGCGCCGTTGGCAATCGCCACCACCACCCCGATCAGGGTCTCGCTGCCACCGGCCGCGTCGAGGCCTATGGGGACATATGACCCCAGCAGTCCCCGCCACACGCCCACCGCGACGCTGGCCCACACCCCCACCTGCACGCCCCGATTCCGGAGCAGTTGCCGGTAGCCGTGCCCGCCCACCCGAGCGAAGGGCGGGGGCCGGTGCAGCATCAGCGTGGGGACGATGCTGACCACACCCACGGCCGCAGCCGCCAGGAATGCAGCCCGGTAGGAGCGCTCGGCGATGAACCCGCCCACCGCGGGGCCGATCAGCATCCCCACCGTGGCCATCATGTTGAGCGTGGCGATCGCTTTGGGCGTGGGTCGCGTCGAGCGGACTATCTGCACCTGGTTGCCCGTCCAGAAGCAGGCGCGGGCCATGCCCTGCACCGCGGCCGACGCCGCCAGCGCAGCCAGTCCCGACGACAGGACCAGCAGCCCGACCGCCACGCTCAACAGGACAGCCGCGGCCGAGATGATGTTGGCATTGGACACGACCCGCATCAGCGACCCGAGCCGCCACCGGGTGAGCACCTGGACTGCGGCCGACAGGCCGACGAGCACCCCGACCGAGGCCTTGGACCGGCCCTGGCTGACCACGAACAGCGGATAGGCCACCAGGACGATGCCCATGCTCACTGCGAACAGCAGGGTGCCGACGTACTGGGCAGCGGCCTCGCGGCGCTCCGACGGCGCCGGGTCCGCAGCTTCGGAATCGGCGCGGCTCGGCACCGCGCCGTCAGTGGCCCCTCCGCCGGTCACCCGACGATCATGGCGGTCACCACGGGCGGGCCGGGGTGATGGCGACGCTTATGGCCTTGGACCGGGTGTGGCTCAAGATGTCGTCCACGAGCCCCAGCTCCTTTCCGATCCCGGACTGCTTCCAACCGCCGAAGGGCAGCCCCGGATAGCGCACCTCCACGTCGTTCACCCACACATAGCCGGCGTCGATGGCCCGGGCGGCTCCGAGCGCCCGGTTGACGTCGTTGCTCCAGATGCTGGCCGTCAACCCGTAGGGAGTGTCGTTGGCCATGGCGACGGCGGCGGCGCCGTCGGTGAAGGAGGTGACGGCCAGCACGGGTCCGAATATCTCGGTGCGAGCGATCGTCGCGCCGTGGTCCACGCCGTCGAACACGGCGGGGCGGATGAACGCGCCCCCGGCGAGTTCGGGATCGTCGGGGGCTGTGCCGCCGGTCAGGAGTCGCCCGCCGTCGGCGCTGCCCGCCTCGACGAAGCCGAGAATCCGGTCGCGGTGGGCGTGCGACACCATGCATCCCATGTCGGCCGACGGGTCGTCGGGCATGCCGATGCGGATCTGCTCGGTCGACTCGACAACCCGCTCCAGCACGGCCTCGCGCAAGTCCTCGTGGATCAGCAGCCGGCTGGTGGCGCCGCAGCTCTGGCCGCCGACACGGGCGAAGTTCGAGCCCTTCACCACCGCGGCTGCGGCGCTGTCGGGGTCGACGTCGTCGAATACCAGGATGGGGTTCTTGCCTCCCAGCTCCAGGGTGAGGCTCTTGAGCACCCCCGACGCGCCGGCGCCGGCCTGCACGGCCAGCCCGGTCCGAAGCGAGCCGGTGAACGACACCCTGGGCACGTCGGGGTGGGCGACGAGGGCTTCACCGGCGGCCGCGCCTCCGGGCACCACGTTGAACACGCCGTCGGGCAGCAGGTCCCTGGCCAGCGAGGCGATCACCAGCGGCGACAGCGGGGTCTGCTCGGCCGGTTTGAGCACCACCGAGTTGCCGGCGGCCAGGGCGGGCGCGGCCTTCATGCAGGTGAACAGACTGGGATGGTTGTAGGCGCACAGCGCGGCCACCACGCCCCAGGGGGCGGGCTCGGTGAAGTGCAGCCCGCCGGGTGTGGCCGGGATGGTCCGCCCGTGCAGTTCGGGAGCCACCCCGGCGATGGTCTGCAGGAACTTGCCGCCCTTGGCCGCGCTGGCCGCCATCGAGGCCACCGCGGTGCCGCTGTCGCGGGCATCGAGCAGGCCCAGCCGTGGCGCGGCCTCGACGACTCGCCGACCCCACTCGGCCAAGCGGGCCGCCCTCTCGTGAACGCCCATCGCGGCCCACGCCGGCTGGGACCGGGCGGCCGCGGCCACGGCCCGGTCGACGTCGGCCGCCGAGGCCTGGTGAACCCGGGCCAGCACCGAGCCCGTCGACGGGTTCACGTCGTCGCGCACGGCGCCGGCACCGTCCGACGACGCGGCGGTCCGGCCGTCGATCCACATGCCGACGTCGGCACCGGCCCCGCCGGCCGGCAGGTCGAGCAGGTCGGTGTGGTCTGTCATCTCGGGCACACGAGCCCGGTCGCGGTCAGGGTCGAAGTCGGGCTCAGGCGGCCTGGGCGGCCGCCGGATACCACTCGCGGCCCTCCACGTACTGCAGCCACAGGCCGTCCATGTAGAACCAGCGCTTCATGGCGGCCTGGCGCACCTGCTCGATCACCATCTGCTGGGACCGCTCGTCCTCGGAATGGTTGATGATGATCTCGAAGCCGGCGTCGCCGTGCTCCACATCGGCCACGACGTGCAGCGTGAAGAACTCGATGTCGCTGTCGGTGAACCCGTAGACGTTGTGCAGCGGGTCGATCAGCGGGGCGTACAGCTCCGGCACCTGCGACTCCAGCCCGATGGTCAGAGTGGCGATGCCCTCCAGCACGCTCTTCATCATCAGCGTGTTGATGATGAAGTCCTTGAGGGCGGCGGTGGTGGGCAGGTCGGGCGCCGAGCGGGACTCCTCGAAGGTCATGCCGAGGGCGATGCCGAAACGGGCGAGCAGGTCGACGTGGCGCTCCTCGGGGTCCTCCTCCTCGTTGAGGTTCTCCAGCAGCAGGACCCGGGCGTCGTGCCAGTCGCACAGCCCGTACATGATCCCGGAGTAGCGGGAGGCGTTGCTCACGAAGTTGTAGTGCTGCTGGCAGTAGGCCCTCATGGCCGCGTTCGGCAGATCACCGGCGGCCCAGGTCTTGAAGAAGGGGTGGTTCTTGGAGTGCCACTCGTTGCGGGCAGCCTCCAGGGCCTTGCGATATTCGGCTGGTCCAAGCATTGGATGCCTTTCTGTTGTGGTTCGAGTCGGGTGTGGTCCGGGTCGGGGTCCGGTCTAGGAGCGCAGGTACACGGTCTTGGTGCGGGTGAAGAACTCGAGCGACGACTCGCCGCCCTCGGCCCAGCCCGCCCCGGAGTGCCCGTAGCCCTCGAAGGGCACATGGAACGGGACACCGGTCAGGGGCGAGTTGACCTTGACGGTGCCCGCATGGGAGCCCTTCCAGAAGCGGCGGGCCACCGCCACGTCGCCGGTGACGATGCCGGAGGTGAGCCCGTAGGCGGTGGCGTTGGCCATGGCGATGGCCTCGTCGATGCCGCTGATCGCCTCGAAGGTGACCACCGGGCCGAAGATCTCCTCGGTGGTGAGCGGTCCGGTGTCGGGGTCCACCAGCACCGCCGGCGCCACCCTGCCCTCGCGCCAGCCGCCCGGCTCGGGACGGACCACGTCGCGGGCCTCGTCGTCGGCCAGCGAAACGTACTCCTCCACGCGGGCGGCCTCGCCGTCGCTGACCATGATCCCCAACTCGTCGGGGCCCGACGCGTCGGTCATGGCCCTCACCCGGTCCGACAGCGTCTCCAGCAGATCGTCGTACACAGCGGTGTGTACCAGCAGCCGGCCGGCTGCCGTGCAGATCTGGCCGTTGTTGCGGAAGCTGGAGGCCACGATGATGTCGGCGGCCTTGGAGAGGTCGGCGTCGGCCCACACCACGATGGTGTTCTTGCCGCCCAGCTCGGCCTGGAACGGCACCTCCATCCGCAGCCGGCTGCGGATGGCCACCGCGGCCTCGTAGGAGCCCGTCAGGCTCACCCCGTCGAGCTCGGGCGCGGACAGCAGGGCCTTCTCGATGACCGAACTGCGGCCGATCATCGCCTGGACCAGACCGGGCGGCAGGCCGGCGTCGAGCAGGGTGACCGCGATCATCAGCCCGGTGATGCCCGCGTTGGTGGACGGTTTGAACACGACCGCGTTCCCGGCAGCCAGCGCGGCCGACAGCTTGCGGATCGGGATCGTGAACGGGAAGTTCCAGGGCGTGATCAGGGCCACCACGCCGAGCGGCTCGACGATGGTGAAGATGTCCTCGTCGAAGTCCGTCCGGTAGGTGGTTCCCAGGCGCCGGTAGCCGAGCTCGGCGTAGTAGTCGAGCACGGCCGCTCCCTTGGCCACCTCGACGTTGGCCTCCGAGGCCGGCTTGCCCATGTCGGCGGAGATGATCGGGGCCAGTTCGCCGGCCCGCTCCCGGAACAGGTCGGCCGCCCGGTGGAGCACCTCGGCCCGGGCTGCGGGACCGGCGGCGGCCCACGAAGGCGCGGCTTGTGCGGCGATGTCATAGGCGATGCGCACGTCCTCGGCACCGGCACTGCGGACCACTGCCAGCACACGGCCGTCGCTGCGGCTGACCAGCTTCTGCTCGGGGCCCATCCCCGGTCTGATGGCGCCGTCGATCAGGATGCCGACCTCGTCGGCGTCGCCGCTGCCGTCAACGGTGATGCGATCTGGTACCAGCGTCATGGACTGCCTCTCCGGGAGTGTGCGCATCACCCGCGAGGCGAGCGCGCCGCGCACGACCGCGTCTTGTATACAGGTC
>JAPOQG010000115.1 GCA_026710865.1 Acidimicrobiaceae bacterium
GGTAGATGCGCCCCTCGTTGCACACCGGTGCTATCGCCACCTCGACGATCACGAACCCGGGCCCGGCCACCGGGTACGGCTTGGTGGCCAGGGCCGCGGTGCGGGGTTCGGGAATGGTCAGCACAGTGTTGGTCTTGGCGGGCACAGCGATCAGTCCTCCAGTGACTCCACACCCAGGTAGCTGGCGTCGAGCAGCGCACGGTTGGCCAGCAGTTCGGACGCCGCACCCTGCATCACCAGGTCACCGTGGTTGAGGACGTAGCCCCGGTCGGATACCTCCAGGGCCAGGTCCACGTGCTGCTCCACCAGCAGCACCCCGGCGCCGGTCTCGTCCGCGATGCGGCGCACCACCGGCATCAGCTCCTCGTAGATGACCGGAGCCAGGCCCAGGCTCATCTCGTCGACCATCATCAGCCTGGGCTCGGCCACGATGGCCCGGCCGAGGACGAGCATCTGCTGCTCGCCGCCGCTCAACAACCCGCCCCGGCGGTTCATCAACGGGCCGAGGGCGGGGAAGAAGTCGACCGCCCGGTCGATGTCGACCTTGCCGCTGGTCTTGGCCAGCTGGAGGTTCTCGCGCACGGTCAACTGATACAGCAGGCCCCGGTTCTCGGGCACGTGGATCACTCCCCACCGGGCCACCCGGTGGGCCTGGCGCAGCCGCGGCACCGGCCGGCCCATGATGGTGACCGAGCCGTCGAGGACTTGGCCCATGCCCGAGATGGTCATCAGCGTGGTGGTCTTGCCCGCGCCGTTCGGCCCCAGCAGGGCCACCACCTCGCCGGCGTCCACGTGCAGGCTCAGGCCCCGAACCACGGCCACGCCGTCGTAACCGGTGTCGAGGTTCTCGATGGTCAGGAGACGCTCGCTCATGACTCGGCCCCACTGTGGCCCAGGTAGGCCGAGATGACCTCGGGGTTGTTGCGCATCTCATCGGGGGTGCCCGAGGCGGTCAACTGGCCGAACACCAGCATGTGGATGTAGTCGCACACGTTGAGCACCAGCCCCATGTCGTGGTCGACCAGCAGCATGGTGTAGCCCTGATCGACAAGGTGCCGGAGTTGGGCGCCGAACCACTCGGTCTCGGCCTTGTCGAGGCCGGCCGCAGGCTCGTCCAGCAGCAGGATCTTCGACGACTCAGCCACCAGGGCCCGCCCCACGCCGACCAGCTTGCGCTGCCCCTGCGACAGCTCGCGGGGCTGGCGTTCGGCGATGTCGCCCAGATTGAGCAGGTCCAGCACCTCGTCAACCCGCTCCGTGCGGTGGCGGGGCCGCCAGTAGTCGAGCAGTGCAGCTCCCAGGGTCAGGCGGCGGTTGGCCACATCGAGGTTGGAGCGCACCGTGATGTCGTCGAAGAGTTCCAGCGTCTGCCAGGTGCGGGTGAGCCCGTCGTGGGACAGTTGGTGGGGTGACCGTCCGAAGACCTCGTCACCCTCCAGCAGTACCGACCCCTTCGAGTTGTTGGGCAGGAAGCCGGTGACCGCGTCGATGAAGGTCGTCTTGCCCGCGCCGTTCGGGCCGATGAGCCCGGTGAGCTCGCCCCGGCGGCACTCCAGCGACACGTCGTTCACGGCCAGCAGGCCGCCGAAGCGCACGTTGAGGCCACTGGTGGCCAGCACCGCGTCAGACATCCGCGGTCTCGGATGCCCTTCGGCTCCACTTGCGGTGCAGCCAAGCACCGAGCTGGTGGAACTGCCGCCGCTGGAAGCCGTCGATGCCCTCGTTGTTGTAGACCGCGGTGCCGATCAGGAAGAACCCGGCCACGTAGGCGGTGTAGGGGCCCACATCGATGAACCACTCGTTGGTGACGACGATGCCGATGCCCTCCGAGAACAGCGTCCCGGCGGTGATGGCTCCGCCGACGGTGCTGATGCCGCCGAGGTAGGCGAAGGCGAGCACGGTGAGCGAGGCGAATATCCCGAACGTGTCGGTGCCGTACGTGCCCAGATTGAAGGCCATGAGCGCACCGCCGAGGGCCGCGAAGAAGCTCGAGATGGCGAACGCCGACAGCTTGATCGCCGCCACGTTCACCCCGGCCGCGGCCGCGGCCCGCTCGTTGGCCCGCACCGCCAGCATCTGCTCCCCGAGACGCGACCGCCGCAGCCGCATCACCGAGATGCAGCAGAACGCGCCCACGGCCAGCAGGAACAGCCCGTACCCGCCGGTGGGGATCTTGCCGTCCCCGAGTAGGAAGTCACTGTTGGGCCCGAACTCGATGCCGAACAGCGTCGGCGGGTCGGATGTCTTGACCCCCCGGTCCAGGCCGAA
>JAPOQG010000070.1 GCA_026710865.1 Acidimicrobiaceae bacterium
CGCTGCTGGACCGCGGCATCGAGATGCGCGACCCGCTGATCGACACCATGCTGGCGGCCTACCTGCTCGACCCGGCCGACGCCCGCTACGACCTCAGCGACCTGGCCGGCCGCTACGCCGGCATCGACCCGCCCTCCCACGTCCCCCAGGAGGGGCGACTCGACCTCGACGGCGACTCCATCAAGCCCCACGATCAGGCCGGATGGGCCGCGCTGGCCGTCGACCGCCTGGTCGCGCCGCTGCGGGAGGCGCTGGCGGCGCAGGGCCTGGAGAGCCTCAACGACGAGGTGGAGGTGCCGCTGGTGCGGGTGCTGGCCCGAATGGAGCACATCGGCATCGGTGTGGACCGCTCGGTCCTCGAGCAGATCCGCGACGAGCTCGACACCGAGGCCGAAGAACTGCGCGACCAGGTGCTCGCCGACGCGGGGCGCCCCATCAACGTCAACTCGCCCAAGCAGCTGGCCGAGGTGCTCTTCGAGGATCTCGGACTCACCCCGGTCAAGCGCACCAAGACCGGCTTCTCCACCGACGCGCAGTCCCTGGAGAAGCTCCGGGGCGAGCATCCCATCGTCGACCATCTGCTCGGCTACCGCGAGGTGGAGAAGCTGCGCTCCACCTACGGGGTCGGCCTGCTGGCCGAGATAGGCCCCGACGAGCGCATCCGGGCCACCTTCAACCAGACGGTGGCCCGCACCGGCCGGCTCAGCTCCGACGCACCCAACCTTCACAACATCCCGGTGCGGTCCGAGCGCGGCCGGGTCTTCCGCACCGCGTTCGTGGCTCCGGCCGGCTGCAAGCTGCTGGTCGCCGACTACGACCAGATCGAGCTGCGATGCATCGCCCACCTGGCCGAGGATCCCGGCCTGATCGCGGCCTTCGAGGCCGGCGACGACATCCACACCGCCACCGCGGCCCGGATCTTCGGCATCGACCCCTCAGAGGTCGGCGTGGAGAAGCGGTCCACGGCCAAGATGGTGTCCTACGGCCTGGCCTACGGGATGGAGGCCTACGGCCTCGCCCAACGGCTCAACATCGCCACCGGCGAGGCCACCGAGATCCTCGACGCCTACTTCGAGGCGTTCCCCTCGGTGCGCCAGTACATGGACCGCACCGTGGCCGAGGCTCGCAGCAAGGGCTACACGGAAACGCTGTTCGGGAGGCGCAGGCAGATCCCCGAACTGGCCAGCCCCAACGTGCGGCTGCGCCAGGCCGGCGAGCGCCAGGCCATGAACGCGGGCATCCAGGGACTGGCGGCCGACATCTTCAAGGTCGCGCTGGTGCGCCTGCACCGGGCCCTGGACGAGGAGGAGCTGGAGTCTCGCATCGTGCTGCAGGTTCACGACGAGATCATCCTGGAGGCCCCCGACGCCGAGATCGGACCGGCCTCGGAGCTGACCCGAGAGGTGATGCGGGGCGCTTTCGAGCTGCGGGTGCCGCTGGAGGTGGACCTCCAGGTGGCCGGCACCTGGGCCGGAGCCAAGGGCTGAGCGGAGCCACTGCCCTTCCCGGCTGCCGACCGGGAACAACTCGGGCGCCCCGCCGGTAGCCTCACCGGGTCCCACAACCCCTATCAGACCTGCCCGGAAAGACACCGTGACCGACACCGCAACCGCCATCCTCGACCCGGCCCCGCCCGCCGACATGGGCACCTTCGCCGAGGACGGCACCTACATCCCACGCCAGATCGTCGAGGACGATCTCGGCGACATCAGCCTCGACGACGCCTACGCCTCGACCATGGTGGTCGTCGAGGACGGCCAGATCGTGGAGGGCACGGTCGTCCGCATCGACAAGGAAGAGGTCCTGCTCGACATCGGCTTCAAGTCCGAGGGCGTCATCCCGGCCCGCGAGCTGAGCATCCGCCACGATGTCGATCCCGGCGAGGTGGTCGCGCTGGGCGAGGGGATCGAGGCCCTGGTCATCACCCGCGAGGACAAGGAGGGCCGGCTGATCCTGTCCAAGAAGCGGGCCCAGTACGAGCGGGCCTGGGGGCGGATCGAGGAGCAGCGGGAGGCCAACGTCGCGGTCAAGGGAATGGTGATCGAGGTAGTGAAGGGCGGCCTCATCGTGGACATCGGCCTGCGGGGATTCCTGCCCGCCTCGCTGGTGGAGCTGCGCCGGGTGCGCGACCTGCAGCCCTACGTGGGCCGCGAGCTCGACGCCAAGATCATCGAGCTAGACAAGAACCGCAACAACGTGGTGCTGAGCCGCCGGGCGTGGCTGGAGGAGACCCAGCGCGAGCAGCGGGAGGCGTTCCTGGACAACCTCCGGCCGGGCGAGATCCGCAGCGGCGTGGTGTCGTCGGTGGTGAACTTCGGCGCCTTCGTCGACCTCGGCGGCATGGACGGCCTGGTCCACGTGTCGGAGCTGTCCTGGAAGCACGTCGACCACCCCAGCGCGGTGGTGTCGGCCGGCGACCGCATCGACGTGCAGGTCCTGGAGGTCGACCTGGAACGCGAGCGCATCAGCCTGTCGCTCAAGGCCACCCAGCAGGACCCCTGGCAGGAGTTCGCGGCCAGCCACCGGGTGGGGGAGCTGGTCTACGGGCGCATCACCAAGCTGGTGCCGTTCGGGTCGTTCGTGCAGGTCGGCGACGGCATCGAGGGGCTGGTCCACATCTCGGAGATGTCGGCTCACCATGTCGAGCTTCCCGAGCAGGTTGTGACCCCCGGCGAGGAGCTGTGGGTGAAGATCATCGACCTCGACCTGCAACGCCGCCGCATCAGCCTGTCGATCAAGCAGGCAGCCGAGGGCGGCGTGGTCGCGGCCGAGTACCAGGAGCACTTCGGCGACCATGCCTACGACGACGAGGGCAACTACATCGGCACCGGCGGCTCCGAGGGACAGCAGGCCTGGGAGGACTACTTCTCCACCGAGGACGACGAGGAGCACCCCGACGACGAGGGCGAGCACGCCGAAGCGGGGCCAGCCGGCGACGAGGTCGAGGCTGCGTCCGACGAGGCTTCCGACGTCACCGCCGACGAGACCTGAGCTCTGCCTGAGATCGCACTGACGGGGGGGATCGGCGCCGGCAAGTCGACGGTGGGCGCCGGACTGGTCGAGCGGGGCGCGATCCTCATCGACGCCGATGAGATCGTGCGGGACCTCCAGCAGCCCGGTGAGCCCGTGTTCAACGCCATCGTGCGGCGTTGGGGCCCGATCGTGGTAGCCGAGGACGGCACCCTCGACCGGGCCGCGGTGGCCGCGGTGGTGTTCAAGGACGCCGACGAGCTGGCCGCCCTCAACGCCATCGTCCATCCCGCGGTGGGCGAGGAGATGGCCAAGCGCAGGGCTGCTGCGGCTGAGCGGTCGCCGGGCGCGGTGGTGGTGCTCGACATCCCGCTGCTGGTCCGCCCCGGCGGGGAGCCGATCGCGAAGCGCTACCGGGATCTGGCCGGCATCGTCGTGGTGGACGCAGACCCCGAGGTGGCGGTGCAGCGCCTCGTCGCCCGGCGCGGCCTGTCCGAGGACGATGCCCGGGCCCGCCTGGCCAACCAGGCCAGCCGCGAGTCGCGGCTGGAGGTCGCCGACTTCGTCATCACCAACGACGGCCCTGCTGCTGAGCTGGAGCCCCAGATCGACGCCTGCTACCGCTGGGCCGCCGCTCTCGGCTGATCCGCCACGTCTGTACGATCGGGTGACATGGCGCCGGTGACCGTTCCCAGCGACCGGCGGGCCTTCGAGGTGGTGGCCCCGTTCGAGCCTGCCGGCGACCAGCCCAGGGCCATCGAGGCGCTGGCCGCGGGCGTGGCCGACGGACACCGCTTCCAGACGCTGCTGGGCATCACCGGCTCGGGCAAGAGCGCCACCATCGCCTGGACCATCGAGCGGGCCCAGCGGCCCACACTGGTGCTGGCCCCCAACAAGTCGCTGGCCGCCCAGCTGGCCAACGAGCTCCGCGAGCTGTTCCCGCACAACCGGGTGGAGTACTTCGTCAGCTACTACGACTACTACCAGCCCGAGGCCTACATGCCGGCCAGCGACACCTACATCGAGAAGGACTCGTCGGTCAACGACGAGATCGACCGGTTGCGCCACTCGGCCACCTCGGCCCTGCTCACCCGGCGCGACACCATCGTGGTGGCGTCGGTGTCGGCCATCTACGGCCTGGGCTCGCCCGAGGAGTACGAGACGCAGCTGCTGGTGCTTCACGAAGGCGCCGAGCACGACCAGCGCTCGATCCTGCGGCGCCTGGTGGACATGCAGTACGAGCGCAACGACATGAACCTGGTGCGCGGCAAGTTCCGGGTGCGGGGCGACACCATCGAGATACATCCCGCCTACGACGAGACCCTGGTCCGGGTGGAGCTCTTCGGCGACGAGGTGGAGCGCATCACCGTGGTCGATCCCCTCACCGGCGAGCGGCTCGAGACCCTGGAGGACCTGGTGGTGTTCCCGGCCACCCACTACGCCACCAGCGCGGCGCGGATGGAGGCCGCGGTGGTGCGCATCGAGAAGGAGCTGGCCGAGCGGCTGGCCTGCTTCGAGGCCGAGGGCAAGCTGCTGGAGGCCCAGCGGCTGCAGATGCGCACCAGCTACGACCTGGAGATGATGGCCGAGCTCGGCTACTGCAACGGCATCGAGAACTACTCGGCGCCCATCGACGGCCGGAGCCCCGGCGAGTCGCCGTACACGCTGATCGACTACTTCCCGTCCGACTTCCTGATGGTGATCGACGAGTCCCATGTGGCCGTGCCGCAGCTGCACGGTCAGTACGAGGGCGACCGCAGCCGCAAGGAGACCCTGATCGACCACGGCTTCCGGCTGCCGTCGGCGGCCGACAACCGGCCGCTGCGCTTCGACGAGGTGATGAGCCGGCTCAACCAGGTGGTCTTCATGTCGGCCACGCCCGGCGCCTACGAGCTCGATGTTTCCGACCAGGTGGTGGAGCAGATCGTGCGGCCCACCGGCCTGGTGGATCCCGAAGTGGTGGTGAAGCCGACCAAGGGCCAGATCGACGACCTGCTCGAGGAGATCACAGTGACTACGGAGCGGGACCAGCGGGTGCTGGTGACCACCCTCACCAAGAAGATGGCCGAGGACCTGGCCGAGTACCTGCTGGAGCGGGGGTTGCGGGTGCGCTACCTGCACAGCGAGGTCGACACCATCCAGCGCATCGAGATCCTGCGCGACCTCCGGCTGGGGGAGTTCGACGTTCTGGTGGGGATCAACCTGCTGCGGGAGGGCCTCGACCTTCCCGAGGTGTCGCTGGTGGCCATTCTCGACGCCGACAAGGAGGGCTTCCTGCGCAGCGAGACGTCGCTGATCCAGACCATCGGCCGGGCGGCCCGCAACGTCGACGGCCAGGTGATCATGTACGCCGACGAGGTGACCGACTCGATGCGTCGGGCCATCTCCGAGACGATGCGGCGCCGGGGCCTGCAGCAGGCCCACAACGAGGCCCACGGGATCGACCCGACCACCATCCGCAAGGCGGTCACCGACATCCTGGCCATGATCCGGCCGGACCGCGACTCCGCTCCGGTGCCGGACGCCGATGTGGGCGGCGAGCGCGGGGGAGGTTTGGCCGAGGCCCGCCGCCGGCGTGAGGGACCGGACCTGGGCGAGCTGCCCGACGCCGAGCTGGAGCGCCTGATACGCACGCTCGACGAGGAGATGCGCGAGGCCGCCGGCGACCTGCGCTTCGAGTACGCGGCCCGCCTGCGCGACGAGATCAAGGACCTCCGCCGGGAACTGGCCGAGATCCGCGGATGACATTGGTTGCCAACTCAATATCATGAACTATGCTTCCTTTCGTGACTGACACGCTCCCGTTCTCCGAGGTGAAGGCTCATCTCTCCGAGATGGCCGATCGGGTGGAGCGTCAGCACGATCGCATCTTGGTGACCCGCAACGGCCGGCCCTCGTTCGTTCTCATGAGTCCCGACGACCTCGAATCGCTCGAGGAGACCCTCGACATCATGAGCGACGCCGAGTTGATGGAGTCGATACGGGAGTCACGCCAAGAAGCCGCCGAGGGAAAGCTGCTGCGCCTGCGCGACCACATCTGAGGGTCCGCGGTGCACGAGCCCAAGATCACGGCCGCGGCACTGCGTCATCTCAACGGTCTGCCCGACAAGGTGCGCCAAGCCGCCCTGGAAGCAATCTTCGGCCCGATCGCGGAGAACCCTCACCGGGCGGGCAAGCCACTCGGGGACGAACTAGAGGGGCTGCGATCAGCTCGCCGCGGCGACTACCGCATCATCTACGAGATTCTCGAGGACAGTGAAGTCGTCGTGATCCACCGCATCCAGCACCGCCGACACGCCTACCGCCCGAGCTAGCGATGTCAGGTTGCTTCGTGGATCTCGACGCCTGCCTTGCATCGCACGGTGTCGAGGTCCACGAGGACTCCTGCCCCGCAGGTGCACCTGTGGGGGCCGTCGTCAAGGAGCCGGCCCTCTTCGTCCCACAGCACGAAGGTGTGCTCTCGTACCGGTTTGCGCACGACTCTGAGCCAGCGCCCGCGTCCCCTGGCTGTCAGCGCTTCTATCAACGCTGACACCATGTCCGGCGGCGGGGGCTCGTTGGTCTTGATGCAGTAGAAGGTGCCGCCGATCCCGAGCTCGTGGGGACCGAACTCATACTTGTCAAGGTAGTCCACTGTGCGCTGCGGGTTGTAGTCCGGCGGCGGCTTGCCGTCGAGTGTCAGCGTCTGGCGTCCGTCGGTGCGCATCGAATACAGGTTCACCGCGACCCACGACTCGCGTGCGAAAGGGATAGTGCCCGTCATCAGGTTTCCTCCTCGGGTGCTCCGTGCCCGCGGGGAGGCCCGGGTAGTGCCCGTGCGTCCGTAGCGGGGGCCGTTGAGTCGGCGAGCCTCCGACGAGGGAGGGTCAGGTTGTCTCGGTTTCGATGCGCAGATTTAGCGCACCGAGGTCAAGCATAATACATATTGAAATAATCTGACAATGCTTGACAGATGTCACACCCCTATGGCATGATGTGGACATGGTGTTTGAAGCGGCACAGCGGGTGCGGGAAGGGCTTACGGAGTTGATCCGTCTGGTCAACTCCGGGGGCGCTTCCACCGCGGACGCACGGCGGGTGCTGTCGGAGTCGAAGGCGTTCGCGGCCCAGGTAGCGGTGTTGCAGGCCGACGCGGCTGCCCTGGTCGCGGCGGGTGAGCAGCACGGCGACGGCGGTGCCGGGGTGCTGGCCCGGGCTGCGGGGCTCACCCTGAGTCACGCTGCCGGCCAAGTCAGGGCGGTGAAGCAGTTGCAGTCGATGCCCGACGTGCGTGACGCACTCACTGGCGGGCAGATCCCTCTGGCCAACGCCAAGACCCTCGCCCAGGCTTCGGAGAAGACGAGCGCTGGTCAAGTCGAGCAAGACGGCGGCCTGTTGGAGAAGGCTGCTTCGCTGTCGCCGGAACAGTTCGCCCAGGAGGCGAACCGGTGGGTTGCCCGGCGACAGGACGACGGCGGCGAGAGCGTCTACAGGCGGCAGCGGGCCCGACGTCGGCTCAGCATCTGGAAGGACGACGATGACGGCATGGTTCACCTGCGGGGCGAGTTGGATCCCGTGATCGGAGCCAAGATGCACACTCGGTTGCTCAAGGAGGCCGAGCGGCTGCGGCGGTGCGACGTCAGGAATCCTGGCGGAGAGCAGCGGAGCCTGCCCCAGCGCCTGGCCGACGCGTTGGACACCCTGACCGAGTGCCCCCGCTCAACGACCAGCCGCGGCAGGTCGTCGGCTGACATCACCATCGTTCAGCACCTTGACGCCGAAGGCGACAAGGCGTTCGCGGAGATCGCCGACGGCGGCACCATCCCTCCCAGCGTGCTGGAGGAGCACTTCTGCAACGCCAGGATCGTTGGGGTCGTGTTCAACGGCAAGGGCCAGCCGCTGTGGCGTGGTCCCGCGCTGCCGAGACCAACCAAGGCGCAGATGGACGCGCTGATCGCCCGCTACGGCGGATGTGGGGGCTGCGGCCACCACACCGCCATCTGCCAGGCCCACCACATCCGGCCCCGCTCCGAGGGCGGCCCCACCGACATCGACAATCTCATCCCGCTGTGCTGGGGCTGTCACGACAACGTCCATCGTCACGGCTGGCGGGTGGTGCCCGACGGACGGGGCCTTCACACGATCGCACCGCCGAAGCGGGTCCGCTACGGAC
>JAPOQG010000109.1 GCA_026710865.1 Acidimicrobiaceae bacterium
CGCAAGATACGCCGAAGCGGCCCGGGTCCGAGGTACGGCAACTTCGGCTGGGCTGCGGCCCGCCTCGATGACATGGCCAACTACGTGCCCGCCCGGATCTTCGCCGGCCTGGTGGCCGTGCTGTACCCCGACCGGACTCGGGAGATCTTCACGGCCGTGCGCCGCGACGCTGTCCAGAACATTGGAGTGCGCATAGTCTGAATATTGGAGTCTAAGATAGCTCAAAAGTGGAGTTCAAAGACTGGACTCCGGGGGAAGGCATGGCCGTGGAATCGGACTTGAGATATCTGGACCGTGTCGTGGACTCCGAGGTGGCCGCGGCACTGAGCTCGGCGCCCGCAGTGCTAATCGAGGGCCCGCGCGGCTGTGGGAAGACCTGGACTGGCCGTCGGTTCGCCCGCAGCGAGGTCGTGCTGGACGGATCGGAGGCGATGCGGCTCGCCGCGGAGGTGGATCCCGCCTCGATCCTGGAGGGCCCCGAGCCCCGGCTGCTGGACGAGTGGCAGTTGGTACGCAGCATCTGGAACCCGATGCGCCACGCCTGCGACCGGCGGGGCGGATTCGGGCACTTCGTGCTCACCGGATCGCAGAACCCGCCCGACGACATCACCGAGCACTCCGGTGCAGGACGGGTGGCACGGGTGCGTATGAGGCCCATGTCGCTGTGGGAGTCGGGCGACTCCACCGGAGAGGTGTCCCTCGCCTCGCTGATGGCGGGGGCCCGCTGCCGGGCAGCCGAGACCGGGCTGACCATCGCCGACGTCGCCGACCTGATCTGTCGGGGCGGATGGCCCCGCATGATCGGCATGGCGCCCGCAGTGGCCCAGGCCCGGCTGCGGGACTACCTCGACGACATTGCCCGCGTTGACATCTCGCGCGTTGCGGGAGTGAGGCGCGACCCGGGTCTGGCAGGGCGGCTGCTGGCGTCCCTGGCCCGAAACGAGGCCACCGCGGCCTCCCATGCAACGCTGCGGGCGGACCTGACCGAGCAGGACGCCGGACCCCCGGCCCGCTCGACGCTGCGGGCCTATCTGGACGAACTGGCCCGCCTGTTCGTGATCGAGCCCCTGCCGGCGTGGTCGGTGCACCTGCGGTCGCCGACCCGGCTGCGCAGGACTCCCAAGCGATACTTCGCCGACCCGGCGCTGGCCGTGGCCGCGCTGAGCGCGTCGGCGGCGTCGCTCCGCAGCGACCTTGAGGCCATGGGCCTGCTGTTCGAATCGATGGCGATGCGGGATCTTCGGGTGTACGCCCAGTCCATCGACGGACGGGCCTACTACTACGGAGACGACACGAACCTCGAGGCCGACGCCGTCCTAGAGGGCCTGGACGGGCAGTGGGCTGCCGTGGAGATCAAGCTGGGCGGCGCATCGGCCATCACCGGGGCCATGCAGTCGCTGCGGGCCGTGCGCGCCCGGGTCGACACCGCCCGGCGCGGCGAGCCGGCCCGTCTCATCGTGATCACCGCCTTCGGACCCGGCTACCAGACCGACGACGGCATAGCGGTCGTGCCCCTCACCGCCCTCAAGCCCTGACCCAGAGCACGTCGGCGGGCGCCACTGGCAGCCACATCCCGCTGCTCAAGCCAACAGGAGAAAGCCCACTCTGTCAAAGATGTGTTGTCAAAGATCAGCGATGGGCTCACGCGAGCGGCTCGAACTCGCGCCTCCATGCCTCTAGGGGCACCTCGTCTTGTTCGGGAAGCTCAGAATGATCGACCGTCCCCCACAACAGCTCCAACACACGCGCCTCGGTGAGCTTCCCCCGCCGGTATGCCGCGAGGACCCTTCGGCCATACAGCGGCGGCACGCACGGCGGATCGAGTTCAGCAACCCAATGCTCCCCCAACTCGATGAAGTCCGCCCGCGAAGGCGGGCGACTCGCAAGCTCCTCGCGAGTTCCGGGATCGATGGCACCAAGGTTGCGCAGCTGGGCACACACAGCGGTCCAGCTCAGCCGATGGCGCACCGCTGCCGCCACGGCCGCGAGACGAGGATCACCCTCGAACTCTGACATGATCCCTTGAACGGCACGCCCGGGAAGCAGCAGGTGGATCGCGAACGCGTTGATCAGCTTCTCGTTGTCATCCAGCGGAGACAGCCCGACCTCCGGCGCGTACGCGTCCTGAAACACGTGATGACCGAGTTCGTGCGCGAGATTGAAGCGGCGTCGCCCGGGCTCCAGCGCGCCGTTGACGACTGCCACGCCCAGATCTCGCACCGCCACATACGCGGCATCGCCGCCCGCCCTGCCGAGGTCAAGAGAGAACGAGAACAGACCAGCGCGCTCCGCGAATGCTTGAAGGCCCAACAGCGGTCCCTCCGGCACACCGAGCTTCTTCCGCAACTCCACAGCGGCGTCCTCGGATGCCTCAACGGTCGACGGAGGATCCAGCGCAACCCTCGTGACCTGTGGGACCTCGCCCTCGTCGATCAGAAAGTCGACATCGCGAGCGATCCGCTCAACCCTCGAATCAAGCACCCTCGACCGCCCACCGACATCCGGGTCGGGCCGAGGACATCACCCCCGCTCTGGGACCTCATCGAGCAGGCCGCCCAGCGCTGGCCGGACCAGCCGATGCTGGTGTCGCGCCAGGGCGACCGGGCGACGTTCGGCGAGTACCGGGACCGGCCGACGGCGCCCGGATGACCATCGACCGACTGGGCGCCCGGCTGGCTGCGGCCGGGCTGCGCCGCCAGGCTGTGCCCGAGCGCCTCGAGATCGTCGACACGCTGCCCCGCAACCCCGCGGGCAAGGTGCTCAAGCGCGAGCTCCAGCAACGATTCGGGCCACCAGATGCCTAGCACTGATGTTGAGGATTGGCCCCGCCGGTGCCAAGATGAGGCGATGATGAACGCAACAGCCGACGGAGAGCGCTACACGGTCGTGTCCGCCGACTGCCACGCGGGCGGCGACATCGACGACTACCGCCCCTACCTGCCGTCGAGGCTGCGCGACGACTTCGACGCCTGGAAGCAGGATTACATCAACCCCTTCGCGGATCTCCAGGACTCCAAGCGGCTGCGCAACTGGGACTCCGAGGTGCGCAGGCGCGACCTCGAGGCCGACGGCCAGGTCGCCGAGGTCGTGTTCCCCAACACCGTGCCGCCGTTCTTCCCGTCGTCGCTGCTGGTGGCCCGCCCTCCGGCATCCGCGGCCGAGTTCGAGCAGCGGTGGGCGGGCCTTCAGGCCCACAACCGGTGGCTCGTGGACTGGTGCGGGGAGCTTCCCGGGCGCCGGGCCGGTCTGGCCCAGGTGTTCCCCAACGACATCGGCGCGGCCGTGGGCGAGGTCGAGTGGGCCGCCGAGAACGGGCTCAGCGGCGTGCTGGTGCCGGCGGTCCCGCCCGATTCCGGTGTGCCGCCGCTGTGGAGCGACTACTACGACCCGCTGTGGGCCGCCTGCGAGGACACCGCGCTGCCGGTCAACCAGCACGGAGGCGCGGGCATACCCGACCTTCAAGACTCCCCCAACCGCGCCTTCCTGATGTTGATGGAGGTGCCGTTCTTCGCCAACCGCAGCCTGTGGCACCTCATCGTCAGCGGCGTGTTCGAGCGCTTCGGTGGGCTGCGCTTCGTGATGACCGAGCAGCGCGTCGGCTGGGTTCCCGCAGCCTTGTCCAAGATGGACGCCTACTGGCGGCTCTTCACCGGCGACGGCAACGTCGGCGAGATGACCGCGGACGCCTCCCAGCTGCCCAACCCGCCGAGCAGCTACTTCAAGACCAACTGCTACATGGGAGCCAGCTTCCCCGGCCGCGACGAGGCCGAGGCCATCCGCCAGCTCGGAGTCGACCGGTTCATGTGGGGCAGCGACTACCCCCATAGCGAGGGCACGTTCCCGGACTCGGTGGCATCGCTGCGCCACGTGTTCTGCGACTGGTCCACCAGCGACCTCCGCAAGCTCCTCGGCGCAACCGCCGCGGAGGTCTACAACCTCGATATCGACGCGCTGGCGACTGTGGGCGTGGGGCCGACGGTCGCCGAGGTGGCCGAGCCCCTCACGGAGCTGCCCGACAACCCCAGCATGGCGTTCCGGGCCCGCCCCTAGCCATCGGCATCGCCCGGCAGTAGCTTTCGGATGCTTCGATGGATCGACCGCGCCCAGGCCGTCATCAACTGGCTGGATGGCAGTTTTTGTAGCATGAACAGTGCCCCCGGCAGGAATCGAACCTGCGCACACGGTTTAGGAGACCGATGCTCTATCCACTGAGCTACGAGGGCGGTGAATGTGCGCATTGTTGTGCGTAATACGGGATCGAGTCGATCCTATGGTCCCCGCACGGTACCACGGTGCTCGATTCGTGCGTTCTGCGGGCCGTGGCGCTTCGCTGGACGCGCTGGGGCAGCCTGGGGCCACTTCGGTGGCCGGCCGGGCCGCTCAGATCAGGTTCTGGTGGCTACGGGGAGCGGCTGTCGAACGCGCTCAGTGTCCGCGACAGCCGTAGCAACTGATAGCAGCTGACGTTGAACCGGAAACGGTCTTCTTTGTAGGAGCACAGCTTCTGGCGGATCCGGTATTTGAGATCCCCGAACGTCGACTCGATGTCTTCGCGGACGCCGTGGACCTTGAAGGTGGGGTCGGCTTCGGGGATGGGGCGCAGCGACCGGGTACGGCGGGTGTGGGGGCTGGTGTGGATCTCTTCGGGGGTGCTGTTGAGCCGCACTGAGGCCGTGGCCCCTTTGAAGCGGCGGGGGGCGCCGCTGTTGCGGGGGATCCGCACCTTGAGGTAGGCGGTGTTGCCTTGTTTGGTTTCGTCGCCCCAGCGGAAATTTGCCCTCTCCAGCGGGATCGCCATTTGGACACCCTGGCCGTTGGGGAACTTCACACACATCGACCCGTTGACAGTCTTGATCTCACGTTCGCGGGTCTTGCCGTCGCGGCAGGTGAATGTGTGGATGCCGAGGTTGCCTTGGCGGTACTTGCCGCCGGCGAGTTTGGGGGTCTTGACGATCGGTATCACTCCCAGGGCGAGCGTGTCATCGATCGCTTCGGAGTCCATCGCCATGTCGTAGACGAAGGCTCGCAGCCCTCGTAGCTGTGTGGCGTGTTCGTCGATGAGGTCGGCGAGCATGTCGACGCCGAAATCGGCGTCGTTGCGGTCCTTGCGCGAATGGTGGTTCTTGTGGGGCATGAAATCGAAGTCCAGAACTATGCGTTCGTTGCCGTGTTTGGTGCGGCACGTCAACATCACCACCTCGCGGCCGGGAACCTTGGTCGGCTGTTTGTTCTTGTAGTGATGGAAGTACGCGTCGGGGTCGTACCGTTTGATCTTGGTGTTGGGGTCCTCTATCACGACGCTGCGGTCATATCGGGTGGCGGACCGGATCCACGAGGCGTCCGCTGAGATGCACTGGGTGGTGTCAGGGTGGGTCCACGATCCCGCCTCGGGATCAAAGCACCCGATGTGCAGGGCGCCCTCGATGCAGTGGTGACAGAGCAGGCGTCGCCACATTTTGAGTGCCTCACCGCTGAAGTATTTGTCTTTGCCGCGGTACCTGGCGGTGCCGGTTCTTCGGCTTGCTTGCGGTCACGGTGGCGCGCGAAGCGATCTGCTGTCATTGCGCACAGGTATGCGACAACTTCGGGCGCGCCCCATTCGCGGAAGTGCGGTGATGAAAGGACGGCGCCCGAGATGGTGACGTAGCCGTCCTTAGCGGTTGCTGTGGCACCGGGGTCATCAAACGGCTCGCCGTCGCCTCGGTCGCGCAGCACTGTGATCTCGGGCCTGCGGCCCTTGGGATCCGTCGAACGCTTCATGAGTTGGCGGCCTTCGAGCACTTGGAGTTGCTCGCGGACCCATGTCCGCTTCTTCTCGAGCATTGCGGGGTCGTCCTCGATGTCGTGGGGTGCCTCCTGGGCGAACCGTGCCGGATCGCGGCACAGGTCGTGGAGCACCTGGTAGCTGAGCCGCCCGCGGTGGCGCAGCACATGGCCCGGTTCGCGGTCTCCTGAGTGCTCGGGGAGAAGGGCCAGCCCTCTCAGGACGAGATCAAGTTTCAGCGCACCAACGCGGCGGGAGCGGATGAGGTCGGCGGCGGATCCTGCCACGTATGCCTCGCGCACACGAAACAGGAACTTGCCCGTTACCCCCGGTGCGTACTCGATGCCGTTGTGTTGCTTTGTGTCTTGGGCCATGGCTTGTCCTACAGTTGGCGGTTCGATCCTGTCGGGAGCAGCGCCGACCTAGCTCACGATGCCAGTTTGGGCGCTGCTCCCGAAGGCTGCGACGACCGAGATGAGCGCTACGAATGCCGGGCGTTTTCAGCCGCCGCTGGCAAAGGTAGCGACAGCCACACACGCCCAGACGAGCCTCCCCCGCTGTCGGACCAGACGCAGGAAGTCACTCCTGGTCGCTGGCTCTCCTGCCGCGTGCATCCTTAGTTTGGTCTGGTGCCCACGGGAGCGCCCCGTCTGGGGTCAGGGGAGTAACCATCCCAATCTCGGGGGAGCCATCCATAGGTCAAATGTCAGGGCCCTCGCCCGCAGCCTGCACGGCCTGGAGGAACCACTCGGAGTCGCAGGCAGGGCGGCCCACACAAAGGCGGGCTGGACCAACTCACGGCCGCTGGGTATGACATCGATACACTCCTCGGCCGGCGCGGCAGCGAGCGGAGGCCTCGAAGGAACCCAGGTTCGAGTGCCGCCCAGTGGGCAGCGGACCCAACAGGTGTTCACCGCTAGCGCTATTGGGATGGCATTCGCTCGACTGCGGAGACGGCCGAGGCACCCACACTCCCGACCTGACCGGACGAACCCGAAGAAGGGAGCGGCCGCCGAAGGTCGCCCCGTCGCCGGGCGACCGACCCGATGCCACATTGGAGACTGGTCGTGTCAGTAGTCGTCGTCGCCGAGCGCAGCCGCCGCCGCAGCGATCTTGGCGGCGACGTCGCCCAGGGATGACTCAGCGGTGTCCAAGCCGGCGTGCGAAGCGAGCATTGGGCTCACGTCGCGGAGGGCCTCGAAGGTGGTCCCATGTGCAACCGGAATCACCCGGTTGCTCGCGAGGAGCACTGATAGCTCCTTCTCAGCGATCCCCTCGGTCTCGATGCTCTTGAGAAGTGCAGGTGTGACAAGAACAATTCCGACGCGGGAGTTCAGAAGACCCTTGTCAATCTCTCGGAGCAACTGCGTGCCGAGAGGGACATCTTTCTCGCTAAACCAGACTGAGGCACCGTTCAACTTCAAGCGATCGTACAACTCAGCAGCGCTCGCTTCTCGGTCGTCCCAAGCGTGACATAGGAACAGATCGCGGCGCTCGGGGTGCGTTCGTGACTGCTCCACGGCCTTATCGGCGATGGACTCAACGGCGCGCCACTCGGAGGAGGTGTATGACACTGATCCGCCAGCTCGGGTCCGCCGAGACCTCGTGGTACCCGATGCCGCGCTACGGCTCGCCGCTCCTCCACCGCCTGACGATGTGCCTCTGTACGAGACCGGCGGGAAGTACGAGTACGAACGGCGATACCTCGACCGTGAGCGACACGCGGGGCATCGCTCAGCCGCGGCCGACGAGCGATGGCCGTAGACGGGTGCTGTGCAACGTGCCACCTCACAAGTGTACAAGCGGCCACTGACACCACGAGTCAATCTCAGCGTCCGCCGCCCGTTGCCGGGGGAATCCGCTCCTAGATTTCTCGGCGAAGGGCAGACGCTGCTCCCAGGACGAACCCGGCACGCCCGCAAGGCCATATAGCGGCTGTGCTCTGCGGGCCTACAGGATCTTCGTTGAGCGGATGCGGGCTGCTATGTCGGGCCAAGGCGGTGCGAAGCCATACACGAGGGGCTGGACGCTCCGGTACGCGCGGGCCAGAGCGTCATACTGTGCAGTGCCCGGCTGCCAGCATGAGAGCGTGTGGTAGCCGCTTGAAGGTCTGGGGATCCGTGGCCGCAGATTGACTGCTTTTCTGCCCTTGTTGGTGCGCATGTGTCGATACCAGTCCTCGGCCCGCTGCATATGCTCATAGGCATCGTTGATGTCTCCCGAGTTCAGGTGCCCGGCTAGTTGCGCACAATCGAGCAGGCAGAACAAGTCGTAGTGGTCCCTGGCCCTGGCGGCGATGTCTTGGAGATCCCGGTTCTGAGTCGTGTCGGCGTGCTGGGAGCGCCATCCGACGGCGTCTAGCTTGTCGACGAGCGCCGTGATCGGGTGCATCGCCCTTATCTTGCAGGGCGCTATGTCTGGTGCGGAGTCACCGGCGCCGGGCGCTGCTCGGCCCAGCAATGGGGCCACATTGATGGTGATGGTGTATTCGGCGTCGGTGACGCGGATGCCCATGTCGGACTTCACGGGCTGCAGTGGATGGGCCGTGTACAGCGACTCCGGCAACGAGGCGGGGTATTGGAACTCGAGCGGGCGGCTGACGCCTGAGCCTCGGTCGTCGTCTGTGGATGAGGTCATCTCAGGCAGGTCACTGCACACGCGCCCCTCGAACTGCTTGAGCAGCTTGGCCCCCTTGTTATTGCTCCAGTTCTCGTGCCCTTCGCCGAAGGTGATATTGAAGTCTGCGTCTTCTGATACCCGCTCGGCGATGCCTGCGAGAGCGAGCATCGATCCTCCATACATGATCGCGACACTGTGCTCGTACTTGCCAGGCGGCTGCATGCTGCGCGCCACTTGGAACATCCAGTATTCGCGCTCGATGAGAACCTGAGGCACGTGACGCGCCTTTGAGACCCGATCAATCAGCGTCACGAAGTCAGTCGGCCTGGCCCGCAGGTCCGAGATCGGCTCTGACCCGCCGGTGGGGAGGTTCGCCGCGGGCGGGTCCGCGGCACGCTTCTTGGCGAAGCGCCCGCTAGTGCGGCGGGGGTGCTGGGCCTCAAAGTCAGGGTTCTTCGGTGCGGGCATGGCAACCTCTGCCTGAGCGTATCGGCGGTGCGCGCTCTCGCCGAACGGGCGCGAGGAGCGCCGGGTAGACCAGTCTCAGGGCTCAGACGGCGCTAGGCAGCGCTCTCCGGACCGAAGCGGTGGCCTCTGCCCGTCCTGCATGCTCGAGCTATGGGCCAGCGCTCAGACTGGCGCCGCCACGGCACAGGCGGTGCTGTCGAGATCCCGATACATCTCGTCGAAGATCGCTGAGAGCTGTTCCATTCTGTTGTGGAACATCTCCCGGGCTCGCGGGGGCCGTTCGCCGCGCGCTACCCACGCCAGCACGTCGCCGCGTGGGATCGGCAGGCGACCGGCGTCGATCATGAGGCGCATCCTGGCCCGAGTCGTGCCCAGTGCCTGCTCCCAACCCGACCCGTGCTCGTATCTGTCGTAGGTGTTCAACAAGTCAAAGGAGATCACCGCCTCGAGATAGGTCGCCTCCAGAGTGGTGAGCTCGCGGCGTCTCATGTTGCGCCGCCCCAGCAGCTTGACCTGCGGGACCGGCTGGCGGCATCGCGGCTCACCAGGCACCGCGAACGCCGCCGATGACGCCACGAGCTGAGTGCTCCAGCCGCACACATTGGCCCCGTAATGGCCGTGCTTGGCCGCGTGCGGGCCAGCGTAGAACTCCCCGACCCGCAACCAGTCCGGTGTCAGCACCTGCCCGAAGTGGGCGTCGACTCTCATGTGTGAGCGCCAGTACGCGCACGGAGCCACCCGAAACGCTCTGCACAGATGGTCGGGCTTGGATGTCTCACGATGCAAGAACGCCCGCACAGCGGCGCGGTTCGGGCCGGGCACATCTTGAGACCAGAAGAACGTGTCGGGTTCCACAGCTTCAAGCCACTCGCTCATAGCCGAGATCTTGGGCACCGCGCCTCTCCCCTGTTCGTTACTATCACACAGAGTATACCAGGGCGTCTCCGAGCCCGACTAGCCCCCTATCGCGACCTGACCAGCAGCCAAGACACAATCTTGGGTCGCCGCCCGGACATCACCCAAGCCGTTGAGGACACCCGTTCAGGACCGCCTCGCCAACGGTATGAGATGGCCCCGCGCCCGGGGCGACGTGGCGGCGATCAACAGCCACACAACATGCCTTCAGAGGCGGCAGCCCTAGTTGGTGTTCGAGGGACGTCGTAGCCCGCCTTCGGTGGCGTTGTTCGATGTCGCGGGCGAGGGTGGCCGTGTGCGGCCTGGTTGTTCGAAGCCCGGGCGCGGAAAGGAAGCGGTCGGCGACAACGGCCCAGGATTGACCGGTGATCAGCAGCCGAACAGGTCCACCTAATGTCTGCGGAAGCGGCAGATGGCAGTCCGACAGGTCTTCACGGCCAGCCAGAAACCTGCTCTGACCTCTGGAAACGTCCGACTGCTACAGTGCCCGCAACAATCCATTCCACGCGTGAACCGAGCCCAAGCCCCCGGGTAGCGGCTCACCCCATCTGACCTCGGCAAATGCAGATCCCCGGTCAGCGCAAACGTAACAGAACTGCAACAATCCATTCCACATTTGGACAAAACCCCTGTTGCGGTCGTTCAGGCCGCAACGCTCTGACCTCGGGTTTTAGCAATTTCGCACATCCCCCACGAGGGCGGGGCGTGCGCGGTTTGCTGCGCGAATTGCGCTGACGACCGCATTTTGGCACTTTGAGGCTAGCCGGACGCCGCTTGGAGGGGGTCTGAGGCGCGTCTTGGCGCGGATTGGGTGTGGCCGCTGCCTGGTGGCTGTGGCGGGCCGCGCTGGTTCCCGATCCTTGGGGGTTCAGCCGGTCATGCGGCTTGTGCCAAGGTGGGCTGGGGCCTCACTTTTTGGGGCAGCTGGTGCTGGCCGAACCATCGGCTCATGTCGGCGCCGGTGCGGTTGCGGTAGGCGACCAGCGCCGTGACCGCCATGTGGATCTGGTAGGAGATCGCGTTGAACTCGACGCTTTGGTGCCGCAGTGTGCGGCACCGGCCTTTCCACATCCTGGACTTCTTGTCGGCGTTGTTGGATTCGGAGTCGTTGCGGCGCGGGGCCAGCAGCGCGAACCTCTCGTCGGATTCGGGGAAGACCCGCAGCGCCTTTGAGCGGCTCTGGTTGGCCTTGCGTTCTTTGTCGGTGCGGGTGTGACGTACACGGGTCTGTGCGCCGACCAGATGCGCGGGTACGAGTTCTGTGTCGGGAATGTCCCATCGGATCGGGTTGCAATCGTCTGTGAGCCTCGTGTTATCATGAGGGCGTACCATTATACTGGCGCTTAGGCTTCGGTTCCATCTGGGGCCGGGGCCGAACGCCACCTCCTGCGGCCGCCTAGTAGGCGGCCGTAGCTGCGTTTGGGGGGCCTTCTTGGGGTCGACGGGCAAGATGGCCCCGTCAGGCTGTGGGGCTACGATCCGAGGCTGCCCAGCCGCAGGAACGGACCATGCACATCTGCTACGTAGACGAGTCGGGCGGCTTCGAGGCCCCCCAGCCAGGCTCCCGGCGCTACTCCTTTGATGACATTCGCTGGGCTCATCATTCGAACGGAGGCACTCGCAGCTCTCACAGCAGGCCGGCAGCGACGGGGCTCGACTGAGTGCTAGCCCTTGGGGCGGTGTCCGCGAGCGGCCTCTTGTCGGCGTCGCTCCGTCCGTTCCGCCAGTTCGTCGGGCGTGACACCATCGGTGTAGGGCTCATTGTCGGCGCAGCGTCTCTGATGCTCCTCCCACGCCGCATCTCGCGCCGCGGCCAAGCCGTCGACAGGTGCCGCTACCGCCTTCACGGTGTCGTTGGCCATGCTGGCTCCTTCCAGTCAGACCAGGATGGTCCTCCCGGCAGGAGACGCCCGGCCTCAGCCACGGGACCACCCTGACCCTTCGGTGCCAGGACGCTAGCACGCTGCCCCTGCCGCGCAAGAAGTCCGCTAGCAGGATGCTGAAACTCGGAGGTTTGTGGTGCCTGGGCTGTGTCGGGCGGGGTCAGCTCAGCCGGTGGGTCGCCGCGGTATAGGGCGCTCCCCGGTTCCCGTCAGATGCTGTCGGTAGTCTTTCTGCTGTTGTGCGAGTCAACTCCCCCATTTTCAGCAACGCGACGGACGTGTAGCGCGATGACCTCGGAGACGGCTGCACGCGACTCGACTGAAGACCTCACGCTTGTCACCAAGAGCAGAAGCCTCGCGCTGCCGGGCCGTCCGTTGGACCACATCAGCCAGCCGGTTCTGAATCGGCCCCATGAGGAGCCGTCGCGTCACTGGCAATTGGCCGAGGACAACACCTCCACGGGTGCGGTGATTGAAGGGCGCCGGCTGAGCCAGGCGCTGGTCATTGTGCCGAAGGAGCGTGGCGCTCAGTTGCGGATGCAGGTGACCGCGGCGGAGCAGAACGAGCTGGTGAACCGCATCCGCGACGCGGTGGCGGGGTGGAGAAGCGCCAACTATCCCGGAGCGGCCTCGGCGACGAAGCAGCTCTTGCAGCATTGGCGCAGCGAGGCCAACGACCCGAGGCTGTTCTTTGCTCAGGTGGAGGCGGCTGAGACGCTCATCTGGCTGACCGAGGCCAACGCCAGCCGGTATCCGGTGCTCGCGGAGGTCCGACGAGACTTGGCGGAGGCCAACCGCGACTACAACGGCGACATCGGCCGTCTCGCGGTGAGGATGGCCACCGGGTCGGGCAAGACCGCGGTGATGGGCATGGTCATCGCCTGGCATGCCGTCAACGCGGCCGCGCCACAGCGCCGCGACGGGCGCTACACCACCTGCTTCTTGGCAATCACGCCCGGCCACACCGTGCGCGAGCGTCTGGCGGTGCTGCATCCGGCTCACCCCGAGAACGTCTATAACGAGATGCGTCTTCTGCCTGAGAACAAGCGCAGCGCGCTGGGAGCAGTGAAGGTTCACGTGTTGAACTTCCAGGCGTTCCAGCGGCGGGACCGGCTGTCGGCTGCGTCAAGTGACGCCAAGAAGCTGCTGCGAGCCGGGCGCAAGACGCAGGAACTTGAGTCCATGTCGGCGGTGCTTGACCGAGCGTTGCGAGGGTTCCCCACCGGCCGGGGCGCGCCGAAGGTGTGCGTGCTGAACGACGAGGCTCACCACTGCTATCTGCCCGAGGCTGGTCGGCGCACGTCAGAAGACGACGACATCAAGGCCGCAGCCATCTGGTTTGGGGCGCTGGAGGGGCTGCGCGACGCCGAACGGCTCGGGCCGGTCTACGACTTCTCCGCGACCCCAATCTTCATTGAGGGCACCGACCGCCGAGAGCGCATGTTCCCGTGGGTGGTGTCGGACTTCCCGCTGATGGACTGCATCGAATCCGGGTCAAGATTCCGCAGGTGCCCGTGGATGACGACTCCGGGAGCGAGCGGGTTCAGTGGCGCAACCTGTATGCCAACACCACCCCCAAGACCGTCAAACGCGACACCGTGCCCGCCGAACTGAACCGGGCGCTCACTGCGCTGTATCGCAGCTACGAGCAGAAGTTCAACCAGTGGATGCACCCCGATGACCCGGACAAGACGATGCCTACGCCTCCGGTGTTCATCGTGGTGGCCAACAACATCCCCAACGCGACCGCGGTCGCGGACCACATCGCGGGATGGGCCGAGAAGCGTTCCGACGGCTCCACCGTCTACCACGAGGGCGTCTGTCCGCTGTTTGCCAACTATCGCGCTGACGGTCCGACCGGGCGTGTCCACACGCTGCTGGTGCATTCCCAACTGGAAGGAGAAGCCAACCTGAGCACGGCCATCAAGGCGCAGGCCGACCGGTTGAAGCTCCCCGGCGATGACCGCGACGCCCGCGACATCGTGCGCGGCGCGTTGAACTCTGTGGGCAAGCCCGGAGGGCTCGGTGAGCACATCCGCTGCGTGGTGTCAGTGCAGATGCTCACCGAGGGCTGGGACACCCGCACCGTCACGCACATCCTCGGGTATCGGGCGTTCTCCACGCAGCTTCTGTGCGAACAGGTCACTGGACGGGCTCTGCGGCGCTCCAACTACGACAACTACGACGAAGACGGCCGACTCGTCGCCGAGTACGCAGAGGTCATTGGCGTGCCGTTTGACTTCATGCCCGTCAAGAACCCCGGAGACACCCCGGAGCCGCCCAAGCCCCGCTATGAGGTTCACAGCATCCGCGGACGGCGCGGCCATCGCATTGAGTTCCCCAACGTGGAGCACTACCTGACAGAACCCGGAGCCGACGGGTTCAGCCTGAACCCTGAGCGGGTCATCAGATGGGTGCCGCAAGGAGCCAAAGAAGCTGAGCTGGCCGGGTCGGTTGGCGAAACCACGACCATCAGCGCAGAAGAGAGCATGCGCCAACAGCAGACAATCACCCGTCTGGCTGCGGGGCTTGTGCAGCGTTGGAGTCAGCGCATGGCCGACGACGGCGAGGGCTGGCGTGCTCGGCGGCGGTCGCTGTTCCATGACGCCATCAGAATCGTCAAGGCTTGGACGAGTCTCGCCAAGGTCACCGAAGTCCACTATGACGGGCTCGGGTCAAGCAACCGAGACCAGGCCGTGAAGGAGATAGACGACGCGTGCGAGACGACAGGCGGCTCACAAGATCGGCTCGTCGCTGCGTTTGGGCATCCGACACTGCTGGACACTTCCAGCGTCCGATTTGAAACCAGCCTGTCGGACCGCCACACCGCCAAGAAGTCCGAGCTGAACGTCGCGGCCTGCCACTCGCAGTTTGAAGCAGTCTGCGCTAGAGCGCTGGACAAGCATCCCGACGTGGTGAGCTGGGCACGCAACTTCCGGCTCGGGTGGACCGTGCCCTACCTGTGGGAGGGCACCTGGCATCGATACGAACCCGACTTCGTGGCCCGCCTGTTTGCGGGACGAGAGGATGATGACGCGGTGCATCTCGTCATTGAGTGCAAGGGCGTGCCCGATGACCACAGCGAGCGCAAGAAGCAGTCCATCGCGAAACGGTGGATACCAGCAGTGCAGGCATCACCGCAGTTGCCGATGTGGCTGCGGCGATGGTCGTTCGTGGAATTGGACCAACCCGAGGGCCTGTCAGCCGACCTGAGCGCCGCCATCAACGCGGCCCGCGCCGCGCATCCGAAATCCGCCCAGCAAGGAGCAGCGTGATGGCCAAACGAGCCAGCACCAAGACCACCGACCAGTACACGCACCCGTCGGCCAAGCGTGCCAACCTGCCGACCGAGCAGACCGGCAAGACCATGAGCGACACCGACCGTCGCCCCATCCTCTACCAGCCTCAGACCCGTGAGATAGACGACGAACCCATCCTCGCGTGGAACCGCCAGCCCGCCAGCCAGGACGGGCACGCCGCGCATCCCCTGTATGTGCGAGAGAAGGTTCATCCCGCCGCCTTCGTGAAGCTGCTACAGGGCAGCGGAGAGCAACCTCAGCTCTTCTCGGACTTCAACGGCCTTCCCTCACCCGACGCTGCCTACGAGTGGTACCAGCACGCCGCCAACTGGTCCAACCGCCTCATACACGGCGAGAGCACCCGCGTCATGGCGTCTCTGCTCGCACGCGAGAACATGGCTGGCAAGGTTCAGATGATTTTCTTTGACCCGCCGTACGGAATGGGCTACAAGTCAAACTTTCAGGTTTCCATCGCCAATCGCGAAGTCACCGAGGGAGCTGAAGGTCGACCGAATGACACCCGGACGATAAGGGCCTTCCGCGACACCTATGCCCGTCGCATCCACTCCTACTTGGACCTGACTCGCGAGAAGCTGGCGCTAATGCACGACCTGCTAGCCGATGACGGGTCATTATTCATGCAAATCGGCGATGAGAACGTTCTGCGTGTGGGTCTCCTTCTGGATGAGATATTCGGACCAGAGAACCGAGTAGTAATCATCCCGTTCGCAACTACAGGCAGCTCCTCCGCGAACACCCTTCCCAGCGTGGCGGACTTTCTTCTGTGGTACGCAAAGGATGCTGCGAGAGTCAAGTATCGGCAACTCTATGAACGGCTGACCCGCGCTGAAAAGATTGCACACATGAGTTCATATGGTGCAGTGGAACTCCCAGATGGCACCACTCGTGCGCCGACCACCCAAGAGAAGCATGAACCCGATGCATACCTTCCAGAGGGCTCACGACTCTATCGACGCATGCCGCTCATTTCTCGTGGCACGTCAACAACGGGGCGTTCCGACCCCTACTACTGGAATGGGAAGCACTGGCCTTGCCCACCAGGGCAGCAGTGGAGGGTTTCGATGGATGGCATGGACCACCTCGCTGAAATGGGCAGACTGGATGCGGCCAACCCGGATTCCACTCTGTGTTGGAAGCGTTACGAAGATGAAGTACCAGGCCGACAGCTGAACAATATCTGGCATCAGCAGATGTCTGCTTCCGACAAGCGTTACGTTGTGCAGACCGCCGACAGCGTGATCGAGCGATGTGTTCTGATGGCCACCGACCCTGGTGACCTCGTGTTCGACCCGACCTGCGGTGGAGCTACAACTGCCGTTGCCGCTGAGAAGTGGGGCAGACGCTGGATTACCTGTGATACCTCGCCGGTCGCTGTCTCAATCGCGCGTCAACGACTTGCCACCGCAACCTTTCCCTACTGGACGCTGGCCGACTCAGCCGATGGAGCGTTACAGGAAGCGGAACTATCAAGCAAGCCCCCTGAACTGCCGCCTGACGATGGGTGGGGAAATGACCCTGCCCGAGGGCTCGTGTACGAGCGGGTCCCAGATGTCTCTGCCAAGACACTTGCCTACAACGAGCATCCAGCCCCCATCATGCTCGTGGACCAGCCCCGCAAGAAACGCGGAGTCACTCGCGTGACATCGCCGATGACGGTGGAGAGTGAGCAGCCTTGGGCGACGGTCATCCCGCTGGAAGGCTCCGACGACGAGATGGTGGTCGCTCACGGTGACTTCTCCGAAGCGGTGGAGGCAGCGCTGATGAACCACACCATCAACGGCGGACGCGACAACACCGACATGACCATCCGCGCGCTGGAGCCGTGGCCCGGCGACTCCGAGCTGCTCGCCTGGAAGGCCACTTACACCATCAACGGCGGCGCAGCCGAGTACACCGCTGCGGTCATGGTCGCCGCTGAGGATGTGACCGTGCCCGGTGAGATGGTCCGCGAGGCAGCCCGAGAGATAACCGACAGCGCCGAACGAGCTGATGTGCTGCTGGTGGTCGCGTACGCGTACGCCGCCGACGCACCCGCCAAGGTCGGGCGCATCACCGTCGCGCGAGCGCAGATGAACCGAGACCTGATGATTCGTGAACTGTCGGCGGAGACAGGCCACGAAGCGTTCGTCATCATCGGGGAGCCTGACATCCGCATCCTTGACAACTACCCGAACGGCCAGATAGCTGTTGAAGTTCAGGGCTACGACACCTTTGACCCTGCCACCGGCAACGCCTCGGAAGGAGGCCCCGACGATGTGGCCTGCTGGATGCTTGACACCGACCACGACGGCGAGAGCTTCTACGCCCGACGCATCCACTTCCCCGGGGCCGACAAAGACCGCCAAATCAAGAAGCTCCTGAAGGAGTTGGGCAGGAACGCCGACGATGTGGAGCAGGAAGCTCTCACCGCGATGAGGTCAGCACCGTTTGACCCGCCCGAACGAGGACGAATCGCAGTCAAGATTGTGACTGCTACAGGCATGGAGATGACCGCCACTAGAGAGACGCAGAAGGCGTAGACGTGCGGCTCGTTTGGCTCAAGCTGAGGCGCTTTCGGCGCTTTCAGGACGCCCGAGTGAATCTCGATGCTCCCGTCATTGCGCTCGTTGGCCCTAACGAAGCGGGAAAGTCCACGCTTCTGGAGGCGATTGTTGCAGTGGGGAGGTCAGGTGAGTTCAATCCGCGGGACATTACTCGTGGCTTACAGCCCCAAGGCCGTGTCTTGGAAGCGACCTTTTTGCTGGATGAAGATGACCGAGAGGCGCTTCAGGACTCGGTACCTGAAGCATTAGACGTCCGCTGGTATCGCGTCCGGAGAAACCAGTCAGGAGACCTGCGCCATGAGACCGTGCCACCTGTCCCTTGGGCAGGTGAAGCCGCAGAGCGAGTGCGTAGGCTGCTAACGAAACTGCGGAGCCTGAAGTGGGCTAAATCAATTGATGAGGAAGTGCTAGACCGCATCAACACGGTTATCTCGCTGATACCTGACGACCAGCCATGCGAGTACTCTGAGCAGGAGCTTGCTGAAATCGAGCACCTCGGAACGATTCTGGCCGATATTGATAGCAGGAATCGGCCAGCAACACTACAACGAACTGGCGAAGCCATCGCTCAGATGATCGCCGATGAAGCTCAGCCCCGACCACAGGAAACCGCACTTGAACTGCTCAGTGATCGCAGTCCTGAGATTCTTGACTTCACTGAGAGCGACCGGACAATTCACACGAACTACAACCTGCAAGACCCTGGCAGTTGGACTAACGGAATACGCAACCTATCTCTGCTCGGTGGATTCGATCTCAGCAAACTCGCAGAAGCAGTAGGCGGGCTACCAGAGATTCGGGAAGACATCCTTAGGAGGGCTAACCGACAACTTGATGAAGTATTCTCTGTCTCGTGGTCACAATCTAAGCTCACCGTCCACCTTAATGTGCAAGGTGGAACACTAGAGATATTTGTGGCTAGCGACAACGGAGGGCTGTATCGCTGGGAGGAGCGCAGTGATGGGCTGCGCACATACTTGGCACTGATTGCCTTCTTGAGCAGCAAAGATCTTTCTACGCCTCCAGTTCTCGTGTTTGATGAAGCGGAGAGTCACTTGCATTGGGACGCACAGGCTGACCTAATCAACGTTCTTTATGACCAGAATGTGGTTTCACAAGTCATATATTCTACCCATTCACCTGGGTGCCTCCCGCACGATCTTGGGCACGGTGTGCGTGCTGTCATTCCAACTAAGCCAGATCGGAGCAAGGTAGAGAATTGGATATGGGCGACCGCTGCTGGGTTCCGGCCCATGTTAACCCACATGGGAGCGTCAAGCGCAGCTCTTACGCCTCACAGGTACGCTGTTGCAACGGAAGGAGTAGCTGACTTCATCTTGCTCCCTTCCCTTCTGCGCGAGGCGACAGAGGCAGATTTGCTGCCTTATCAAGTAGTACCAGGACTTGCGCAGCTCTCACAGGATGGATTTCGTGCCATCGATTCCGAGTCAGACAAGATGGTGTACCTCACGGACGGCGACGACGGTGGCCGGGAGATACGGAGCTTGCTACACCGCAGCGGCATCCCTGCGACACGCACATTCTCTCTGCCACCAGGTGTAGCGCTTGAAGATCTTGTGTCTTCAGAGACGCTTGCCGCTGCCGCGCTGGAGGAACTTCGCCGGTCGGGCCATGAACCATCCGCATCGTTGGCGTTCCCCTCCACAGGACGCGCTTCATACCTGGACGACTGGTGCGAGGAGGCAGGAATAGAGCCTCCGGTGAAACGAGCAATTGCGTGCCGCGTCCTGGAACTGACCGCCAGGCGCCCGCAGGCTGATCGCCGATTACCGCTGCTTGAAGAGTGTCATCGCACCGCGTTGTCAGAACTCCACAGCTCGTTCCTAGACGTGTTCTTGGCACAGGAGTAGGCGGTGGCCATGAGGCGTGCCGGTGGAACAGGTATTCGTAACCGTTCCAGATTCGGGCTTTGACCGTTCCGGGCTGTTCAGAGCGCACCCCTGCTGACCTGGGGTTTCTCAATAGTGTGCCAGCCCCACGAGGGCGGGTTCCAGAACACGCTACCGAATGGCGCCTCTAGCGGCCCGCGGCTGCCGCCGGTGCGCCTTGGAGGCCGCGGTGGGTGTGTCACGGGTCAGGAAATCTTGCTCAGGTCTAGGTTGGGTCCTGATGCAAGGAGACGATGATGGCCAAGCCGTCGGATCGGAGTCCTGAGCGCAAGCTGCAGGTGGTGTTGTCGGTGCTGCGCGGGGAGCTGTCCGTGAAGGAGGCTGCTCGGCGTGCCGGGGTTGACGTGAACACTCGGGAAACGCAGGGGCCGCGGCGACCAGGATTTCGACATGAGCGCGCTTCCGATCGCGGCGCTGGTGGCCGGCGCGCTGATGGCCGGGTGCTGGCTGGTGAGCCTGCCCAAGCGAGACGTGTCGATCGTCGATCCGCTGTGGCCGATGGTGTTCGTGGTCATGGGCTGGTCGTTGTGGCTGTGGAGCGACGGGAGCGACAGCGGCCGGGCATGGCTGATGCTGGTGATGGTGTCGGCGTGGGGCCTGCGGTTGAGCGCCCATCTCACCGCTCGCAAATGGGGCGCGCCCGAGGACTTCCGCTACCAAGCCCTGAGGCGGCGCCTGCAGCCGTTCTGGCTGTGGAGCCTTCCGGTGGTGTTCGCGCTGCAAGCGGGGCTGGCAGTGGTGGTGTCGCTTCCGGTCCAGGCGGTGCTGGGCGACCCCGACCCTTCACCGCTCCGGTGGCTGGACTGGGTCGGGGCAGCGATCTGGGCGGTGGGGCTGGCCTTCGAGTCGATCGGGGACGAGCAGCTGCGCCGCTTCAAGGCCGATGAAGCCAGCCGGGGCTCCGTCATGGACCGGGGCCTGTGGCGCTACAGCCGCCACCCCAACTACTTCGGCGACAGCGTCGTGTGATGGAGCATCTGGATTGTCGCCGCGGCCGCCGGGGCATGGTGGACCGTCGCCGGCCTCTGCTCATGACGATCCTGCTGCTGAGGGTCTCGGGAGTGACCGTGCTGGAGCGCAGCATGGGCAAGCGCCGCCCCGGTTACACCGAGTATGTGGCCCGCACCGGCGCTTTCGTCCCCATGCCGCGCCGGCGGGCCGACCGCTAGCTAGTGCTCTGTCCACTAACGTTCGTCGGGGTCGCGTCCACCATTTGGGGTGTTGTGGGTGATGGGATTGGGGGATGTCCAAACCATTGCGGGTTCGTCGTTTGACGGATCGGGAGGGCCGTGAGCTTCAGCGGATCGTTCGCCGGGGCAGCGGCAGTTCAGACGGGTCGGTTGTGAGGTGGCGGCGGGCGTTGGTGGTTCTGGCGTCCGCGGGCGGCAACACGGTGCCTGTGATCGCGCGGCTGGCGGCTACGTCGCAGGACCGTGTGCGTGAGATGATCCACCGGTTCAACGAGTTGGGGATGGCGTCGTTGGACCCTCGTTGGGCGGGTGGCCGTCCCCGCCGGATCACGACTGACGACGAGGAGTTCATCGTCAAGACGGCGACGGCGCGCCCTGAGGCGCTGGGGCTGCCGTTCACCCGGTGGAGCCTGCGCAAGCTGGCCGCGTATCTGCGCGACGGCGCGCAGCGGCCGGTTCGGGTCAGCGCCGAGCGGTTGCGCCAGATACTCCACGCCCACGACATCACCATGCAGCGGACCAAGACTTGGAAGGAGACCAACGACCCCGACCGCGGCGCCAAGCTCGCCCGCATCGAGGAGGTCCTTGACCGGCATCGCCAGCGGTGCTTCGCGTTCGACGAGTTCGGGCCGCTGTCGATCCGGCCCACAGCAGGCTCCGCGTGGGCGCCTGCGCGCCGGCCCCAGCGCCAGCCGGCCAACTACCACAAGACCCACGGGGTGCGGCAGTTCCACGGCTGCTACAGCGTGGGCGACGACGTGATGTGGGGCACAGTGCGCCGCCAGAAGTCCGCGGCCAACACGCTGGCCGCGCTCCGCTCTATCCGGGCCCGCCGACGAGACGGCGACCAGATCTACATCATCTTGGACAACCTCTCAGCCCACAAGGGCCCCGCCATCCGCGAGTGGGCCGCCAACAACAACGTCGAGTTGTGCTACACCCCGACCTACAGCTCTTGGGCCAACCCCATCGAAGCCCACTTCGGGCCGCTGCGAGAGTTCGTGCTCAACAACTCTGACCACCCCAACCACACCGTGCTCACCCGCCGCCTGCACGCCCACCTGCGCTGGCGCAACGCCAACGCCCGAGACCCCGACCTGCTCGCCGCGCAACGCCGCGAACGCGCCCGGAACCGAGCCCAACGAGGACGCCGCTGGGGCATCCCAACCACCCCAGCAACACGAACGCAACCCCAAACCGAACACGCGCGCAAACAATTGTTGACAGAGCACTAGCGGACGCGGTCAGTGTGGCGATTACCGCCTGCGGGGCCTCAGGCACCGGGACCTCAGGCTCGGAGTTGACGGCCCGCGAGAAGTCCTGCGCTGACAACTGGGAGACAATCTCCCATTCAGAGATGCTGAGAATGAAGCGGGACCGGTCCATCGATGGCATCTACGACTGGTCCGGCGGCTACTGGGTGTCCTACGAGAAGATCATGGACATCTGCTGAAGACGGGAAGCGCACCCCGAGACTTGGCCTTCCCCACGCGCCGAGCCGCAGGCGAGGCCCCGCAAACACTGACCGCCCTGCCGGGCAGCCCCAGCCTGTTCGGGCACAGCGGGACAGCCCAGAGCGAGGAAGCAGCCGCCGCCAAGCCGCTTGGCCGGAGCGCTCGCCTGTTCTGTCTTGCGGCTTCCAGCGGACCACAACTACCGTGCCGCCACCATGAACGACGCCGGAGATAGTCAGAACGCTTCGGGGTCGTGGCAGCCCGATCCGACTGGCCGCTACAAGCTGCGATGGCGCGACGCATCGGGAGACTGGACCGACCACGTCTACAGCGATGACGGCAAGATGGGCAGCGACCCCTACGACGCGCCCACGGAACAACCGCCGCCGCAGGGTTTGCCGACTCCACCTACGGAGCCAACTGGAGCGGAACAGGCTGAGCGATTGGAGGCCAGCGACACCGGTCCAAGCACCGTGGTCTGCAGCAGGTGCGGACATACGGACTTCGTTGTCAAGCGAGACCGAGTGCTCTGGCACGTCTGCTTCTGGCTGTTGCTGTGGTACGTGCTGCCGTTCCTGCGCAAGCGGCCCTACTGCGCCCGCTGCGGAATGCGAGGGGAGTGGCTTCCACCCACCGACGGAAAGAAACCCAAGCCGCCCATCTATCGGAGATGGTGGGCGTTCGTGACATACGGCTTCGTCATCCTCGTCGTGATCGCCAACCTCGTCGCCGACGAAGACGAGGAGCCTGCTGAGCCTGCTCCCTCAATTGAGCAGGCACCTTCCGAGAGCAATCCAGCGACTGCCGCCCCCACCACGACCGCACCGACAGCGACTGCCGCCCCCACCACGACCGCCCCAACTACCACAACAACACTGCCGCCCACCACAACCACGCTGACCGTCAAAGACGTGTTCGAAGACTGCATGGACCCCTGGGACGGCAACTACAACGCCTTGGAGGCGCTGATCCGAGACGTGCTCAACGACCCCGGCAGCATGGAAACCCACGGCACCTACTACTTCACCACCGACGACCTCGACGATGGGTTGGTCACGGTGCGGCTCGACTACGGTGCCCGCAACCTCTACGGCGGGATGGTCCGAACAAGCGCGTGGGCAGAGATGCGTCCCGACTGCTCGGTCGCGGAGGTCATCGATTACGGCTTCTGACCGTTTGCTGTCCAACCGGGTGTCGGCTCCGACGGCGGTGAGGGCTCCGCCATGGAATCGACAGAGGCACCGTGGCAATTCGTGCGGCAGGTGTGCCACAGCGACCTCTCGTGCGGCAGGTGTGCCACAGCGACCTCGCACCCCCGGGCTTTGAATGCTGAGCGGCAGAGACCCCACCGGCAGAGGACAACCGGCCGCGTCAGCCACCCGCCAACGCCGAAGGATTCCAAACCCCGGCCCCCAGCCCGCACCGACAGGTGCCAGCTAACCCAGATCTTTCAGTAGGCCTGGCTGGGGGGCGTTCTGGGGCTGGGTTGGGTGCGGTGGCGGGCGTGTCGGCGGGCGCGTGGGGGGTGTTGGGCGTGGGGGCGCGTTGTGCCGTAGCGGGTGTGTGTGGGTGGGTTGGCCGGGTCGGGGTGTGTGCTGCGGCGCCCGGTTGGCCGCGGGGTGTGGTGTTCAGATGAGCAGGGGGAGGTTGTGGATGCGTTGGTGCGCG
>JAPOQG010000135.1 GCA_026710865.1 Acidimicrobiaceae bacterium
CACCGATCAGGGGGACCAGTGGGCGAAGGCGTCTATCACCGGCTCCATGTTGTCCATCAGCGGGTAGAGCACCGGGCAGGTGACGCCGGCGTCGATGAACTCGGCCACCGTGTCGCGGCACTCCGAGGCGGAGCCGACGGCCATGATGCCGCGCACCAGGTCGTCGCCGATGAGCGGAGCCGCCTTGTAGTAGTCGGCCTCGGTGGCCGGCCAGCCGACCACCTCCTTGACCCGGTCGATCAGCTCGGGGTCGGCGCCGGAGGCGGCCATGATGTGCGGCTCGGTGCCCAGGTAGTACGCCACCAGCGACTTGCCGGTCAGCAGGGCCATCTCAGGATCGTCCTCCGACAGCGAGCAGATCAGCAGCTCGGGGCGGTCGATGTCGTCGATGGTGCGCCCCGACTTGGCGGCCCCGACGGAGACGCGGGCGATGGCGTCGCGGATGTAGTCGACCGGCACGACGTAGTTGAGCATGGCCCCGTCGGCGATCTCGCCGGTCAGCTCCAGCATCTTCGGACCGGTCGCCCCGATGTAGACGGGGATGTCGCGGGGCGAGGTGTCACCGTAGGCCACATCGAGGCTGACCCGGTCGAGATGCACGAACTCGCCCTCGTAGGTGACCTCCTCCATGGTGAACAGTGCCCTGATGGCCTCGACGTTCTCGCGCATGGCGGTGAGCGGCTTGCGCCGGCCGGCCCCGACCCGTCCCGCGATCGGCTCCCACCAGGCCCCGAGCCCGAGCATGACCCGGCTGCCGCCGTCGGGCGCGGGTCCGGCCATCTCGTGCATGGTGCTCCATGTGGCCGCGATCACCGCGGGGTTGCGGGTGTAGATCGGCAGCACCCCGCTGGCGATGCGGAGCCGCTCGGTGGACGCCAGCAGGGCGCTCATCATCACCACGCAGTCGCGGGCCAAGCGGGTGTCGCCCTGCCAGATCTCGCTGAAGCCCCGCTCCTCGGCGTACCGGGCCATCTCGATCTCGTAGCCGATGGGGTGCTTGTCCTGGAAGTACAGGGCCATGCGCTGTGCCATGGCGCAGAGTGTGCCACGCCTCCACCAAGCCGCCTAACGCGGGCCGCGCACTCTGGAGCCAGAGGCTGAGCAAATGGACGTGCGCAACGGCCTACAAGAGCGAGGCGGCGGGCTGTGTTGCCGTGGTTCGGGCGGCCCGTGAGCGCAGCGAACAGGAGCGGGAGCGACACCGCCCCGGCGCGATCGCCTCTCGCCCACTCGCTCACGCTCTGGAGCCGCTGATGGTCGCGGGACGCCGCGGCTACCATCGCTGCAATGTCCTCACGAGTGATCGGTCCAGCCGGCATCGCGCCGCCCGCGGCCCGCTACGCCCACGCCGTCGCCACCACCGGCGCCCAACAGTGGCTGCACACCTCGGGCGTGGTGCCCACCCGGGCCGACGGGTCGGTCCCGGGCGATGTGGGCGAGCAGGCCCGGACGGTCTGGCAGAACATCGCGGCCGTGCTGTCGGAGGCCGGCATGTCCGGTGGCGACATCGTCTCGGTGACGACCTACGTCGTTCCGGGCCAGAACCTGGGCGCGGTGATGGCCGAGCGCGACCGGTTCCTGGGCGGCCATCTGGCGGCCTCGACACTGGTGGTGGTGCCCGAGTTGGCCCAACCCGCCTGGAAGGTCGAGATCGCAGTGGTGGCCGCCCGCTGACAGCGTCCCCCCGCTGCCGACTGGGCACACGCACCCGATCAGGCGCCGACTGCGGCCACCTCCGAGCCGGCGCGGTCGACGAAAGCCGATATCTCAGCCGGGGTGCGCTGGTCGACGCCGTACAGGGCGACCCAGCGCAGCCGCGTCCCTGGAGCGCACAGGCGAGCCACCGAGCGCCGCAGCAGATGGCGCCCGGGCTCGCCCTGTAGCCAGTTCACCCGGCCAGGGGAGCCGTGAGTGGTCACGGCCACGAGATGCTTGATCGTGCGCAGGGGCGAGGTCGCCGGATCGGCCGAGCCGTCGAGCCAGGCCGCGAGCTCGCGCTGCACCCATGAGAGCATCGGCGCGGGCAGACCGCCCCACCAGGTCGGGTAGACGAGCACCAGGCCCTCGGCGCCCAGGACGCTGACTCCGTCGATCCACTCTCCCTGTGTCAGCCGCACGAGGTCCACATCGTGGCCGGCTTGCTCCAGCGTCTCCACCACCCGGTCGCGGAGAGCCACATTGAGGCACTCCTGTTGCGGATGGGCCTGCAGCACCACAAATCGCACAGCCGGAGCGTACCCACCCATACCGGTCTAGATTCCTGTGATGGCCGACGACGCAGTGACCTGGGCCGGGTTCGAGCGAGCCGACGAGGCGCTGGCCCACAGGGTCATGGCGAGGCTGGGAAGCCACCGCCATACGGTGATCGCCACGCTGAAGGCGGACGGCTCGCCTCGAACCTCCGGC
>JAPOQG010000131.1 GCA_026710865.1 Acidimicrobiaceae bacterium
ATGGCCGACGACGCAGTGACCTGGGCCGGGTTCGAGCGAGCCGACGAGGCGCTGGCCCACAGGGTCATGGCGAGGCTGGGAAGCCACCGCCATACGGTGATCGCCACGCTGAAGGCGGACGGCTCGCCTCGAACCTCCGGCATGGAAGCGCCCATCCGGTCCGGGCACCTGTGGCTGGGGATGACACCGGGATCGCGCAAGGCCGCCGACCTGGGGCGCGACCCCCGCTTCTCGCTTCACAGCGCCCCCGACACCGAGGACCTGGCCAAGGGCGACGCCCGCATCGACGGCGTCGCACGGCTTGCAGACGCCGCGCAGCAGGATGAGTTCGTTGCAGGACACCGCTATCCGATCGACGATCCGTCGATCATGGTGCTCTTTGTGGCCACGATCACGAGGGTCGTCCTCGTTCGAGTGTCGGGGGACAGCCTGCTCATCGAGTCGTGGACACCGGCCGCAGGGCGCGACACGCAGCGCATCCAGTGACACCCGAAGAGGCCCAGAGGCCACCACAGATCTAGAGTTCCTGGCGTGGATCTACGGGACTGGATCGTCGGAGACCTGAGGTCGCTGCGGGCCAAGCTCGAGGGCGGCGTGCTCGGCCTGATCCCGCCGGAGCGGCGCCGGGAACGGGCCGACGGCGGGGGGATCGCGCCGGTCTACGTGCTGTGGCACCTGGCCCGCCACCACGACGTGGCCGTCAACGGAGTGCTGCGGGGCGCCGGCGCAGTGGTCGAGGGCTGGACCGACCGTCTCGGCATCGGCGAGGACCTCTGGCGGGGCCTGGCCGAGGGCGAGGATGCGGACCTGGTGGAGGTGCTGGATCCGGAGGCCGTCGGCGGTTACACGCTGGACGTGATGGAGTCCACCGCGGCCTGGCTGGAGGACCGCGGTCTGCCGACGATGAACCAGCAGCCCGACACGACCGCCGCCCTGGAAGCCATAGGCACCCCTGCTGACCGCTTCGACTGGCTCTACTCCATGTGGGAGGGCAAGCCCACGGCGTGGTTCCTGCAGTGGAGCGCGGTCGGCCACGGCTTCAACCATCTGGGCGAGTTGGTCTCGATCCGCAACCGCCTGGGCCTGAGCCCCTTCTAGATGAGAAGTTCCAAGGGCATCAGCGAGGATCTGCCATGAGACTGGCTGAACGATTCGATGAGGCACTCGTGGAGGTCTCGTGGCTGGCGTGCGAGCGGTCCCCTTGCTCATCTGGACACCACACCCCGCGGCCAACCGGGCGCAGCACACCCCCCGACCCCAACCGCCGACCCCAACCCCACCAAGGCTCACTGAAAGATCTGGGCTAGCCGGATCGACGCGGAACAGAGGCCGAGCGTCGGGCCCACCAGAGTTGGGTGTGAGACAAGAGCACGGGTCGGTGCGCTGCCCGGGGGCGGACGGGTCATCCGGGGTCGAGCAGATCAAGCAGGGCGGGGCCCAGCACCTCGGAGGCGAACACCTCGGCCCGGACGAAGTCTACGTGCATGCCGTCGGAGCGGCCATAGGGGCCCTCGTAGCCGTGATCGTCCAGCACCGCGGCAGTATCGATCAGCTCCGCCGTGGCGACCCCGTCCACCGCGTCGAACTCGTCGAGCAGGCTGCGAACCAGCGCGTTGTACGCCTCCGACCTCTCCCCGCTCGTCTGGGGCTGGCGCCCGGCGTCCTCACCGGGGGTCGGAAGCAGCCGCGGCGCGGTGGTGAACACGACGCGTGCGCCGACCGCGCCGGCTCTGGCGACCAGGAGCCGGTAGGAATCGGCCACGTCGAAGGCGAGCGCTGGATCGAGGATCGACGCCCACTCGCCGTCCGCGTTGCGATGGTCGAGCAGCACGGCCGCGTGGTCCACGACCAGCACGGCGCTCGAGCCCTCTTGTATGAGGTCGTCGCGGCAGGGCCCGTCCTCGATGAACCCCATGGGCAGGGCCTCGCCGTCGATGCTTGCTCGCAAGTGGCGCCACTCGCTGCCGGGAGTGCCGGCCGGGGAGCAGCCGAGCCGGGAGTGGTCCGCTACGGCCATGAGCGGGCCTGCATGGCTCCACTGACGCAGTCCATCCGCGAAGTGGAGGGCGGCAGAGTCGCCCAAGACTGTGACCACTGGCACGGTGAGCCCCGTCGCGGACGACGCGGGAAGCTCGCCGACGGCCTCGGCCCGTCCGGCGATCCCCAGCGGGGTCGAGGCGGCCGCGGCCACGCCGGCCACGGCCGCCACCGCCACCGCCGCCACGGCCAGCACCGGCACGGCCAGCCGGCCCGTCCCTCGGCGGACCGGCATCTCGAGCACATGGAAGGAGGCCTCGGCGAGTCCCAGGGTCACGGCGATCACCACCGCCGGGTGCCAGTCGGTCAGCTCGATCAACGGCCAGTGGAGCAGGTAGACGGCGTAGGAGCGCAGCCCCAGCCAGCGCAGTGGCGCCCGCGACATGAACCGGGCGGCGCGGCCTTCCCTCACGGCCGCGATGACCAGCACAACCCAGCACAGGGCCATCAACTGGGGGCCTCCCCTGAACACGAAGCCGTGGTCGGGGCTCAGACGGATCACGGTCGCCACGCTCAGCGCCGTCGCGGCTGCGAGGACCGCGGTCCATGCGATCCTCCACAGAAGGGCATGGTCCGCGGGCGGTTCGAGCAGGCGGCGCACCGCCCCGAAGCGGGGCCTGGCCACCGCGAGCGCGGCTCCGGCCGCGATCTCTGTGGCCCGCACCGGAGTGGCCACATATGCGTCGGTCGATCCCCACCACAGCCACACGCCGGCCAGGCCGGCGGCCACCATCGCGCCCACCACCAGGCCGGGCCGGCGGGTCAACGCCACCGCGGCCGGGAACACCAGATAGAACTGCTCCTCGACGGCCAGGGACCAGAAGTGGGCCAGCGGCGCCGGCGCGGCATCGAAGATTCCCGTGTAGCCCGCATCGTCGAGGGATGCGTGCCAGTTGAACACGTTCAGGGCGGCGGCCAGGGCATCGACGCCGACGATGCGCAGCGGCTGATCATCGACCCAAGCGGTCAAGGCCAGGGTGCCTGCGATGGTCACCAGCGCGGCGGGCAGCAGCCGCCGCGCTCGCCTGGACATGAAACGGCCCAGCCGCAGCCGACCGGTGCTCGCGATCTCCCTGTCGAGGAGACCGGCGATCAGGTATCCCGACAGCGTGAAGAAGAGGCCGACCGCGAGCCAGCCGCCCCGGACCGCGTCGGGCCAAAGGTGGAAGGCGAGCACACACGCCACCGCCAGACCCCGCAGGCCGTCGAGCCCAGGACACCGGCTTGGCGCTCGAAGCGGCGCACTGGCTGAAGACGCGTCGGATGGTGCGGCCACGCTCATCTCGCCGTATCCGGCCCTGCTGTCCCCGCCGTGTCCGGCCCTGCTGTCCTCGCCGTGTCCGCATGCACCCGCCGCTGTCCGCCCTGCGGGCCGCGGCCGCCTGAAGATCGGCGGGCCGGCCCCCGAGAACGAGCGCGGTCAGCCTCGGCGGCGTCGAGCACCGCGAGATTCTGGCGGGGCTCGGGCCGATCCGGCATCAGGAAGGCTGCCCGCTCCCAGTCCGAGCGGGCGGCCGCCCGGTGGCCGAGACTCCAGGCGGCCACACCCCGCTTGAGGTAGGCGGGGCCGTTGGCGGGCTGAGCGGCGATCAACTCGTCGGCGGCCAGGCGAGCCTCGACCGCGTGGGCGGGGTCGGAGGTGATTCGATGGGCCTGCATCTGGGCGTCGATCAGCGCCAGGGCGACCAGACCGTTGCCAGGGTTGTGCCCGGCCCCGCCGCGGATGCGCCCTATCCCGTCGGCCACTACGCGGATGTCGTCGGTCTGTGACAGCAGTTCGCCCATCAAGACGTAGCTCAGGTCGTCGAAGGGCCGATGCGAGGCCGCCTGCGCCAGCCGCTCGTACGCCTCCACCGCCGTCGGCGACTCCACCGACTGTTCGTAGAGGCGGTCGTTGCGCGCCAGCGAGAGGGCGTTGACCGTCAGGACCGACGCCGCGCTCAGCAGGAGAGCCGCGCCCAGCGGGGGCAGCCGGCGCGTTGCGGCGCCCGAGTCGGCGACCAGGAACCCGACCATCAGCCACCAGACCGTGTCGGTGCTGGGATGAGCGAAGAAGGCTTGTTGCGCTACCGCGTAGCAGGCGACACCGACGCCTGCCGCGACCCGGAAGGTGTCGCCGCTTCGCACCGCGTTCAGCGCCAGGACGGCCACGCCTGCCAGGGCGACCAGGTAGAGCACCCCCGCGGGCGCGCCGAACGACACCGCGAAGTCGAGCAGGCCGCTGTGGGCCCGGTCGACGGCGCCTATGCCGTACTCGCGCACGGTGTCTTCGCTGACGCGCTCGCCGTAGGTCGCGAGGAACGTCTCGGGGCCGTTGCCGAGAAGCGGATCGTCGACCACCGCCGAGGCGGCCACCTCCCAGATCGCGGCCCGTCCTCGCAGATCGTGGCCGAACTGTGCCCAGCGGCCGCTCAACGCCGCAGCCGCGGCAGCCGACAGCGCGGCTGCGGCCACGAGCAGCCGGACCCTCCGCCCCGCCGCGAGCAGCGCCGCGGCCACGCCGACCACGACGACGGCCGCCCACACGGCCCGAGTCTGCGCCGCCGCGAGGTTGACCGCCGCCAACACGGCGGCCGACCCCCCGGCCCATCGCCACGGGCCGCGCCTGGCGACCGCGACGGAGGCGACAGGGCCGACGAGGACCATGAAGCCCGCGAGGAGGGCGGGGTTCCCCAGCGTCGAGCGGACTCGACCGCGGAACTCGATCAGATCAGCGTCGAACTCGACGCCGGCCGCCTCGAGCACCCCGGCAGCGCCGACGGCCGCCACCGCGACCACTGCGGCATCGACCAGCGACGCGGCTGCGGCCGCGCGGCTCGTCCGTCGCAGCGACAATCCCACGGTGAACGCCACCGCGAATCCAGCCCAGGCAAGCAGTCCCTCCTGCCGCAGCGGCGCTCCGAGCAATGAGCGCAGGATCGAGCCGCTGGCCACGGTGGCAGCCAGCATGAGCCCGCCGAGCGCGGCAACGGCAGGCATCCATCGCCCACGGGGCGCCGCCAGCGCCGAGCGCCGCGCCAGCCACAGCACCACCAGCGCCAGGCCCGCACCGGACGTCGCCGCCTTCGCGGCGACGAAGCCATTGAACCCCTGGGAATCCCATACGAGGGCCGCCCCGGCCACGACCAGCATGAGGCCGGTCGCCGGCAAGGCGGGCAGCCGCCCGCTTCCCGTCGAACCGGCCCCGGTGGCCCGCAGCGCCGACGATTGCTGCGGGGCGTCGCGGGACTGCGTCACGCTCAGCTCAAGCGGCGGGCGCGGACACGGAGAGCAGGTTGGCGACCTCCCGGAAGACCCGCGCCGGCAAGCCGCCCCCGGTCAGACGCGGGCCGCCTCCCGCGGGCTGCTCATCGTTGTCGAGAAGCGTCTCATAGTCGGCCTCGGCTCCGGCGGGAGCGTCGATCCCGGCCGTGCCCGGAGCGGCGGCGCCGTCGCGGGCGCCGGCCCACACGACGATCGTCAAGTCGCCGGAGACTCCTGCGAACCAGGCGTCGGTGCGCCCCTCGGCGGTACCTGTCTTGCCGTAGGGCTCATCCGGGCCGTCCGCGGCTCTGCCGGTCCCGTCGGTCACCACGACCCGCAGCACCTTGCGCATCGCTCGGGCCGTCTCGGCGGACACGAAACGGCCGGCCGCGCCGAGGCTCTTTGCACCGTCGCGGCCGGCGACCGCCGGCGTCTCGCCGTCATTGGCCAGCGCCACGAACAGGGCGGCCACCGATTCCATCGTCACCGCGTCGAGCCCCAGCGGCAGCAGGCGCGACGGCACCAACTCCATTCCGACACGGGCCCCGTAGCCGGCGACCGCGTCGGGCCCGGCGCGGTCGGCCAGAAGGACGAACGCCGGGTTGTTGGAGTGGGCCGCGGCCTCCAAGACGGTCACCTCGCCCGGGCGGGTCGTGCAAGCCAGGCGCTCTGCCAACGGGATGCACTGCGGCACGATCAGCACATCGTGGGGCGCGACGCCCGACTCGAGCGCCGCGGCCAGCACGACCGCCTTCACCAGTGAGGCAGCGGGCCGCGCTCCGCCGCCCAGTGGGGCGTGCGCCGCGTCTCCGGCGGTCGCTGCTGCGACCGTCTCCCCGGTGGAGTTGTCCACCGCGAGCACCGCCACCGGCCCGCCGTGGGCGTCGGCGGCCAAGCGCACAACCGCCTCCACAGCGGCAGGGTCCTCTGTGGACGGTGCAGGCGCCGGGTCGCCCGCACACGCCGCGCCCGCCACGCACGCCGCGACGACCAGGCAGAGCGTGGCCGCAACCACGGCCCTACTCCACAGTCACGGATATCTCATAGTCACCTGATGTGCTGCCGGAGAAGCCCCGCACTTCGACGATGTACCATCCGGGCGCCAACTCTTGCTCGATGAGCGCGTTGGTGCCGTCTCCCCCGTCATCATTCGACGCGATCTGTTCGTCGAGGGCGTCCGGGACCACCCGGATGAGTCGGGCAAAGACATCTATGCCACCGTGAGTCTCGACAGCCACAAGCCCGTCGGAGCCTTCGGGAACCTCGAACCG
>JAPOQG010000385.1 GCA_026710865.1 Acidimicrobiaceae bacterium
CTAGCCGATGGCGTCCGCCCTGTCAGCGGACCCGGCGCATGGCGTCGAGGGCGCGCTCCTCCGCGACGCGCTTGCGGCCCACGATCGGCGTGGTGGGAGCGAATCCGGCCTCGGCCCGCTCCGACTCGCTCTCGCCTCCCCAGAAGCCGAGCTCGCGGTTCCTGCGGGCATAGTCCCGGCACGAGATCAGCACTACACACTGCTCGCAGATCGAGCGGGCCCGAGCCTCGCGGCGGACCCGAGCCTCGGGACGCTCCGCGAACGGAGCGAAGAACAGCTCGCTCTCACCCACGCAGCGCCCGTGCTCCATCCAGGCCGTGGAGCCCACCGGGGCTACGGCCGTCTCATACACTTCGAGCATCGGTATACAATTTAGCAGCGGTATACAATTGTGCAAGGCGAACATCTGATTTTGACAATACAGCAGGTCAGCGCACAAATCCGAATTGGGTCCGATCGATCATAAACCGCGATCGCAAAACCTCAGACAATTTCGCCAACGACTCAGGGGCTCCGCCAGCTCCCGCCGGCAACCACTCCGGCGTCGTGCAGCCGGCCAATCTCTCCGGCCGAGAGTCCCAGCCACCCGGCCAGCACCTCGTCGGTGTGCTGCCCCAGCGCGGGCGCCGGCGAGACGTCGCCCAGCCCATCGGGCGCCGGCCCTGCGCCGGTCGCGAGGGCCAGCGGCGATCCCGGCACCAGGTAGGGGCCGATACCGGGCTGGTCCACCTCGCGGAACAGCCCGCCGGCCGGCGAGCAGCGGGGGTCGTTCTCGACGAGCTCAGCGAAGGTCTGGTACGGCCCCCAGCACACCCCCAGCGCGTCCAGGCGCTCGGCCGCTTCGGCGAACGGCCGCGCCGCGGCCCAGTCCTGCATCACCGCCTTGATCTCGTGGCGGGCCTCGAACCGGTCGCCCTCGTGCTTGAAGTCGAGGCCGCGAGTCGAGGCGATCTCAGCGACCGCGGCCTCGCTCTCGGTGGCCTCCACCAGCGAGGCCCACTGCCGGCCGCTGATGCCCACCGCGTACAGGCGACGCCCGTCGGCGGTGGACAGCTCCACGCCGAATGCGCCCCAGAGGTCGTTGCCGCAGCGGGGCCGGATCGCGCCGTCGACCTGGACCTCGGCGACGTAACCCAGCGCGGCGGCAGCCGCCAGGGCCACGTCGCTCAACGCGAGCGTCATCACCGACCCCTCCCCCGTCAGCAGCCGGCGCCGCTCTGCGGCCAGGATCCCGACGGCGGCCGTCTGCCCGCACAGCAGATCCCAGGCCGGCAGCACGCTGTTGACCGGACCGTCGAGATCCGCGGGGCCGGTCACCATGGGGAAGCCGATCGCCGCGTTGACCGTGTAGTCCACCGCGGTGGTCCCGTCGCGGTTGCCGGTGACGGCCACCATCACCAGATCGGCCCGCCGGGCGGTCAGCCTGCCGGGGGCCATCCAGCCCCGGGCCGGGAAGTTGGTGAGAAAGGTCCCGGCAGCACCGATCAGCTCGGTGAGCAGCTCGTGGGCGGCCGGATCCCGCAGGTTGACGGCCATGGACTTCTTGCCCTTGTTCAGCCCGGCCCAGTACAGCGAGCGGCCCTCGGCTGTGAGCGGCCACCGCCCGTAGTCGATGCCCCCGCCGATCCGGTCGAAGCGCACCACCTCGGCCCCGAGCTGCGCCAGCGCCATTCCCCCCGAGGGCGCGGCCACGAACGCCGAGCCTTCGACGACTCGCAGGCCGTCGAGCGGGGCATCGCCGATCACACCCCCGAACCTAGTTGTGTGTCGCCGGTTTGGTCGCGCGACCTATTCGATCTCCGACCTCGCGCGATGGACTACAAGGCTCCGCACCTGTACTCACGACACACCACTAGAGCGGCCTCTGGCCACGCTGCGCCATCGGGCGACAGCGCGGGCACACTGGCCCAATGAGCGTGAGCGTCCCGTGCATGCTGATGCGAGGCGGAACGTCGAAGGGCGCCTACTTCCTGAGCCAGGACCTGCCCGGCGACCCGGCCCGGCGCGACGACCTCGTCCTGCGCATCGTCGGCTCTCCGGACCAGCGCCAGATCGACGGCATCGGCGGGGCCCACCCGCTCACCACCAAGGTGGCCGTAGTCGGTCCCCCGTCCCGGCCCGACACCGACGTGGACTACCTGTTCCTCCAGCCCTCGGTGGACGAGCCCCTCGTCAGCGACGCCCAGAACTGCGGCAACATGCTCGCCGGCGTGGGACCGTTCGCGGTCGAGAGGGGCCTCGTCGAGCCGGAGGGGGCCGAGGCCAGGGTGCGCATCCACATGATCAACACTGGCTCGGTGGCGATCGCGACGTTCCCGCTGAGCGACGGCATGCCCGACTACGCCGGCCCCACCTCCATCGGCGGCGTGCCCGGCACCGCGGCGGCGGTGCGGCTCGACTTCGAGGACGTAGCCGGCGGTTCCTGCGGCGCCCTGCTTCCCACCGGGAACCTCGCGGACCGTGTCGAGGGAACCGACTGCACCCTCATCGACAACGGGATGCCGGCCGTGGTGATGCGGGCCGGCGACCTGGGCGTGACCGGCTACGAGGACTGCGCCTCCCTCGAGGCCGACGGCCGCCTGCGGGCCCGGCTGGAGCGGGTGCGCAAGGCCGCGGGCCCGCTGATGGGCCTCGGTGACGTGAGCGCCTCCACCGTGCCGAAGATGACTCTGGTGGCGCCGCCGCGAACTGCCACCGGAGACATCTGCACCCGGACCTTCATCCCCCACCGGTGCCATGAGGCGGTCGGCGTGCTCGGGGCGGTGTCGGTCGCCACCGCCGCGGCGCTGCCCGGCGCGATCGGCCACGAGTTCCTGGCGGCCGCGGCCGGAGGAGAGCCCGGACCCGGCGGAGCATCCCGAATCGACCGCGTGGTCGCTCTGGAGCACCCGACCGGCACCTTCGAGGCGGCCGTGGACCTCACCATCGGCCCCGCAGGCGCGCCCACGGTGCACAGCGCAGGGATCATCCGCACCGCCAGGAAGCTGTTCGACGGCATGGTCTTCCCCCGCCCCGGCTGAGGCGCCGGGGACCGACGATGCAGCCCACCATCCCGCCGCCCCATCCTGATCCGCACCCGCCCGCGGCTTTCACCCCGCCGCCGGATGCCTGCGACGCTCACTGCCACGTGTTCGGCCCGGCGAGTCGCTTCCCGTTCTCGCCGGACCGCTCGTACACGCCTCCCGACGCCGGCGTCGAGCAACTCCAGGAGCTGCACGCCCGGATGGGGATCGACCGGGCCGTGCTGGTGCAGGCCAGCTGCCACGGCACCGACAACTCGGCCATGGTCGACGCCCTCCAACGGTCGCGGGGACGGTACGCCGGCGTGGCCATGATCGATGAGTCCTGCGCAGACGCGGAGCTCGACCGCCTCCACGACGCCGGCGTACGCGGCGCCCGGTTCAACTTCGTCAGACACCTCGGGGGCGGGGACGTCGGAGCCTTCGAGCGCACGGCCCGGAAGGTGGCGCCGCGGGGCTGGCACATGGTGGTGCACCTCGACGCCACCGATCTGCCCGACTTCGCCGGGGTGCTGCTGGGCCTGCCGTGCCCGTTCATCATCGACCACATGGCCCGGGTGCCGGCATCCGGAGGGATCGAGCAGCCGCCCTTCGCCGTCCTGCTGGAGCTGATGGACGACGAACGGGCCTGGGTCAAGGTCTCGGGGGCGGAGCGGCTCACCGCCGGGGGGCGCCCGCCCTATGACGATGTGGCCCCGCTGGGCCGGGCGTTGGTCGCTGCGGCCGGGGACCGGGTCCTGTGGGGCACCGACTGGCCCCATCCCAACGTGGGCCACATGCCCGACGACGGCGACCTGGTCGACCTGCTGGCGGCGTTCGCTCCCGACGAAGCCGACCGCAACCGGATCCTGGTCGAGAACCCCCAGCGCCTCTACGACTTCCACTGAGGGGTTCGGTCCCTACCCCTCCGGATCGTCGAGGGTGTCCACCCAGTCTACGCCCATGTCGACGAGCTGCCGGCGAAGGCCGTACATGTCCAGGCCCAGCTCGCCGGCGGCGAGGCGGGCCCGCGCCTCCTTCTCCTTGGCCACCCGCTGGCGGCACATCTCCAGCGCCCACCCAGCCTCGGAGCGGGCCACGACCGCCACGCCGTCGTCGTCTGCGCACACGACGTCGCCCGGGTTGACGACCTGCCCGCCGAGCACCACGGGCACGTTCACAGAGCCCGGTGTGGCCTTGACGGTGCCCTGGCACGAGACGTGCCGGCTCCACGCCGGGAAGCCCATGGCCCTCAGCTCGGCGGTGTCGCGCACGCCGGCGTCGACCACGAGGCCCCGCACTCCCCGGGCCTGGGCTGAAGTAGCCAGCAGGTCCCCGAAGAAGCCGTGCGCCGACGGCGCGGACACGGCCACAACGAGAATGTCGCCCGGCTGGCAGGTCTCCATCGCGGCGTGGATCATCAGGTTGTCGCCTGGATGGCACAGCGCAGTCACCGCGGCGCCCGCAATGCGGGTCCCGGCCTGGATGGGGCGGATGTCGGGACCGAGGAAGCCCCGCCGGCCGATGGCCTCGTGCACGGTGGCACTCCCCATCGGCGCCAAGCCGTCGACGACGGCCGGATCGGCCCGCTCCACCCCGCGAACCACTACCGGACGGCCGCGATCACTCATTGCTTCACCTCCAGACGGGGATAGACCCGTCGTGCGTTCCCCTCGAAGATCTTGGTCCGGGCCTCGTCGTCGAGGCCGGCATTGTCTATGTAGCGACGGGTGTCGTCGTAGTAGTGGCCGGTGGCGGGATCGACGCCCCGCACCGCGCCCACCATCTCCGACGCGAACAGGATGTTGTCGGCGGGAACGATGTCGACGAGGAGGTCGATGCCCCGCTGGTGGTAGACGCAGGTGTCGAACCAGACGTGCTCCAGCAGCCCGTCGAAGTCCCAGCCCGCGTCCTGGGCCATGCCCGCGAAGCGCCCCCAGTGGTAGGGAACCGCTCCCCCGCCGTGGGGGATCACCAGCCGCAGCCCCTCGAAGTCGGCCAGGAACCCCGAGGTCAACGCCTGCATGAACGCGGTCGTGTCGGCGCCCAGGTAGTGCGGCCCGGTGGTGTGGAAGTTCTCGTTGCAGGAGGCGCTCACATGGATCATGGCCGGGACGTCGAGCTCGCACATCGCCTCCCACAGCGGCCACCAGTAGCGGTCCCACAGCGGCGGCCCGTTCCAGTGGCCGCCGCTGGGATCGGGGTTGACGTTGCAGCCGATGAAGCCCATCTCCTCGGTGCAGCGTCTCAGCTCCTGCACCGAGGAATCGACGGGCGCACCCGGAGACTGGGGCAGTTGGGCGACCGGCGCGAAGTTGCCCGGGTAGAGGTCGCACACCCGGCGGATCAACTCGTTCTGGTGCTGTGACCAGAACCTGGAGGTGTGCTCGTTGCCGATGTGGTGGCCCATCCAGCTGGCCCGGGGCGAGAAGATGGTCAGGTCGGTGCCACGCTCGCGCTGGAAGGCGAGTTGGGCGCCCTCCAGGCTGTCGCGGATCTCGTCGTCGCTGACCGCGATCCGGCCCTTGGACCCGACATGTCCAGGATCGGAGGCGACCGCTGCCTTCTGGGCCTCGCGCCACTCCCCCACTGCGGGCGGGGTGGTGGTGTAATGGCCGTGGCAGTCGATTATCACCGAGTCCTCCCCGCAGCGGCGGCCGCAGGCATACTACGGAACGTGGCGGTACTGCCATCGACCGTGGCGCGCCGCGAGGTGCCCGGCACCTGCGCCGTTGGAGACTGAGTCCCACGGGGTGCAGACCGCTGAGTTGGACGGTCAGGCGCCCGCAGTGAGAGAGTTCGATGTCACATCTGGCTATCAGAGACAGGAGAAGTGTGATGGGTGATCTCAGTTCAGCCGCGGATGCGGTATTGGATGGTGTCGTCTCGGGATCGCCGCGGGTGCCTGGCGTGGCCGCCGTGGCCACCGACCGCGACGGCGACATCTACAGGGGTGCCAGGGGCGAGCGGGTTCTCGGAGAGGACCCCTTCACGACCGACACGGTGTGTGCGATCTTCTCGACCACCAAGGCCATCGGCGGCACTGCCTGCCTTCAGCTGGTGGAGCAGGGCGACCTGGATCTGGACGCCCCGGCCAAGGAGTACGTGCCGAGGATCGGCGGGCTCGGCGTGCTGGAGGGACTCGACGATGACGGAACGCCGAGACTGCGCCCGCCCAAGAGCGACATCACGACGCGCCAGCTGCTCACCCACACGGCCGGGCTCACCTACGACTTCTTCAACGACACCTACACCCGGTTGGCCAACGAGCAGGGTCAGCCGTGGGTGGTGGAGGCGTCATACGCCTCCATCGAGACGCCTCTGCTCTTCGACCCTGGCGAGCAGTGGGAGTACGGCTCCAACATCGACTGGGCCGGTCAGGTGGTGGAGGGCATCACCGGCAAGCGGCTGGGCGAGGTGCTCGACGAGCGGGTGCTGGGCCCGCTGGGCATGGACTCGACCGCCTTCTCGATGACCCCGTCGATGCGCGAGCGCATGGCGACGATCCACGCACGCGAGGACTCCGACGGGTCGCTGATCCCGCTGCCGGGAGTGGAGCTGCCGCCGGACCCGGAGGTCCACATGGCCGGACACGGCCTCTACGGCACCGCCGAGGACTACGCCAAGTTCATCCGGATGTGGCTCAATGACGGAGCCGGCCCCGACGGCGAGCAGATCCTCAGGCCCGAGACCGTGGAGATGGCGTGCCGGAACCACCTGCCCGCAGGCATGTTCATCAAGATGCTTCCCGGCGTCGGCGCCACCGAGGTGGCCAAGACGGTGCTCCCCGTGTCGAATCCGCGGCTGTCCAACGACGCCGAGTTCTTCCCGGGGATGCCGAAGACTTGGGCGCTGAGCTTCATGATCAACGAGGAGGACGCGCCCACCGGTCGGCCGGCAGGCGCGCTGGCCTGGGCGGGGCTGGCCAACCTGTACTACTGGATCGACCGGGCCAACGGTGTGGGCGGCTTCTGGGCCACCCAGATCTTCCCCTTCGCCGACCCCACCTCGGTGGGCGGGTTCCTCGACTTCGAGAAGGCCGTCTACGACAACGCCGCCTAGACCGAGCGGCTTCCCCGACGGGCAGGGTCAGGCCTTCTGTTTGCAGAAAACGGCCATATGCGCCAGAAAGCGCGAACAGAATGGGCAACGGCCCGGAGGAGCCGTCAGGAGCGGGCTGCGATGTCGTCCAGGACCTGGGCCGCGTGGGCGGCGAGGTCTTGGCCGGCCAGGTCGTAGGCAGCGGCGATGCGGCCCTCGGGGTCGATCAAGTACGTGATGCGGCGGGACAGCCCGTACTCGTAGTAATCCTCCCCCGGCGCGCGCTCGGCGTGATAGCTCCGGCCGATGGACTTGTCCGGGTCGCTGATCAGCGCGAAGGGGAAGCTCTCGGTCTCGGCGAAGGTCCGCTGCTCCTCCACGGTGTCGAACGACGCTCCGACCACAGCGGCGCCGGCTGCTTCGAACTCCGGGGCTCGATCACGGAACCCCCTGCCCTCCTTGGTTCAACCGGAGGTCGAGGCTTTGGGATACCACCACAGAACCACCCAGCTGCCCCTCAGGTCGGCCAGGCGCACTGGGTTGCCGTTCTGGTCGGGTGCGTCGAAGTCGGGGGCCTGCGAGTTCACATCAAGCATGGCCGGGAAGCTACCGGAGCGATCGAGCGGTCGCGACCCGCCCGAATCTGGGCGGTATTGCTCCCATGCGACCGGTTTCTCTACTGATCTCGTTCGGTTTCGTTCGAGTGGGCCCGAGCAGCCAGCAAGCGCAGCGAACAAGATCTGGAAACGCCACCCTGCACGGCGAGACGGCGTCACCTGCCCGCGCACGTTCTAGGGTGGCCTGCCGATGACGTTCGTGGGTGGGCTCCGCTCCGATCTCGGCCCGGCGGGGGTTCTCACCGGCGCCGATGCCGCGCCGTACCTGACCGGCCAGCGGGGCCTGTTCACCGGGGAGGCATTGGCCGTGGTCCGCCCGGCATCGGTAGACGAGACAGCCGCGGTCGTGCGGACCTGCGCATCGGCGGGAGTCGCGGTCGTTCCTCAGGGCGGCAACACGGGAATGTCCGGAGGGGCCGTGCCCGCCGTTGCCGACCGCTCCTGGGCCGCAGCCGCGCTGGGCCGCAGCCGCGGCGAGGGCGGGGTCCCTGGAGATGGCGGCGCTGATGGCCGACACCGACCCGTAGCGTCGGACCGCAGCCCCGGCGATGACGGCGGAGTCGTCGAGAAACCGTCGATCGTGCTGTCGATGAGCCGGATGAATCGGATCGTGTCGGTGGATCCCGACCGCTGGACTATCACCGCCGAGGCCGGGGCCACCATCGACGCGGTGCAGCAGGCCGCCGCCGCGGTGAACCGCCTGTTCGCGCCGGACTGGGGGGCGCGGGGCACGGCCACCGTCGGCGGGGCCATCGCCACCGACGCGGGCGGCAACAACGTGGTGCGCTACGGCAACATGCGCGACAACGTGCTGGGCCTCGAGGCGGTCCTGGCCGACGGGCGGGTCTGGAACGGTCTTCGGGCGCTGCGCAAGGACTCCTCGGGCTACGACCTCAAGCATCTGTTCATCGGCGCCGAGGGCACCCTCGGTGTGGTGACCCGGGCGGTGCTGCGCCTGCATCCGGCCACCCCTCACACCCAGAGCGCCCTGGCCGCCATAACGGGGCTCGACCGGCTCACTCCCCTGCTGGAGCTGGCCACGTCCTGCTGCGGCGGGGACGTGTCCGCCTTCGAGCTCATCCCCGGAGTGGGCCTGGAGCGGGTATGCGAGAGGTTCGGTCTGGCCCGGCCGCTGGGAACCAGCGAGGAGTTCTGCGTGCTGGTGCGGCTGGCCTCCGCCGAGCCGGTCTCCGAGCGGCTGGGGGCGTTCCTGGCCGAGGCGTCGCAGCGAGGATGGATCACCGACGCGGCGGTGGCGGTCACCGACGAGCAGGAGGCTCGGCTCTGGGCCATCCGCGACGAGCTGTCTCCCATGTTCCTGTGGTCGCAGCACGAGCACGGAGTCAAGCTCGACACGGCCGTGCCCATAGACCTCTTCGGCGCCTACCACGACGAGGTCCGGAGCCTGGCGGCAGACCTGGCCCCAGGCGCGTCGACCTACGGGTTCGGCCATGTCGGCGACGGCAACATTCACCTGTACGTCCTGCCCACCAGCGACGATCAAGTGGCGCCGTTCCTAGCCGTGCGCGAGCAACTGCAAGAGAGAATCGACGAGGCCACCTTCGCCTTCGGAGGCACCCTCAGCGCCGAGCACGGCATCGGCCAGCTCCTGCGCGACCGCATCCGACCCCAGAAGCCCGAGATCGAATGGGACCTGATGCGGGCAGTCAAGGACGCCTTCGACCCCCAAGGCATCATGAACCCCCACAAGACCCTCCCACCCGCCTGAGCACGATCCTGATCCCTAGGTCGCTGGGTGGGCGGTTCGCCCGATTATGCGAGAGTAGTCAGACTCATAGGAGATGATCGGATATTACCACCTGCCCACTCATGAACACCCGATCCCTCTCCAAGACCTCCTTAATCAGGAAGCGCCTGCCGATCGTGCTTCCGAAGCCGGCCGCGCACGCCTCATGCTCGTCGTCGAAGCAGCCGACGAACGCGGGGCGGAAGCGCCCGTCGTGGGGCTGCACGTACACAGCCCATCGTCCCTCGTCTGTTGCCAGCAACTCAGCGCGCTGCTTCTCGAACGTTCGCATCAGCTTGTCGAGGATGGGATCGGGATCCATGCCCCGCATTATGGCACGGCTGGCGGGCAGAGTGGCAGATTATTTCAATATTTTTCGTTATATCTAGGAGAGCCAGTTGATGGCTTGGATCTCGGTGTAGGCCTCGATGCCCCACTTGCCCCGGTCGCGGCCGATGCCCGACATCTTGAACCCGCCGAAGGGGGCGTACATGTGGGGCTGCACCGTGTTCAGGGCCACGTTGCCGGACTCGAGCCGGCAGCCGATCTCGTAGGCCCGCTTGGCGTCGCCGGCGTAGACGTACGAGAACAGCCCGTAGGACGAGTCGTTGGCCAGCGCCACGGCCTCGTCGTCGCCGTCGTGGGCCAGCACCACCACCACCGGCCCGAAGGCCTCCTCGCGGGCCACTTCCATGTCGGGGGTCACGTCCACCAGCAGGGCGGGCTCCACGAAGTAGCCGGGAAGGTCGGGGCGCTGCCCGCCGCAGACTGTGGTCGCGCCGGCGCCGGCACCGCTCGAGATGAAGCTCTCGACGCGGTCGCGGTGGGTCTCGGTGATGACCGGGCCGACGATGGTGCCGGGCGCCCGGCCGTCTCCGACCTTCATGAACCCGGCGAAGGTCTTGAGCGTCTCCACGGTCTGGTCGAGGATGCTGCGATGGCAGATCACCCGGGTCGGGGCGGTGCAGATCTGGCCCGAATGGAGCCCCCAGGTGGTGGCGATGCCCATGCAGGCCGCATTCACGTCGGCGTCCTCGGTCATCACCAGCGCGCCCTTGCCGCCGAGCTCCATCAGCACCCGCTTCATGGTGGCCGCGCCGTCGGCGTATATCCGGGCGCCGACCGCGGTGGAGCCGGTGAACGACACCATGTTGACGTCGGTGGAGGCCACCAGCGCGGCGGGCGCCTCCGGCCCGGAGCCGGCGACGATGTTGACCACGCCGTCGCCGAGACCGGCCTCGGCCAGCGCCTCTCCCAGCAGCAGCACGCCCAGCGGGTCCTGGGGGGCGGGCTTGATCACCACCGTGTTGCCGGCGGCCAGCGCGGGGGCGACCTTGCCGGCCACGTTCACCAGCGGCATGTTGTAGGGGGTGATGCAGGCCACCACCCCCACCGGTTGGCGCTTCACTGTGGCCGCGATCAGCCCGGCCGGACCCAGTGCACCCTTGTCGGCAGGCATTGGGGCGACGTCCTCGTCCACATTGATCGGCTTGGAGTAGTAGCGGAACCGTTCGATCATGGGCCCGCCGACCTGGAGGCCCTTGGCTATGGCGGTGACCGAACCGGTCTCGGCCTGCACCAGCCGGAGCCACGAGGGCGCCATCCGCTCGATCACATCGGCCAGGCGGGCGAGGCGCCGGCCTCGCTCCTCGGGACTCAGGGCCCGCCACCGGGGCAGCGCCTCGCGGGCCGCCCGGGCCGCGTCCTCGGCCTGGGCCGCGGTGGCCTCCGGGGCGTGGCCCACCACGGTGCCGTCGTTGGGGTCGATGACCGGGTAGGTCCCCGCAGCGGGGTCGACCCACTCACCGCCGATCAGGAGCTTCCAGGCCCGCCCGGTGTCGATGCCGGTGTCGTCGCGGTCGTGAGGCACCGAGCGATCCTACTGCCGCCCGCATCGAGCCACCGAGCGACCCTCATCGCGAACTGGCAGCGAAACGCCCGCCATGCACGCAAAACGCTGCCAATCCCCCGGAGCGGACGGCTTGGGGCTGCGAATCGTCCGTCCGCCACCTAACGTTGTCGATCGCACCGCTGCCCCGGTGCCGACTAGATCCAAGGAGCCGAAAATGCCTGAAGCCGTCATCGTCGCCACCGCCCGCACCCCGATCGGCCGGGCGGTAAAGGGATCGCTCACCGAAGCCCGGCCCGACGACATGTCGGCCTTCATCATCGGCGACGTGCTGTCCAAGGTCCCCGGGCTCGACCGCAACGACGTCGAGGACGTGATCTGGGGGATCGGGCAGCCGGGCGGAGAGGGTGGCTACAACGTCGCCCGGGTCGCGTCCATCCTGGCCGGCGTCAACGCGCCGGGCGTCACCGTCAACCGCTACTGCTCGTCGTCGCTGCAGACCATCCGGATGGCCGCCCACGCCATCAAGGCCGGCGAGGGAGAGTGCTTCGTGGCCGGAGGCGTCGAGACCGTGTCGCGCTACGCGAACGGCGCCGCCGACAGCGGCCCCCACAACGTCGAGTTCGCCGAGGCCGAGAGCCGCACCGTCGGGCGCACTGCCGAAGGAACGGAGACCTGGCAGCCGCCCCAGGGACTGCCCGACATCTACATCGCCATGAGCCAGACCGCCGAGAACGTGGCCCAGTACAAGGGCGTGTCCCGCCAGGCCCAGGACGAGTGGGGTGTGCTGTCCCAGAACCGGGCCGAGGCGGCCCGCAACCGGGGCTTCTTCGAGCGCGAGATCACCCCCTACCCGCTGCCCGACGGCTCCGAGGCGCGCCGCGACGACGGGATCAGGGAGGGCACCACCATCGAGGGCGTTTCCCAGCTCAGGCCGGTCTTCCGTCCCGACGGCACCGTCACCGCCGGCAACTGCTGCCCGCTCAACGACGGCGCGGCTGCGGTGGTGGTGATGTCGGACGCCAAGGCGGCCGCGGTCGGGGCCACGCCGCTGGCCCGGATCGTGTCCACCGGCGTGTCCGCCCTCAACCCCGAGATCATGGGCCTCGGCCCAGTGGACGCCTGCCGCCAGGCTCTCGGGCGGGCCGGCATGACCATCGACGACGTCGACCACGTGGAGATCAACGAGGCGTTCGCGGCCCAGGTGCTGCCCTCGGCCGACGACCTCGGAATCGACTACGACAAGCTCAACCCCAACGGCGGGTCGATCGCGCTGGGCCATCCCTTCGGCATGACCGGGTCGCGCATCATGTGCACCCTGCTCAACGGCATCGAGGACGCCGACAACACCATCGGCCTCGAGTCGATGTGCGTGGGAGGCGGCCAGGGCATGGCCATGATCGTCGAGCGCCTCAACTGACAGCTGGGTCCTCCGCTCCCGGATCGGCCGCCGTAGGGCAGTTGACCGACCACTGCCCACCCGGACATGACATTCGAGGGCTTGTTCGAGGTTTGACGCGACGGCGCGCTGTGCGGTCGCGGCCGGTTCGGCCAGGCCTGCCATCAAGGTGCACATTCGAGATTGACGCAACGGGCGCAGGGCGACCGAATAGCTTCGGGCACGACTATGCCGAAGAGGCCTCCCCCTACCCGTCGCCCTGCCGTCCGCATCGGCGTGTGCGTCGCACTCGTCTTGGTGATCTCGTCGTGCGCGAGTGACGCTGTTCCCGGCAACGGCGGGCCGCACTTCACTGGGGAGCCCGGGGCCGTCGAACCCGGCACAGTTTCGACCGGCACAGAGGTGGCCATAGCCCAACCGGCCGAACCCCTTCCGGAGACCGGATCTGCGGCGTCGCAACCAGCGGCCGAAGAGACCGCTGTCGAACCGGGGCCAGATCCGGATCCGTCACCTCCCCCGTCCACTTCGGCGCCGCCGATCGAGCCTGCCGCTCCGGAAGCGCCCGCCGAAGACCCCGCAGCAACCTCCACCCCCGCGTCACAGGAGGATGAAGACTCGCTGCCGTCGGCGGACTCCGATTCAAGCGTCCAGCCGATTGAGGAGCCTGCGCCCGCAGAGCCCGAACCCGCCGAACCAGAGCCCGAGCCCGAAGCCGAACCACAACCCCAACCCGAAACCGAACAACCCGAACCCGCCCAACCCGAAGCCGAACAACCCGAACCCGAAACCGAAACCGAACAACCCCAACCCGCCCAACCCGAAGCCGAACAACCCCAACCCGAACCCGAGCCGCAACCACCAGCGGAGCCGGATGGAGGCGATGAACAGTCCTCGGACGATGCGCCGCCCGAACCCGAGCCGCAACCACCAGCGGAGCCGGATGGAGGCGATGAACAGTCCTCGGACGATGCGCCGCCCGAGCCCGAGCCGCAACCACCAGCGGAGCCGGATGGAGGCGATGAACAGTCCTCGGACGATGCGCCGCCCGAGCCC
>JAPOQG010000177.1 GCA_026710865.1 Acidimicrobiaceae bacterium
CGGACGCCACCAGCTCGAAGAACTCGATCCGGCCGCAAGTCCGTATCGCGAAGTCGCGTCAGCTGGGACGGGCTCCGTCGGCGGCTGACGTGTGGAGATCCCAGCAGTCGAGGAGCAGGCCTTCGCGTTCGTCAACCACCCGCAGCATCTCGGCGAGTTCGAAGACCCTGCGCCCCGAGTCCGCGTCGATGGTCTCGGTGAGGGCTCCGCGGTCCACCAGATCGGCCACGGCGCGCCTGATCGCCCTCGGGGAACGCTCTGTCGCCTCGCTGAGGAATGCCGTGGTGGCCGCCGGCATGGTGGACATGCGCTCCAGGACTGCTGCCGCGGCTGAATGGGAGCGCAGCCCGAGTGCCGCCCATGACTGCTCCATGTGGTCGATGGCTTCGGCGACGACTTGGGCGTAGCGACACGCAACAGCCACCGCATCGGCCACATAGTCGATGGTTGCGGATGCGGCCTGTGAGCGCTCCGGGTCGGACGCGTCGCCGACAAAGGTCTGATAGGGCTGCAATGCCTGGTAGTAGTCGTCCTTGCGTGCCGCGATCGCTGCTGAGAGCGGCAGGGGGACGCTCGTACCCATATCGCGGCTCATCACGGTGTGGATGAGCGCTCGCCCGACGCGCCCGTTCCCGTCGAGGAACGGGTGGATGGTCTCGAACTGCAGGTGGGCCAACGCTGCCTTCGCGATCGGGCTCCCCCACACGGGCGCCGACACGTACCGCAGTGTGTCGTCGAGCAGGGGGCGCAAGCTCTCGGGCGGAGGGGGGACGAAATGCGCCTGCGCGGGGGTTCGCTGGTGGCCGTGTCCCACCCAGTTCTGCTCGTCGCGCACGGCCCCCGACTCGAGCTGTTGGCTGGTGTTGGAGAACAGTCGCCGATGCATCTCCTCGACGTCGATAATCGTGACCGGCGCTCCGCGACGCTGCCCGACTGCGATCGCATGCGCGTTCAGCCGGACATTGCCGAGTGCCTGGCGGTCCAGTTCGGCCCGTGTGGGGCTGCGGACGGCCCGCAGCGACTCCAGCAGGCTCAACGACTTCAGCGTCGTGCGGATCCCCTCCACGTCGCTCGACGCGATGCCCTCAGCCCGGTTCAAGCACCATGCCAACGCCCGGGACTGCGGAGCGTCCAGCGTCCACGCTCGCAGCGAGTCTCCGGCGACGCCGATCCGCTCGATTGTCTGCGAGCCGGGGCTCGGAGCCCAACCCGCAAGCCGATGCGGCACGTAGGCGTCGTAGGGCTCGTTCACCTGCCTGGTCCCGCGCCAGTAGTTCCATGTCCGCCTCACGAGCCTGCCCACAGCTCAAGGCTAGCGACATTACGGTCATGCGGTTACTTCTTGGTCGGAACTGGCCGCGTCTGCCACCGGTGCGGCCAGTTCTGTGCTCGAAGTAGCCGCCAATGGTGGGATGCGGCCACTTCTCGCCACAGACTCGGCCGCTGAACAGCTCGCAGTGTGGGCTAGCCGCTGGAACTCTCGGCCGTCAGGGACTCGCGGTGGTATCCGGCGACGCGCTTGTAGCTGTCGGACAGGGCCGCCATCTCGGTGGTCGTGATCACGTCGGTGATGCGCTCGAAGGGCCGGTCTCCGGTGCGCTCGTGGACTGCCTTGAGGATCACGTCGGGGGGCGCCGACCGGCTGGCGTGCACCACTGCCGCGGTGGCTGACAGCCTCTGGTCCTCGTAGGCCTTCAAGGCCTCCGGGACCGATCCGCTCGACTGCAGGGCGTCGGCCAGGGCCCTCGCGTCCAGGATGGCCTGGCCCGCTCCGTTGGAGCCCCGGGGGTACATGGGGTGGGCGGCGTCGCCCAGCAGGGTCACCCGGCCGTGGGTCCATCTCGGCAGCGGGTCGCGGTCCACCATCGGATACTCCAGGATCTGCTCCGAGCCCCGGATCAGCCCGGCCACGTCGAGCCAGTCGAAGGTCCAGTCGGCGAAGACGTGGTGGAAGTCCTCGAGGCGGCCGGCCCGGTTCCAGTCCTGCTCGTTGAACTCGTCGGTCTGCACCTCCGCCACCCAGTTCACGAGCTGCCGGCCCCGGCTGTCGACGTTGTGGCGGATCGGGTAGATCACCATCTTGCCCACCGTCAGCCAGCCCGCCCTCAGGTAGGTGGACCCGCTGAGGAACGGCTCCCAGACGGTGGTGCCCCGCCACATGTTCACACCCGAGTAGACGGGCGGGCCCTCGTCACCGAAGAACTGGCGGCGCACAACCGAGTGGATCCCGTCGCAGCCGATGACGGCCGCCCCCCGCGCCGGCGCCAGGGACCGGCCGGTGCTGGAGTCGACGAAGTGGGCGGTCGCGCCGCGGCCGTCGGACTCGGTGCCGGTGCAGCGGTGCCCGGTCAGCACCCGCCCGGCGCCTCCGGCCACCCGGTCGACGTAGGCCCGGTACAGCACTTGCTGCAGGTCGCCCCGGTGGATCTGGAACTGGGGCCAGTCGTAGCCGGCGTAGCGGCCCACGGGCTCGGAGTAGACGAACTGCCCGAAGCGGTTGAAGAAGCAGGACTCCCTGGTGGTGACGGCCACCTCGCCGAGAGCGTCGGTCAGCCCGAGCAGGCCCAGTTCCCGGCTGGCATGGGGCAGCAGGCTGATGCCCACCCCGATGGGTTGGATCTGCGGCGCGGCCTCGTACACGCGGCAACTCATGCCGCGTTCGTGCAGCATGAGAGCCAGCGTGAGGCCGCCGATCCCGCCCCCGACGATGATCACATCGTCCATGGCGGACCGGTGTCTGCGGCCGGCGGTGGCGGCTCTGGCGGTGGCCGTCCGGTCAGGCCGAGTCGGCCAGGTAGGACTCCAGCGAGTCGTCGAGGGCGTCCTCCCACCGGGTGTGGTGGACGGGGGCCACCGTGCCCGTCAGCGGCGACGTGTGCCCGTGGTCGCGGTAGCCGATGATCGACTGCTTCTTGTGCTTCTTCCAGTCGTAGAACATCTGGTTGACCAGGGGCGTGTTGAAGTCCGGGTAGTCGGTCTGGTCCACCAGGTCCTGGGTGTAGGCGCCCTGGAAGTCGATGCAGGCGTAGTCGTCTGCCAGCGCGTCCTCCTCGGCCTGGGCAGCCTCGATCCAGCGGGCCTGCTCGTCGGCGTCAGGCAGCTCGATGCGTCCCAGGATCACGTCGCGGGCGTACCAGGCCTGGGCGTCGAACATGTTGAACGTGTACCACTGGTCCTGCATCCCCAGGTAGAGGATCCGGTTCTCGGGCTGGAACACCACGCCGCGGTAGAGCATCGAGGTGGCCAGCCGGTTGGCGGTCACCAGGCGCAGCTCGTCGTCCATGAACGGGAAGTGGTGCAGGTACCCGGTGCAGGAGATGATGGCGTCCACCTCCGCGGTCGAGCCGTCGGCGAAGTGCACCGTCCGGCCGTCGACACGGGTGAGGATGGGCCTCTCGGTGATGCCTTCGGGCCAGTCGAAGCCCATGGGCCCGCTGCGCGACGTGCACACCACTGAGCGGGCCCCGTACTTCCAGAGCTGCGAGGCGACGTCCTCGGCCGAGTAGCTCGATCCGATGACCAGCACGTCGCGGTCGGCGAACTGCACCGCGTCGCGGAAGTCGTGGGCGTGCAGCAGCGTCCCGCCGAACGTCTCGTAGCCGGGGTAGTGGGGCATGTTGGGGATGGAGAAGTGTCCGGTGGACACCACCACGTAGTCGAAGTCCTCGCTGGTGTCGGCGTCTTCGGCCTGGTCGTGGGCGGTGACCGTGAAGCCGCTGCCGCCGGCCGAGCGGCTGACCCGCCGCACCGGATGGTTGAAGCGGATCCGGTCGCGGAAGCCGCTGCGCTCGGCCCGCCCGATGATGTAGTCGTAGAGCACCTCGCGGGGCGGGAACGACGCGATCGGCTTGCCGAAGTGCTCCTCGAAGCTGTAGTCGGCGAACTCCAGGCACTCCTTGGGTCCGTTGGACCACAGGTACCGGTACATGCTGGCGTGGCAGGGCTCGCCGTGCTCGTCGAGCCCGGTGCGCCAGTCGTAGTTCCAGAGCCCGCCCCAGTCGGACTGCTTCTCGTAGCAGACGAGCTCGGTAGCCGCGGCCTCCGGCGAGGCGTCGCTGGAGAAGGCGTGCAACTGCGCCAGCCCGCACGGCCCGGCACCGATGACAGCCACTCGCGTCATAGCAGAATCCCCCCTGTGGTTAGGTATATCTGTATCGAGAGTAAAACCTAGCACGACCTCTTGCCAAGGTGCAGAGCGAAACTAGTCGCTATTCGAGCCCCTCGTCGAGAGCGGTCAGGACCAGCGTCGCGTTGCTCAGGCGATGCCGCGGGCCCGGGACTTGTCGGGGTCGTAGAACGGGTACCGGACCACCTCGGCCCCGATCCGCTTCTCGTGACCGTCCAGCTTGCCCACCTCGACGGCCGTGCCGACCTCGGCGTGCTCCACGGCCATCCGGCACAGCGCGATGTTCTTGCGCAGGATGGGGGAGATGGTGGCGCTGGTGATGACGCCCACCTGGTTGCGCCCGGCGTACACGCCGTCGCCGTGGGCGGCGGGCTCGCCGCCGGACAACTCCAGCCCCACCAGCCGGCGCTGCGGGTTGTCACGGCGCTTCAGGAGGGCGTCGCGGCCGATGAAGTCGTCGGGCTTGGTCTTGAGCGGCACCGTGAAGCCGATCCCGGCCTCGAACGGGTCGGTCTGGTCGCAGAACTCGTGGCCGGCGAAGACCAGGCCGGCCTCGATGCGCAGCATGTCCAGCGCGGCCAGGCCCATCGGCACCAGCCCGTGGGCGGATCCGGCCTCGAAGACGGCGTCCCACACCGCTGGGGCGTCGGTCGGGTGGCAGAACACTTCGTAGCCGAGCTCGCCGGTGTATCCGGTGCGGGACACCACCAGCGGGATCCCGTCGAAGTCGCCGATGCGGGCGATGGTGAACCGGAACCATCCGAGCTCGGTGATCGTCGGCTGGTCGGGCCGGGTCCAGACCACCTGCTCGAGGATCCGGCGGCTGTCGGGTCCCTGGACCTGGAGATTGTGGAGCTGCTCGGTGGAGCTGCGCACCCAGGCCTTCAGCCCGAGCCGCTGAGCCTGCTCGCGCAGCCACACGCCGCTGTAGCCGAGCTGCCCGCCGATCCAGCGGAAGTTCTCGCGGCCGAGCCGGAACACGGTGCCGTCGTCGATCATGCCGCCGGTGTCGAGGCACATGGCCGTGTACGACACCTGGCCGTCGGCCAGCTTGCGGACGTTGCGGGTGACGCAGGTCTGCATCAGCAGCTCGGCGTCGGGCCCGGTCACCTCGTACTTGCGCAGCGGCGAGAGGTCGATGGCCGCCGCGGCCTGCCGGCAGGCCCAGTACTCCTCGATGGGGCCGTGCCCGGTATAGGAATCGGCCAGCCAGTAGCCGCAGTACTCGCTGAAGCTGCGGGTCAGCGCGGAGGTGCACCGATGGAACCCGGTCTCCTTCGTCAGCTGTGCTTCGGAGTCTGCGGTCATGCGGATCGCCGTCGCTTTCTTGAACCGGTTGGCCGCCGGGTACACCCGCACCGCGATGTCGGTGGGGTTCCAGGCGTTGGCCGCGTCGATGTCGTCGGGACACGAGGTCGACACGCAAACCAGGTCCTGCAGGGCGCGCAGCAGCACGTAGTCGCCGGGGCGCGACCAGGGCTCGTCGAGGTGGATCTGGTTGGCGTCGTCCAGCTGGGTGTTGTAGAAGAAGTTGATGGCCTCCCAGCCCCGGCGGCCGGCCACGCCGTAGGGGTCGAGCACGCCGTTGATGTTCTCGGTGCAGTTGATGTGGCCGGGGTAGCCCATCTCCTCGTAGTAGCGGGCGTTGCAGGCGGTGTTGAACGTGTCGTGGCGGCCGACGGTGTCCTGGACCACCTCCACGAGGGGCTGCATCCTGGCGTTGTAGAACTTCGAGTACAGACCGGGAGCGGGACAGGTCGCGCCCATCAGCGTGCGGGTGATGGTGGCGTCGAGGCAGAGATCGGCGCCCGCTTCGAGGTCGGCCACCGCGAAGCACTGGAAGTCCGAGCACTGCCGGCCCTCCACGTCGACCACCTGGAACCAGTCGCCCTTGGCCACCTCGTAGGCGCGGGCCGTGCTGTGCCGCACGATGAAGTCCTGGCTGGGATCGGCCAGCGGAGCCGGCAGCAGGGGCCTGCCTTCGTCGATGGCCGGATCGCGGCGGTGGACGTATGCGATCAGGTCGGTGGGGGGCGCGCCGCCATGGGCCGACATGGCCTCGCCCGGCGCGGCCACCACGCAGGCAACGTCGGCGTGAGCCACCACGCGGGCACGGTTCCCCGGGGGCGTGTCGCTGTCGAGCAGCCTCAACGGGGTGGCCGCCCGCACTGACGTCAAGTCGATGCCGGCCCGCTCGAGGCCGGCCCGCACCCGGCGTGCGTCCTGCAGCCCCGCGGAGAGGATGCCCACCGCAGCCGGCTCGCCTGTCGATCCGAGGCTTCTGCCGTTCCCGTCGGCTCCGGCCGGGCGGAGCAGGGCCGGGTCGGATCGCCCGCCGGCGTCGAAGGCGACCAGTTCGCAGCGCTGGTGCCCTTCGGGGTCCACGACCTCCAGTTCGTCCCCCGCATCGAGCGCCAGCACGGTCGCGCCGCCTCCGGTCACCCGGTAGCGCTCCACGCCCGGGCCGAGCATCGTCAGACCGGGCACGAGGATCCCGGACTGCTCCGGCGCGCTCGTCAAGGCCGCCTCCCAAAGAGGTGTTCTGCTCGTCCCGCCAGTCTCGCGGCGCCCGCCGGCGCCCGCAACCCGCTCTCGCGGGCATTCAGGCCACGGCGACGCGGTTCAGGAATCGGCGGCCTGGCGGCGCGACAGAGGTCCCGCCGCGTCCCGGTCGCCCCGTCGAGTCCGGCGGTGACCCGAGAGGGCGCACTCGCGCTCGCGCTCGAACGCCTCCAGAGCATGCCCGTCTCGCTGGAAGCGGCGGGCAGATCCTCGCAGACGCGCCGCTAGCGTGGATCCATGACGTCCGAGGCTGCGGTGGACCTGCCGTTGGCGCCGGTTGCCGCACAGGCGTTCCAGTCGGTCGGCGCGGCCGTCCGAGAAGAGGCCGAGGCGACCGCGGCCGGATGGCTGGGGGACATGGTGGGCGGGTCGTGGCAGTACCAATGGTCGCGCCGGGGGCCTGGAGCGGTGGTGGCCGAGCCCCACACCGACCTTCCCTGTGTGGTCCTGTCCGGGGCTCGGGAGCTTCGCGGATGGTGGGTGCCGACCCTGTTCTTGATGGCCGGCCGGCGCGAGACCACCTGCTATTGGCAGTGGGCCACCTGCGGGGAGCGCCAGGCCCCGAAGGTGGGCGCCGCGGCGATCGAAGGGGTCGAATGGGTCATCGGGATGCTCATGTGCGTGGTCGAGAGTTCCATCAGAACCCACCCGGAGTGAGGAACAGACACCCCGTCAGCGACCGCCGCTCCGCAGGCTGGGCCGCCGAAGCAGCGGTGGATGAGCTGGAGCTGGCCCCCGGAGGTCTGCGGGACGCGCTGCGGCAGGCCGTGCGGGAAGCCGCCTACAACGTTGCCGACTGGGCCGGCGACGGTGAGGTCGCCTTGGAGAGGGCTGCCAGCGGCACTCAGATTGTGGTCTTGGACCGGGGACCGGGAATCCACGCCACGATGCGGGACACGTTCCCCGACCTGACCGAGGAGGAAGTGGTGCTGCACGCCACACGGCCGGGCGTGTCGTCTACCGGGGAGCAGTTCCGGGGCTTCGGCCTGTGGTCGGCTGTCAGCGTTTCGGCGCACGGCGTCAGGGTCGTGTTGGAGACGGGCGGAGTGACTGTGCTGTTCCGAGACGGGACGGCGGTGCCGTGCTCCAAGAGCACGAGCCGGGCCGAGGGAGTCTCCCTCCGCTTCCAAGTGCTCGGCGGCGGGACACGGACCGCGACAGAGCCGGCGTCAGCGCCGGCGCCGGCCCAGGGGTCCTGACAGTCCTCGCCCGCCGGGCCCGCCTCCGGGGCCGTCTTCTGGTGCCGAGACGTTGGCGAACATCTCCCAGACCAGCAGCACACCGGCCACCAGGCAGGCTGGGACCGCCACCGCGAGGCCCCACGCCGGATCAGCGTCGCTGTTGAACAGCTCCCGGATCGCGACCGCGGCGGCGAAGCCGACCCCGATCCAGGCGGGTCGCCAGCCCACCTGCACGAGCCCGACGGTGATCAGGCACACAACCAGGACGATCTGTCCCGCGCTGGTGCTGGTGCCGGCCACCGTCTCGACACCGCCGGCGCCAGCGGTCGTATGCCACGGCAGGAAGGCCGACAGGGCCGCGAGGGCTCCGAAGGCCTGGGCGATCCTCTTACGTGGGACCTTCACAGCCCGATACTAGGGCCGCGCCACGGCCACTAGGGCCGCGAATGCAGAAGCTGACGCCGCGTCGTGCATGACGACGCGGCGCCAGCCTGCATTGATTGGGGTGAGTCAGTCGTCAGAAGGCCTGGATGGCGATGATCGTGAAGACGACCATGGCCAGGCAGATGACGACAATGGTCATCTCGATGCCCTTGTCGTGGCCCTGCTTGCCCTTGAGCTCAAACTGCTTGTTGGCCATGTCAGCCCTCCGAGTTGTACTTGTCGGCGAGCCGGTCGGCCGCTGCGTTGAGGAGCTTGTCCTCACGGGCGGTGATCATCACGGCCATGAGCACCGAGATGGCGATGCCGATGATGGCCAAGACCACCGAGGCCGTGTTGCCGCCGGGCCCCCAGGTGAAGTACCCGGTGGTGCCGTCAGCTGCTTCCAGCGCGGCCTCCCAGCTGTCATATGGGAAGGTGTTCATTCAGTCCTCCTGTTGGGTGAATGAGATCTGTCACTGCGTTGGTTGTGATGTTGCGCCTCTTGCTGAGCCCGCTTGCGCTTGCCCCAGTACCCGGCGGCGATGACCACCGCATACATGACGGCGACGGCGCCTGCGAACTGCAACCATGAGGCGGACACCCGGCTCTAGCGGTTGGCGCCGTAGTCGCCCTGCAGGACTCCCGCAGAGACCACTTCGGTTCCGTCGGCCTCGATGATGGTCTCGTCGGCACGACCGTGCTCCGGGAAGAAGTCCATCCCGTACTCGGCCATGTCGAGACCCTCGAGCTCAACCTCGGGCGGCACCCTCAACAGGTTGAGCTTCTTGAGGATCCACGAGGCGATGTAGCCCGTGAAGAATGCCAGCGGTATCAGCGCGGTAGCTCCGACGAGCTGGCCCAGGAAGCTGGTCTCCACACCGGCCGGCCCGGTCGGGTATCCGGCTGCGAATATGCCGACGCATATCACCCCGAAGAAGCCCATCACGCCGTGGACGGTCACCGCTCCCACCGCATCGTCGATGCGGGCCTTCGTGTCGAACCAGTTGCCGACGTGGAAGGCGATCCCGGCCGAGAAGAAGGCGAGGATCAGGACCAGGTTCGGACTGTAGACGTCGGCCCCTGCCGAGACGGTCACAACGCCGGCGAGTCCTCCGGAGATGGTCCAGAAGGGATCTCCCCGCGAGAAGATGTAACCGCCGGCGAAGCCGCCCGCGAAGCCCATGGTGATGGTGTAGGTGATCGCCGACAGCGTGGTCGGGTTGAAGTAGATGTTCGCCCATCCCGGAGTGGTGTCGGCCGTGATCGCCAAGCACGCGGCGTAGAACGCGTAGAACGCCGAGAAGATGATCATCAGCCCCATCAGCGTCATGTGGACGTTGTGGGGTTTGAACGTTCTCGCGTTGCCTTCCGCGTCGTACCTCCCGAGCCTCGGCCCCAGGTTCAACAGCACGCCCAGTGCGAAGATGCCCGAGATGCCGTGGACCACGCCGGAGGCGGCGAAGTCGTGGTAGCCGAAGTGAACCGTCAACCAGCCTCCGTAGCTCCAGCCCCATGCCGCGGCCACGACCCACACCAGGCCGCCCATCAGGGCGGTCAGCCAGAGGTAGGCCGAGATGCGGATGCGCTCCAGCACTGCGCCCGACATGATCGATCCGGTTGTCCAGGAGAACAGCACGAATGCCGCCCAGAACACGCCGGTGATGTTGTCGCCCAGGTTCGGTCCTGCGGAGCCGTCCCACGGGAGGCCGTAGCCGTCGCCGCAGAAGTAGAGCCCCTCAAGTCCGGCGGGGCTCGCCCCATTGGCTGACACCGTGAACTTGAGGCCCTCCTGCATGCAGAAGTACACGTACCACCCGAAGTAGTAGAACGTCGGCGTGACGACAGCAATCGTCATGATGTTCTTCATTGCCGTGGACATGATGTTCTTGCGCCGTGACACTCCGGCTTCATATGTCATGAAGCCCACGTGCAAGAACCACATGAGCGCGACAGTGAAGAAGTAGTAAGCCTCTGTGAACACAACAGCTGTGCTCATTGACTCACCCCCAATTCCTCTTGTCCGTTCCGACCGGTCAGGCCGGAATCCGCCAACAGTAGCACAGTCCGTGTCCCCGGTTCTCTTCGGGCCCCGCGCGGACTTTCCAGGCGTTCGCGATCCTTTCCTGAGGTTCGCGTTCGTCCGGCCTGGCCGCTCGGCCTCTCAGCCGTCGTCGGACTGGCTGATGTCGACCTGGCGGATCTGACCGGTCTTGGCGTCCACCCAGATCCCCGCGTGGTGAAGGAAGTCCTCGGAACTGCCCTCGGGGTCGGGGACGGTGAGCACCACGACCCACACTGGAGATGGCGGGAAGCCCTGGCGCAGCACTCTGGCCTCGACCCGGGCGGGCTCGAACCCATCCGGATGGACCGCGAGCGCGGTACGGGCCGCGGCGGTCGCCTCTGCCTCGGTTATGTCCACACCCTGGCAGCTCCCGGTCGCCAGGATCACCGCCAGCAGCACCCCGACTGCGATGAGCAGCTTGGTGCGTCCCGGCAGTCTGAGCAGCCGCACCAGGGGATTGGTCGGCCGCCCATCGGCCGGTTCAGGATCTCGCGGCGCGGGCGTCCACGGCATCGTCAGGCCTCCCGGGGCGGTCGGACCAGGAAGCGCAGGACGATGTATCCGACCACATGGGTGATGGCCACGAAGCTGATCCACCACAGCATCACCGTCAGGCGGTAGCCCCGCTCCCGGCACTCCCAGAACGTGAGTCCCACTGCCGCGGCCAGCATGATCCACAGAACGAGGTTGCTGCGGGCGCCCCCGGTCTCGCTGATCCAGTCGATGACGATCAGGAGTCCCATGGCGTCATCCTCCGGCGGCGGTGCGCGGTTCGGTGGCCGGGTACACCTTGATGGAGATGAACCGTATAGGCAACTCGACCAGCTCGACAGGACCGTGGGCCACCTCGCCGTGGATCTGCATGGTGTCGCCCGCGTTCAGGCGGTAGGCCGTGCCGCCGTAGCCGTAGTCGAGCGACCCCTCCAGCACATGCAGGAACTCGACGCCGGGATGCTGGTACAGCGGGAACACCCCGCCGGGCTCGGTGATGGTGGTGATCATCGGCTCGATTACTCGATTGGGGCCCCGCAGCGTGCCGAGGTCCTGGTAGAGCCGTCCCGGCCCGCCCCCCTGATGGTGGATCTCGTGGCCCTCGCCGGAGCGCACGATCACCAGGTCGTGCTCCTCGTCCAGGCCCCGGAACAGCGCAGTGACCGGCACGCGTGCCGTCGTCGCCAGCCGCACCAGCGTCGACAGGCTCGGTGCGCTCTGGCCGTGCTCGATCTTGGAGAGCATCCCCAGCGAGATGTCGGCCTCCGCGGCGAACGTCGACATGGTCATGTTCATCGCCTGGCGCAACTCCCGGACCCGGCTCCCCACCACCCGGCACAGCTCCGCGGTGGTCACCGGCGAGGCGAGGGCCTCGCTCAGGCGGCGATCGACAGGCTCGTCGCCTGCATCGGCGTCGGCGGCTATGGATGCCATCGACGAAGACTATTGCCACTGATGGACAGTCCGCGGCGAACCGCGGCCTATTGAGGCCGGGCGGTGTCGCACGGGGCTGGTTCTCCACGAGTTCAACTGGTGCCCGGCGCGCCGGATCAATTTGAGGCCGAGTCGACCGGAGGCCGAGCTTTGAAGCTTTGCGGTGTCGGACCTAGGGTTCAGTCGGCGCACGGACCCGGCCCCGGAGGAACAGGCGCAGTGATCTCAGGAATGAACCACGCTGTCCTGTATGTGCGCGACGCCCGCCGCCACCAGAGGTTCTACGCAGACGTGCTCGGCTTCACCACGGTGATCGACGGGCCCGGCGCCTACGTCTTCATGCGGGCCCCGCTCTCGGAGAACCACCACGACATCGTCTTCTTCTCGATCGGCGAGGAGGCGGGCGCCTCCCAGGCCGGCCGCAGCACGGTCGGCCTCTACCACATCGCCTGGGAGGTCGGCACCCTCGATGAGCTGGCCGAGATGCGCGAGCGGCTGGCCGCGGCCGGCGCGCTGGTAGGTCAGAGCGACCACGGACCCAACAAGAGCCTGTACGCCAAGGACCCCGACGGCCTGGAGTTCGAGGTCATGTGGCTGGTGCCCCCGCAGCACTGGGGAGACGAGGAGCATCAAGCCATCATCCGCCCCCTCGACCTCGATGCCGACAGGGCACGGTTCGCGGCCCTCGGCTGAGCCGCCGGTCCCCACCCCGGGACGGAGGCCTCTCCGACACCCGACGATCTCGAGCAACGAGAAGGAGCACCGCTCATGAGCATCGCCGAAGGACTCGGCAACCCGTACTGCTACTTCCTTGACGACGACGCCTTCGTCGAGACGGCCCGTCCCGGCTTCAGGCACCGGGTCATCACCGGCGAGCACCTGCAGTTCTGCTTCTGGCGCATCGCCGGAGGGGCGGCGGGGTCGGTGCTCCACAACCACACCGAGAACGAGCAGCTCGGCATCATCATGAAGGGCAAGCTCGACTTCCGCATCGGCCCCGAGGGCGCCAACGACGAGCGCATCGTGCTCAGCGAGGGGGACTCGTACCTGGCGCCCCGCTCGGTGTGGCACGGCGACTCGGTGTTCATTGGCGACGACACGTACGGGGAGTGCTGGATTCTCGACGTGTTCGCGCCGCCCCGGGCCGACCTGGCCACCACCGGCTGAAGTCTGCTGCCCATGGCCGACTGGCGGCTGGCTGTCGACATCGGGGGGACCTTCACCGACGTCGTGCTGCTCGACGCCGAGTCGGGTCGAGTGGTGGTGGACAAGACGCTGACCACCCCGGGGGCGCCCCTCGAAGGGGTGCGCACCGGGGTGACTGCGCTGCTGGCCAAGGCCGGCGTGGTCCCCACCGACATCACCGCGCCGATCGTGCACGCAACCACGCTGATCACGAACTCGCTGATCACCGGACGCACAGGCCGGGCCGGGCTGGTCACCACCACCGGCTTCGGCGACACGCTGCTGATCCGCGACGAGCATCGCTATGACATGTACGACCTGCAGATCGAGTTCCCGGATCCTCCCATCGGTCGGGACCTCACCTTCGAGGTAGACGAGCGCACGTCGGCGACGGGCGCGGTGCTGGCCGAACCGGCCGACGCCGACCTCGACCGGCTGTGCTCGGAGCTCGCGGCGGCCGGGGTGGAGTCGGTGGCGGTGTGCCTGCTCAACTCCTACGTGAATCCGGCCAACGAGCAGGCGGTGGCGTCGCGCCTGCAAAGGGATCTGGGTGTTCCGGTGTGCATCTCGGCGGAGATATCGCCGCAGATCCGCGAGTACCCCCGCATGATCACCGCGGCCTGCAACGCGGCCACGATGCCGGTCATCGGCCCCTACCTGGACGAGCTGCAGAAGTGGCTCTCGGCCGAGGGGTTCGGCGGGTCGGTGCTGATGATGCTGTCCAACGGCGGCGTGGTGTCGGCCGACGACGCGGCCCGGGGCCCGATCCGGCTGGTGGAGTCGGGACCGGCGGCGGGCGCGCTGGCCGGCAAGTGGTATGCCGACCGGCTCGGATCAGAGCGCCTGCTCTGCTTCGACATGGGCGGCACCACCGCCAAGGCCTGCCTGGTCACCGACGGCGAGCCGGCCCTCACCAACACCTTCGAGGTGGCCAGGATCTACCGGTTCAAGAAGGGGTCCGGGTTCCCGGTGTCGGTGCCGTCGGTGGACCTGGTCGAGATCGGCGCGGGCGGGGGCTCGCTGGCCCGACTCGACCGGTTCGGCCTGCTGAAGGTGGGCCCGGAGTCCGCGGGCGCCGATCCGGGCCCGGCGTCATACGGCCGGGGCGGCACGACAGCCGCGGTGACCGACGCCGACGTGGTGCTGGGCCTGCTCGACCCGGACGCCTTCCTGGGGGGCGACATGCCCCTCGACGGCGATGCGGCCACTGCCGCGGTGGCCGGCACCGCGGCCGGGCTCGGCCTGCCGGTGATGGACACCGCCGCCGGGATCTCCGAGGTGGTGGACCAGAACATGGCCGCCGCCGCCCGCATGCACGGCGTCGAGCAGGGCGTCGACCTGCGCGGGGTCGCCATCCTGGCCTTCGGCGGCGCCGGACCGGTGCACGCCTGCGGTGTCGCCGACCTCCTGGAGAGCGACAGGATCATCTTCCCGCCGAACGCCAGTGTGCTGTCGGCGTTCGGGACGCTGGTGTCGCCGGTGCGGATCGATCTGGCCCGTTCCATGCCCCGGTTGTTGGGCAGCGTCGATCCCGAGGAGCGGGACGGGCTGCTGGAGGAGTTGCGCGGCGAGGGCCGCAGGGTGCTGCTGGCGGCCGGCGTGCCCGCAGCCGACGTGCGGTTCCGCTACGGGCTGGACGCGCGCTACTCGGGGCAGGGCAACGAGATCACGGTGTGGCTGGGCTCGGGGGAGTCGTGGCCCGCCTCCGACTCCGAGGTGATCGAGGCCTTCGATGCGGAGTACCGGCGGATCTACGGGATGACCATTCCCGACGTGGAGGTGGAGGCGGTGACCTGGCGGCTCTCGGCCTATGCCGAGGAGTCCGCGGTGACGCCCGAAGTGGCCGCCGGCGCCGCGGGCGGTTCGGCGGAGCCGGTGTCGCATCGGCCCGCGGTCTTCCAGCGGGGGGCTGATCCGCTTGTGGTGCCGGTGTACCGGAGGCAGGATCTGAGCGTGGGAGCGGCGTTCGCGGGGCCGGCCATCGTGGAGGAGCGCGAGACCACCACCGTGATCCGCTCCGGGTGGCGGGCCGAGGTGGCGCCCGACGGCAGCCTCGTAGCCACCAGGAAATCGAGCGGATAGGAGCCGTTCATGAGCAGCGCGGTCCGTGCCTTCGACCCTGTGGAACTGGAGATCCTGTGGCAGTCGTTGATCTCCACCGTGAACGAGCAGGCCCGGGCCCTGCAGCGGGCCGCGTTCAGCCCGATCGTGCGCGAGGCCGGCGACCTGGCCAACGCGGTGTTCGACCGCCGGGGGCGGATGGTGGCCCAGGCCGTCACCGGCACTCCCGGCCACATCAACAGCCTGGCTCTGGGTGCGGCCGCCATGCTCGAGGAGTACCCGGTGGACTCCCTGGTGCCCGGCGACGTGCTGATCACCAACGACCCCTACAAGACGGCTGGGCAGCTCCTCGACGTGACCGTTCTGGTGCCGGCCTGGCGCACGCCGGCGGCTGGCGGCCAGCCCCGGCTCATCGCCCTGTTCGGGTCGACCATCCACCACACCGACGTGGGCGGCTACGGCATCGGCGCCGGCGGCAGGGACTGCTTCGAGGAGGGGCTGTGGATCCCCATCTGCAAGCTGATGGCGGGCGACGGCGCCGGAGGCTCGCAGCGCAGTGGCGACGTCTGGAAGTTCATCCTCTCCAACGTCCGCCAACCCGATCACATGGCCGGCGACCTGCATGCCCAGATGGCGTCAGGCGAGGTGGGGGCCCAGCGGCTGGCCACGCTGTGCGACACCCACGGACTCGATGACATCGAGGGGCTGGCCGACGAGATCATCGAACGGTCCGAGGCGGCCACCCGGGCCACCATCCGCGAGCTCGACGCGGGCACCCACGACGCGTCGGCCGTTCTGGACCTGGCCGACGGGAGCCGGGTCGACATCGTGTGCTCCATGACGGTGGATCCCGACGCCGGTGAGATCATCGTCGACTACGAGGGCTCCAGCGATGCCAGCCCGTGGGGCATCAACGTGGTCCGCAACTACACCCACGCCTACACCACGTTCACGGTGCGCTCGGTCCTCAATCCCGACATCCCCAACAACCACGGCAGCCTGGCGCCCATCCGGATGCGGGCGCCTGAGGGATCGGTGGTGCACGCGGTGCCCCCGCAGCCGGGCACGGCCCGCCACGTGGTCGGCATGTTCCTGCCCAACGCGCTGCTCAAGGCCCTGGCCCAGGTGAAGCCCGACGGTGCCATGGCCGAGGGCGCCGGCGCGGTGTGGACGATGCAGGTCAACGGCCACCACGACGACGGAACTCCCTTCATCACCGCCATGTTCACCTACGCGGGCGGGGTGGGTGCCCGGGCCTCCAAGCCCGGACTCGACGCCTGCTCGTACCCCACCGGGGTGTCGGCGGTGCCCATCGAGGTGGTCGAGGCCTCTGCTCCGGTGCGCTTCCTGCAGAAGGCGTTGCGGCCCGGCTCAGGCGGGGCGGGCGCGCAGCCCGGCGGCCTGGGCCAGGTGATCGAGTTCGAGGTGGACACCGACCGGCCCTGGCAGCTCAACGCGGTGACCAGCCGGTTGACCGAACCGCCCCAGGGCATCTTCGGGGGCGAGCCGGGCGCTTCCGGGTCGTTCCAGGTGAACGGCGAGCCGGTCACCACCCAGACCCGCATCACGCTGCAGCCCGGCGACAGCGTGCGCCTGGAACTGCCCGGCGGTGGCGGATACGGCGAGCCGGCGGCAGATTCCTCCCTCCCCTAGATTCTGTTCGAGCTTGTTGGTCGCTATGGCCGGTGACCGCACACAGAATCACCCGGTGGGGGCTTGGGCCCGGCCCGTGCCGTTCGCCGCGGTGTGGGCCCGGGCCGTGGCCGGCCGGGCCGATGAGGCGTTCCTGGTCTTCGAGACACCCGCGGGCTCGGTGGCCCGCTGGTCCTACGGCGACTTCGACGAGGTGGTGGACCGGGTGGCCGGCACGCTGGTCGCGCTGGGGGCAGGACCGGGCTCGGCCGTGCATCTCGCCCTGACCAACTCCCCGACCTTCATCGCGGTGTGGCTGGCCGCGAACCGCCTCGGAGCGTGGATCGTGCCGTCGGACCCTATGGGCCGCACTCCCGAGCTTGCCGGTCACATCGAGCGCACCCGTCCTGCCGTCGGCCTGTGCGCGGGAGTCCGGGCCGGCATCTACCGGGCCGCGGCCGCGGCGGCGGGGCGCCGGGACCTGCCCGTGATCGAGATCGACGAGGCCGACACCGCGCTGGGTCCCTTCGACGCCGAGCCCCTGGCTCCCTCGGAACGGCCCGAGCCGGGCTTGCGCGAACGGGCCGCGGTGATGTTCACCTCCGGCACGACCGGGCGCCCCAAGGGCGTGGAGGTGACCCAGGCCAACTACGCCTTCGCGGGCAAGGTCATGGCGGAGGCGGCCGGGCTCGCCCCCGACGACCGGCACCTGGTGGTGCTGCCGCTGTTCCACGCCAACGCGCAGTACTACTCGTTCGCGTCGGCCATCTGGACCGGTGCGAGCGTGGCCCTGATGCCGGCCTTCTCGGCGTCGGGGTTCCTGCCGGCCGTTGCCCGGCACTCGGCCACCTGCGCCAGCCTCTTCGCCGCGCCGATCCGCATGATCCTGGCCCGCGGCGGACCGGCCGAGGGGGCGCGGCTGCGCCATTGCTGGTACGCGCAGAACATCGCGGCCGACCAGTACTCCACGGTGGCGGGGTGGTTCGGCTGCCGGCCCCGCCAGCTCTACGGCATGACCGAGACCATCCCCGCGGTCCTCACCGACGAGGCCGCCGACCCCCACCACGCCTCGATGGGCCGGGTCTCGCCGGGCTGCTCGGTGGATGTGCAGGACGCAGACGGGCATCCGGTCGAGCCCGGCATGGTGGGCGAGGTGGTCGTGGGCGGCGAGCCCGGCATCACGCTGTTCGCCGGCTACCTCGACGCGCCCGACATCACCGCGGCCAGCTTCCGGGACGGCTGGTTCTGTACCGGCGACCGTGCGGTCCGCGACGACACCGGGCGCCACTACTTCGACGGTCGCCGCTCCGATGTTCTGAAGGTCTCCGGCGAGAACGTCTCGATCGTGGAGGTCGAGTCCACCCTGTCGGAGCACCCCGCGGTACTGGAGGCCGCGGTGGTCGGCCGGCCCGACGAGATCCGCGACGAGGTGCCGGTGGCCTTCGTGGTGGCCGCCGACGCGTCGGCGCCTCCCTCGATCGACGAGTTGCATGCCTGGTGCGAGCAGCGCCTGGCCAAGGCCAAGCGCCCGGCCGGGATCACCTTGATCGACGAACTGCCCCGCACCAGCGTCGGCAAGATCCGCAAGTTCCTCCTGGCTGAGCAAGCCGCGGTCGAGAGCCGCTAGACGGCGGCGCGGCGCTCGGCTTCGTGGATGTACTCGAGGGTCTCGTGGATGAGGCGCTCGGTGTCTTCGATCAGCTCGCAGGACGCGCGGTAGAAGCAGGAACCATGCAAGGTCTCGCGAGCCACGTAGTAGTGGCTCATCGAGCGGCGGATGTCCTCGTCGTCCATACCCAGGCGCCGCAGCCCGCGGGTGGTGTCGGGCGCCCGCTCGGGCTCGTCGCCGGTGCGGGCCACGATGAGGCCGTCGCTGGCGCGCTTGGTGGCGCACCAGGCCTTCTCGGCGGCGTCCCTGATGTCGCCGGCGTCGAGGCGGGCCAGCGCGGCGGCGTGCATGGCGCGGGCGTCCGCGAACAACGCTGCGGACCGCTCGGCTGCCGCGCCGCCAGCGAGTGCCTGACCGGGCTCCGGGCCGCTCATGCTTGGAGGTGTCATCAGGTTGCTCCTCGCGCCCGGCGACTATTCCTGAGCCGCTGCCGTCGAAGGGGCGGCGAGGCCTTCGGCGTCGTCGACATAGTCGATGGTCTCGTGGATGAGGCGTTCGGTGCGCTCGGTCGGCTCGCAGAATCCGAGGTAGAAGCAGTCGCCGTGCAACGCGTCCTTGACGATGTGGTACCGATCGGCAAGGCGGCCGATGTCCTGATTGTCCAGGGCGAGACGGTTGAGTTCCCGTGTAGTGATAGGGGACTTTGCAGGCTCGTCGCCGGTGCGGGCCACAATGAGGCCGTCGCTGGCGCGCTTGGTGGCGCACCAGGCCTTCTCGGCCGCGTCCCTGATGTCGTCGGCGTCCAGTCGGGCCAGCGCCGCGTCGTGAAGCGCGCGGGCGTCGGCGAACAGCGCGGCGGCCCGATCGGCTGCCGCGCCGCCGGCGGCCGGCTGCTCTGTGGTCATGTCGCTCGTGCCGGCTGTTGTCATAGGGCTCACCTCGCTCTTCTGGGCTCTTCCGGATGAGCGTAACGGACGGCCAACGGCGATAACAACTGAATGTTATGAAAACATCTATTATTCCTCAAAGCCGCGGTCGACGAGTGCGATGTTTGCAGCCCGGTGCAGGGCCCGGAGGAGCAGACCGCAGGCTGCCTCCACCTTCCACGCGTTGCCGGGCAGCGGGCTGGTGTCGTAGACCCACGCCCATGAGGCTTCTCTGAGCGCCTCGCCGTCGCGGAGGCTGGTCCCGGCGAGGCGCTTCTCGCTGCGTTCGGCCCGGTACGGCTTGGGCGCCACCGCGCCGAGCGACACTCGGGCGTCGGCGATGGTGATCCCGTCGCCGGCCAGGCCCAGCGACACCGCCGCCGAGCACACCGCGAAGTCGCCGGCATAGAGCCTCAGCTTCTCGAACGCGGCGGGACGGGCCCGCGCCGCCGAGGGCACCCTGACGTGCGTCAGCAGTTCGCCCTTGGCCAGGTCGGGCTCGCCCGGCCCCGCATAGAGCCCATCGATCGTCCTCCCGCGGGGCGGCTCGGATCCCGGCGGCACGCTGTGTGCCACTGCGTCGAGGGCCAGCAGCCCCGTGGCCAGGTCCGAGGGGGTGACGGCCTGGCAGCGGTGGGCGTCCATCACCGCGTGGTGGAACCGGTGGTCGCCGAGCACCGCGTAGCACGGGGCAGTCCACCCGCTGCGCTTGTAGCAACCGAAGCCGTTGCGGTAGAAGGCACAGCGCTTGTCCTGAAGCAGGTTGCCTCCCACCGTTGCCAGCTCCCGGATCTGGCTGGTGGCGAGGTCTTCCAGCAGTTCTGCCAGCATCCTGTCGCCGAGCGCCTCGTGCGGTCCGGCCACGAGGCGGCGGAGGTCCTCGAGGGTCGTGGCCGCGCCGATGCACAAGTCGCCGCCGGGTGCCTCGTCGAGTCGGCGCAGCTCGCGGATAGAGGTCGTGTCGACAAGGCGGACCGGCGCAGCGAGCCGCTGCTGCCGGGCCACCAGCAGATCGGTGCCTCCCGCCAGGTAGCCGGAACCCTGGGGGTCGGCGGCGCAGGCCTCGACGGCGGCCTGGGTGGTTGCGGGCTGCTCGATGGACTCGATCTCTGGCACGGGCACCAGCCCGCCTCGCCGGTGGCCGCGTTTGCGGGCCCGCCGGTCGAGGAGCTTGAAGAGGCCGCGCCCGTAGAGACTGCGAATCAGGCCGACCCAGGCCGTCTCCACGACCCCGGCACCGGACCGCGGCCTGCGCCGGGCTGTCCGAGCCGTCGACGTGTGGGGATTCAGGAGGGGCAGCAGCTTGTCGGGGGTGATGGGCACCTCCCGGATGCGCACGCCGGTGGCGTGGGCCACCGCGTTGGCCACCGCCGCGGGTGCGGGTACCACGCCTATCTCTCCGATGCCCTTGGCGCCGTAGGGCCCGGCCGGGTCGTGGCCGTCGAGCAGCGCTGCCCGGATGGGCGGCAGGTCCGAGGCCCGCGGCGCCCGGTAGTCCAGCAGGCTTGGATTGACCAGGCGGCCCTGCTCGTAGACCAGTTCCTCGCTGAGCGCGGCGCCGAGTCCCATGGCCATGGCTCCGACCGCCTGACCCTCGGCCGCGGCGGGGTTGAGCGCCGCGCCGGAGTCGTGCACGGTGACCGCGTCGATCACCTTGACCTGGCCGGTGGCGTAGTCGACCTCGACCTCGACCGCCTGCACGCAGAAGGAGTAAGCGGGCGAGAAATGGCCCAGGCCGTGCTCCTTGTCCATCTTGTCGACGTCGGTGAGATAGCTGCCCTCCACTCGTACACATCCGTCGGATGCCCCCTCGGTGAGAGCGACGAGATCGCCAATGGGCACGGCGTCGGCGCCGCGGCGAGCCTCACCCTCGACCAGGTGCACCTGGGCGGGGTCGGCGCCGAACTTCGTGGCCGCGGCGTCTCGCAGGGCCCGGGCTGCACCCCGGGCCGCGTCGGCGGCGGCGTGGCCGCTCCATACCGTGCCCCGCGACGACCACGCCCCCAGATCCTGCGGGGCGTCGTGGCTGTCCATCATCGTGACGGAGACGTCGTCGAAGCCGATCCCCAACTCGTCGGCCGCTATCTGCCGCAGCAGCGTCGCCTGGCCGGTGCCGGCATCGGCGCCCGCGAAACACACCCGGGCGGTGCCGTCGCCGTGGACCTCCACTGCGGCCTCACTCAGCTCGGAGTGCTCGAATGCGTTGGCCCCCGACACGTGCACCGCGGCGGCCAGGCCCACGCCGCGCCCGTTGCCGCCCTGTGCCCGCTTGGCGTCCCAGCCGATCTCGGCGCAGGCCCGGCGGAGGCACTCGGCCAGGCGTGCCGATCCGAGCCGCCAGCCGGTGAGGGTCACATCACCGGGTCCGGGTGCGTTGAGCAGCCTCAGCTCCATCGGGTCCATGCCGAGCCGGTCGGCCAGCTCGTCGATCTGCGACTCCATCGCGAAGGTCATCTGGGGGTTGCCGTAGCCCCGGAACGAGGCGCCGGGCTGCTTGTTGGTGTAGACGAGCGACACGGCCGTCTCGCAGCCGTCGAGCCGGTAGGGGCCCGCGGCCAGCATCGTGGCGTAGATCGCCACCGACGGCCCGGCGTGGTTGTAGGCGCCGTTGTCGACCGTCACGTAGCCGTCGCGGTGGGTGAGCGTGCCGTCGTGGCGGGCACCGGTCGCGATGTCCACCTTGAAGGCGTGGCGGACAGCGGTGGCCGCGAACTCCTCGTCCCGGTCGAGCACGAGCCGTACCGGGCGCTTCGCCCTCATGGCCAGCGCGGCCGCGATGACCTCGTGGCAGCCGGCCTTGGCCTTGGCTCCGAAACCGCCGCCCACAGCCACGGGGTGGGTGCGGACCTGCTCGGTGCGCAGGTCGAGCACGTGGGCGACCTCCTTGCGCACGAAGTAGGGCGCCTGGGTGGAGACCCACAGGTCGAGCCGCTCGCGGGTCGGATCCCAGCGGGCCACGACCGAGTGAGGCTCCAGGCACACATGGGCCGCGGGTGCATACGTGTAGGTGCCGCTGACCACGGCGCCAGCCTCCGACCGGGCGGTGTCGGGGTCGCCGTAGGCCCGCACCGTCTGGAGGGCCACATTGCCCTCGACGCCGTCGTGAACGGTGGGCGCCTCGCGGGCCCGGGCCTGCCCGGTCGTGTAGACGCTGTCACGGGGCTTGTAGTCCACATCGATCAGGTCGAGGGCGGCGTCGGCGTCGGCTCGGGTGTGGGCCGCGACCGCGGCCACCTCCTCGCCGACGAATCGGACCCGGTCCCGAGCCAGCGCGAACCGGTCGCGGAACGGCTCCCCCAGATGCAGGTAGGCGTGGTCGGGGAGATCCTCCGCGGTGATCACCGCAACCACGCCGGAGTGGGCCTCGGCTCGGGCGGTGTCGATGCCTCGGATGTCCGCGCTCGGATGGGGGCTGCGCAGGATCCGGGCCTCGAGCATGCCGGGCAGCGTCACGTCGGTCGTGTAGACGGCCGTTCCCGAGGTCTTCTCGTTCCACTGGTCGGGCCGGACGCGCTGCCCGAGAACCGTCATCTCGGATCCTTCGTCACCCCGGTCAGTGGTCGCGCCCTCCCCAGTGACTCCGACTCCCGTTCGCCGGCTTCGGCCGCGGCGTCGGTCGTTGCCGCGATGATGCCGTTGTAGCCGGTGCAGCGGCAGAGGTTGCCGGCCAGGGCCCGGCGAACCGCTGCGTCGTCGGTCCCGTCGCCGTCGCCGCCGGCGATGAGCTGGTAGGCCCGCACTACCAGTCCGGGCGTGCAGTATCCGCACTGGAGGCCGCCGTGGTCGGCGAGAGCTTCCCGCAGGCGAGCGGCGCCGGCGGCGATGCCTTCGACGGTTCGCACCGGCTCGTCCACCCGAGCCGCCAGCACCAGGCACGACGGCACAGCCCGGTCGCCCACCAGCACGGTGCACGCTCCGCAGTCGCCCCGGCCGCAGGACTCCTTGGCACCGATGAGCCCCAAGTCGTCGCGCAGCACATCCAGGAGCCTGGTTGACGGGGCGGTGTCGAGCGTCGTCTGGGACTCGTTGACAACCAGGCGGACGATCACACTCCGCGACTGTAACCTCCTGCGAGTGGTGGAGCCTGACCGCTAGCGTCTCGATGCGGTGAGTTCCGGGACCGGGCAGCCCGCGACGGCTTGAAGTCCGCCCTCGCTTGGCGCCGTTCCCGGTTCGACGAGTGACCTGCCGCCCGGGACGCGGCCCGATTCAGCCGTCTTCGGCCGCCTCGGCGGCGAGGTAGCGCTCCATCAGCCACTCCGCGAGCTGCGAGCGGAAGAAGTCCTGCCGGCTCAGCGGCCCCTGGGGCGCGAAGCGCGACGCCATGCCCCGCTGGCTGGCCACCGCCACCGGCATGTCCTGGTCCCAGAAGTAGTCGAGCCCCCGCTTGTGCTGCTCCAAGAGCTGGTCGAACAGCTTCAGCTTGGCGGTGGACTCGGGGAACAGGAACCCCGACGTCATCATGGAGCGATCGGTCCCGGCAGGCTGCACCGCGGTCCAGTGGACCGAGTCGCTGTGGCAGCCGATCAGCAGGCTCGGCGCCACGTACAGGTACACGACGTTCCAGCGGTCCTCCTCGCCGAGGGTGGGGATGGGCGGGAACAGGGCCGACTGGGTGGGGTTCATGCCGCGGTCCTTGAAGCCGGTGCGTCCCCGGCCGCCGATGCCGATCGAGCCGGGCTCCATAGCGGGGAAGGTCCCCGCCAGCAGCGTCTCATTGCCGGTGTCGGCCTCGGAGAAGTCGTAGAGGGAGGCGTGCAGCCGCAGCGAGTGGTAGGCGTCCATGAAGTTCTCGGCGAAGATCTTCCAGTTGAAGGGCAACTCCAGGCGCTCGGGCTCGGTGGTGACCAGTTCGTCCATGCAGTAGACGGCCAGCATCTCGTCGAAGGCCGCCATCCTCGGGCCGAACGGGACCGGATCACTGGCGAGCGAGCAGAACACGAAGCCCTGCCATTCCTCCACCGCCAGCTGGGGCAGGGAGATCTCGGAGCGCACGAAGCCGGGGCGCTGGTGCATCTCGGGCGCGCCGACCAGGCGCCCGTCGAGGTCGTAGGTCCACCAGTGGTAGGGGCACCGGAAGTTGCGGGCCGAGCCGCTGCACTCCGGGGGCTGGTCGAACCACTCCTCCTTGGGCCGTTCGGCCGGAGCGGTGATGCACATGGCCCGGTGCTGGCAGGTCGACGACATCACGTTGATCCGACCCTCGCGGTTGCGCACCACGATCACCGGCTCGGTGCCCAGCAGCGTGGCCGTGAAGTAGTCGCCCGGCTCGGGGATCTGGCTGGAGCGGCCCACGCACAGCCATTCGGTGTCGAAGACGGCCGCCTTCTCGAACCGGTAGAAGCCGGCGTCGGTGTAGCACGCCGGCGGCAGGCCGATGGCGACATCGACGGGCCGGGCCGCGGGCTCGATGTCCTTCAGCGGGACCGGGCTGCGTAGCGGAGCCATCCGCGCCTCCTAGAGGGATACGGGAGGCCACGCTAGCGCGCCGCCGACGGCTGCCGGAAGGCGGGTCCAGCATCTGCAGCGAACGACTCCGCCCGGGAGGACAGCAGACCGCTCACAGTGGTATGGTCGCGGCTGTATACAGGCCTGGCGGCCCAATCGCCGGGACGCAAGCGGTTCCACAATGGAGGGGACATGAGACGACACTCGTTCAGATGGCTCGCAGCGACAATCGCTGTCTTCGGGCTGGTGGCAGCGGCCTGCGGCGGTGATGACGAGCCGGCGACGACTGTGGCGCAGCCGGAAACCCCGGCCGAGCAGCCGGACACCGCAGCCGCACAGGCCGAGATCGACGCCGCGCAGGCGGCCGCGGACGAGGCCCGCGCTGCCGCGGAGGAAGCCGAGGCGAGACTGGCGGCGGCGCAGGAGGCCGCTGACGCGGCGAGCGCGGAGCAGCAGGCCGAGGCGCAGGCGGCGCTGGAAGCCGCTGAGGCTGAGGCTGAGGCGGCCCGGGCCGAGGCCGCTGAGGCGGCGGCAGAGGCTGAGGCGGCCCAGGCCCAGGCGGAGCAGGCCCAGGCCGAGGCGGCTGAGGCTGAGGCGGCGTTGGCCGCGGCGATTGCAGAGGGTGACATCGCCGATGAGGCAACCGTCGACATGGACACGAACGGCGACGGCAGGGTGATCCTCGGCGTGGCCGCCGCCGGTCCCCGCGACGACGGGGCCTACTATCAGGCGCTCGTCGACGCGGCCACCGAGATCGCTGAGGCCCAGGGCTGGGACGCTCCGATCATCATCGACAACATCGAGCCGGCCGTGGCCGACACCGAACTGGAGAACCTCGTGGCCCAGGGCGTCGACATCATCGCGGTCGGAGCGGGCGAGATCGCCGATCCGCTTCCCGACCTGGTGGAGCGCTACCCGGACGTGTTCTGGTACTGCAACTGCGGCACCGGCTTTCCACAGACTCCCGGGGTCGCCCTCAGCACCAACGACGGCGCCGAGATCGAGTACGTCGTCGGTGTCGCGGCGGGTCTGATCCTCCAGGAGCGCGGCGGCGACACCGCCTACATGATCGGCTGTTGCGAGCTCGGCTTCGAGGTCGAGACCGAGTTGGCGATGCGGCTGGGCATGAAGGCCGTGGACCCCAGCTACGACGTCGTGTACACCCCGACGGGCAACTTCCCGTTCGACTTCGACAACGTGGCCGGGGCAACCGAGGCGTTCAACGTTGCCCTGGACGCGGGCATGGACCTCGTCTACCCGTATCTGGGCGGCGCCCACGAGCCCCTGGTCCAGCTGGCCAACGAGCACAAGATCCCGGTGACGAGCGCGGGCGCATCCGACGTGTGCGCGCGGACCGACCTGCACTGGGACATGGCCGCGCTGTTCGACGGCGGCGACTTCGCCCGGGCGGTGTTCCCGCTCATCGTGTCGGGTCAGTTCGAGGAGGGCAGCATCTACAAGTTCTCGGTCGGCCGGGATCCGGAGGTCGGCGCGCTGATCTGCGATCCCACGCCGGAGCAGAAGGAGCTGCTGGACCAGGCCCACGCCGACGTGCTGAACGGCTACTGCCTGGCGGAATTCGACACCATCCGGGCCATCGCCTACGGCGGCCAGGACCTTGAGGCCCCGCTGGTCTGCTCGGACGCCTGAGCGCTCGACAGGGGCAGTCGCACCCGGGACCGGTATGGCTGATCGACGGACGGCGGGGACTGACGTTCCCGCCGTCCAGCTCACCTCGATCTCCAAGTCGTTCGGGGCCATCGTGGCCTGCGATCGCGTCGATCTCACCCTTCACCGGGGCCGCATCCACGGCATCCTCGGAGAGAACGGCGCGGGCAAGTCCACGCTCATGAAGGTCCTCATCGGGTTGGTGCTCCCCGACCGGGGCACCATCGACGTGGACGGCGAGCGCTGCCAGATCCGTGATCCCCAGGACGCTGCGGGCCGTGGCATCGGCATGGTCCACCAGCACTTCAGCCTGGTGGAGCCGCTCACAGTGTGGGAGAACGTGATGCTGGGCGACACCGGCCCGTTCGACGCGACGGCCGCCCGCCGGCGGGTGGCTGAGATCAGCGAGCGCTACGGGCTCGGGGTGGACCCGGGTGCCAAGGTCGGCGACCTCTCCGCCGGGGTCCGCCAGCGGGTGGAGATCATCAAATGCCTGCGCCGCGATCCCAGCATCCTGATCTTCGACGAGCCGACCTCGGTGCTCACGCCGGGCGAGTCCGAGCGGCTCTTCGACGTGTTGCGCCTGGCCGTGCGGGAGGAGAACCGGGCGGTGGCCCTGGTGAGCCACAAGCTCGATGAGATCCTCCACGCCACCGACGAGGTGACCATCATGCGGGCCGGTGCCGTCGTGAAGCGGATGGAGACCGCCGACGCCGACGCGCCGTTGCTGGCCCGGGCGATGGTCGGCCGGGAGGTGTCGCTCCGGTCGGAGGCGTCGGCCCTGGGCCTCATCGAGACGGTCGCGGAGAGCGCGGCCGACGGCGAGGACTCCCACCACGGCGAGCCTGAGGGCGTTGAGGATGACTCCGGGACGCGGGTGCCCGCGCTCCGCCTGCGCGACGTCGTGGCCCGCGGCCTCGACGGGCGGGTCTCGCTCGACGGCCTGAGCATCGACGTGTTCGACTCCCAGATCGTGGGCGTGGCCGGCGTGGAGGGCAACGGCCAGACTGCGCTGACCGACCTGCTGTCGAGTCTGTTGAGCGCGGAGGCGGGCGTCGTCGAGGTGGACGGCGTCGAGGTGCAACCCGGACGGCCTGGGGCGATGGCAGGCGCGGGCGTGGCTGTCATTCCCGAGGACCGGCACGCTTCCGGCTGCGTCCTCGACATGACCGTGGCCGAGAACCTGTTCCTGGTCGACATCGAACGGATCTCCAACCGCGGGATCTACGACCCGGCGGTGATGCGCCGGGACGCGGCCCGCCTCATCGAGGACTTCGAGATCCAGACGGCTGGTCCGGATGCTCCGTTCTGGTCGTTGTCGGGGGGCAACCAGCAGCGGGTCGTGCTCGCTCGGGAGTTGAGCTACTCGCCCAAAGTCCTGGTTGCGGCCCAGCCCACCCGCGGGCTCGATGTGGGCGCCATCGAGTGGATGACCGACCGCCTCCGCGAGGTGGCCGACAGCGGTGTGGGCGTGCTGCTCATCTCGAGCGAGCTGGAGGAGATCCTGCAACTCTCGGACCGCGTCGCAGTGCTGTTCCGGGGTCGGATCATCGGCGAGATGGACCGTGCCGATGTGGACCTCGAGGAGCTCGGCCTGCTGCTGGGAGGCGCCGGGGCCGCGGACGCCGCACAGGAAGCCGGGGTGTCGGCATGAGCTCGCAGCAGCCGCAGCCGGCTGCCGAGGGCCCTGAGACGGCGCCGACCGCATCGGCGGCAGCCCCGCCCGCGCCGTCGCGGCTGCGCGAGGCCGGCGAGGCCGCAGCCATGTACCTGGGTTGCATCGTCGCTGCCCTGATCGTGTCGGCGGTCATCGTGTGGGCCACCGGGGGATCTTGGCAGGCCGTGTTCTCTGCTCTGCTCGACGGAAGCCTGCGGGCCCCGGGACGCTGGGGCGAGACGATCGGCATCGCCATCCCCTTGGTGGTGGTGGCCCTGGGGACAGCCATCAACGGCCGAGCCGGCGTGGTCAACATCGGCCAGGAGGGCCAGGTGATGATGGGCAGCGCCTTCGCTGCCTACGTCGGCGTGAACATGGGCGGCCCCGGCCCGGTCGTGATCGTGTGCCTGCTCATCGTGGGGGCCCTCGCCGGGGCGATGTGGGCCGGGATCGCCAGCTGGCTGCTGTACTGGCGGCGGGTGCCGGAGGTGCTCACCACGCTGCTGCTGATAACGGTGGCCTCCCAGGCGACCGGCTACGCGCTGAAGGTCGACTGGCTGCTGCTGGCCCCGTTCCGGGAGGATCGCTCGGTCCGCAACCAGGTGAGCGACCAGCTTCCCGGCGGCGTCCGGCTGCCCCGCATCGACATCTGGGGAAACGACTTCCCGATCAGCGCCATCGCGGTGGTGCTGATGGCGGTGATCGTGTTCCTGCTGTTCCGCCGCAGCGTGTGGGGCTTCCGCCTGAGAATGCTGGGTCGCAATCCCCGCACTGCGCAGCGGGCGGGAGTGTCCACCGTCAAGTATGGGACCACCGCCATGCTGATCTCCGGCGCGTGCGCGGGCGTGGCCGGAGCGATGATGCTCTCAGGCGGAGACTTCGGCAACTACCGGTTCACACCCGGCTTCGCCAACAACATCGGATGGGAGGGACTGCTGGTGGCCCTGGTGGCTCGCTCCCACCCCGTCGGCATCGTGATAGTGGCCTTCAGCTTCGCCGGGCTGCGGGCCGGCTCGGGCTTCCTGGCCGCCACCGGCGTGGAGCGCGAGATCTCCCAGGTGGTGCTGGCCCTGCTGGTGCTGGCCCTGCTGGTGCCGCCGGCCATCCTGTTCATCCGGCAGCGTCGCCGCGCCCTGTCGGCCACCAGGGACAGGACCTGAGCCGTGGGCGGCTTCCTCTCGGCGATAGGCGACGTGGTCACCAACGATGTGACCTACTCGGGCGCCATGCGGTTCGCCGCGCTGCTGGCCTTCGCAGCGATAGGCGAGACCATCGCGGAGAAGGCCGGAACTCTCAACATCTCGCTGGAGGGGATGGTGCTGGGAGGGGCCTTCGCGGGGGCGCTGGGCATGCACCTGACCGAGTCGGTCACCCTGGGACTGGTCTTCGCCACCGCCGTCGGCGTTGTCGTAGCGTCGGTGCAGGCCAACATGAGCCACCGCCTCACTGCCAACCAGTTCGTGGTCGGCCTGGCCCTCAACACGCTGGTGCTGGGCATTGCGAGCTTCCTCAACACCAGCATCCAGCCGGTGTCGAAGGCCGCCCACCGGTTCGAGATCAAGCCGCTGTCGGAGATCCCGCTGGTCGGCGACGCCTTCTTCAACCAGCCGTGGCCCCTCTACCTGGTGTACCCGATGATCCCGGCCGCGTGGTGGCTGCTGTACCGCACCCGGTGGGGCCTCGAGGTGCGGGCCGTCGGGGAGAACCCCCAGGCGGCCGACGTGTCGGGCATCGACGTGAACAAGCGCCGCCGCCAGTCCGTCTACATCGCCGGACTCACCTCGGGACTGGGCGGCGGCTATCTGGTGCTGGGCCAGATAGGGCGCTTCGAGGACGCCATCGTGGGCGGCCAAGGGTTCATCGCCATCGCCGCGGTGATCTTCGGCGGATGGACCATGCGGGGCGTGATCGGCGGGTGCGTGCTGTTCGGCACGGTCAACTCGTTCCGGTTGACACTGCCCACCGTGGGCCACGAGCTCAACTCCGAGCTGCTGTCGGCCGCGCCGTTCGTGGTGACCATCGTCACGGTGACGTTCTTCGCCTACCGCACCCGCGAGCCCCGGGCGCTGGCCCAGCCCTTCGTCCGCGGCCTCACCTGACAGTGCGAATGGGTGGCGCCGCATCCTCGGTTCCCACCGTCGACATCAGCGGCGCGCTGGCCGGTGATCACGGCGCGGCGGACGCGGCCGCCCGGCAGATCGACGCGGCCTGCGTGAACAGCGGCTTCTTCGTCGCCGTCGGGCACGGCGTGGCGCCCGACCTGGTGGATGAGACCATGGCCATGGCCCGGGAGTTCTTCCGGCTCCCGTTCGAGGAGAAGTCGAAGGTGGCTCCGCCCAACTTCGAGGACTACCGCGGCTTCCTGGGCCTCGACACCACCTCGCTGGCCGCCACCCTGGGCGACAACGAGACCCCGCCGGACCTCTGTGAGTCGTTCAACGTGGGCCGTTTCGACGATCCCGAGATCCGGGCCCGGGCCTACGTCGCCGGCGCGGAGTCCACGTTCTGCCCCAATCGGTGGCCGGGCGAGCCGGCGGGGCTGCGGCCGCTGTTCGAGCACTACTACGCGGTGTTGGAGCGGCTGTGCATGCAGATGCTGCCGCTGTTCGCCCGAGCCCTGGACCTGCCCGACGGCTGGTTCGCCGACAAGGTGCAGGATCACACGGCCCTGCTGCTGTTCAACTGGTATCCGCCGGTGGCCGGCGAGTCCCGCCCCGCGCAGCTGCGGCGCGGCGCTCACACCGACTACGGAGCGTTCACCGTCGTGGCGGCCGAGCAGATTCCCGGCTTGCAGATCCGCTCGAACGGTGACTGGGCCGACGTGCCGATGGTGCCGGGCGGCTTCGTGGTGAATCTCGGCGACCTGATGGCCCGCTGGACCAACGATCGCTGGGTCTCGACCCTGCATCGGGTGGTCATCCCGCAGGGCGAGGACCGGACCCGGGACCGGATGTCGGTGCCGTTCTTCTTCCAACCGTCGTACCGGGCGGTCATCGAGACCATCCCGACCACCATCACGCCGGAGCGTCCCGCCCGCTACGAGCCGGTGGTGTCCGGCGAGTGGATCGCGGCCAAGTCGGCGTCCATGCTCGAGGACGACGGGGATTCCTAGCGAACGCGGGCGCTGGGCGGTCCTGCTGCTCGTCGCGGTGGTGATGGCGGTGGGCGCGCTCGGGGTCTTTGCGCTCGGCACCGCCGCCCTTCTCGATCTGGGGCCGTTCGCGGCCCCCGAGCCGCCCCGGGGGCTGGAGGTGGCCGACCGGCTGGAGGACTGCCGCGATGCCGGCCTCGATACGGGAGAGAGCTGCGATGCGGGCGCCGACATCGAGGCGATCAGGCTCCGGCGCCCCGATGCCGGCACGCTCTCGGTAGAGCTGGTGCTGACCGAGGCACCGGATCTCGGTCCTGACCTGGCATGGACGGCCGAGTTCTACGTCGAGGCCGCCAACTCGTTCACCGACGGCGGAGTGATCTGCGGTTTGACCAACGTCTCCGACGGCGGCAGGGCGGAGGGGGAGGCTCGGTCCTACGTCCTCGACCCGAACACAGTGCCGAGACAGGCGGCCGATGCCGGTGCCTGCGCGGGTCGCCTCGACGGATCCACGGCCCGCTTCACCGTGGACGTCGGCGGCCAGCCCGCCGGCGAGCAGTTCCGGCTGATCGGACTGGTCCGGCTCGAACATCCCGGTGATCCCGACCGGATCGGCTCCGAGGACGACTTCCTGGTCCGGGCGTCGCTGGCCGACCTTCGAGGCTGAGCGCCTCGCGAGCGATGGCTATGGTGCCACCGATGGGTTTCGCGGAGCCGGCCCCGCACTTGAGTCCGGAGGCCCGGAAGTTCCTGACCAACTACCGGGTAGTCGGGGCGGAGCTGGACCTGGAGGACCTCGAAGCGGTGGCCGCGGCCCGCCGGGGGTCCCTGGCCGGGTGGGTCGCTCACAACGAGGGACTGGCGGGGCCGTGGGTCAGCCGGCCCGGCACCGTGGCCGGCGTGCCGGTGGTGGGCTTCGCGGTCGACGAGCCCGCTCTGGACGCCGATCGGGTGATCATGCACCTCCACGGGGGAGCGTTCGTGCTGGGCTCGCCGACCGCCAGCGCCGCGCTGGCGGTGGGCGTCGCCCAGCGCACGGGGTTGCCGGTCGTGTCGGTCGACTACCGCCTCGCCCCCGAGCATCCGTGCCCGGCCGCCACCGACGACATCGTGGACGTCTGCCGCGGGCTGTCGGAGTCCCGGCCGGTCGCCGCCATCTTCGGCGAGTCGGCCGGCGCCAACCTGAGCCTGGCCGCGGCGATCGCCCTGCGAGACGGCGGTGAGACGCTCCCGGCCCGATTGGGGCTGCTGTCACCGTGGGTCGACATGACCTGCTCGGGCGACACCTACCGCTCGCTGGCACCGGCCGATCCCGTGCTGGGACCCCTCGACCCGGTCGCCTTCGCCGCCGCCTACGCGGGCGCGGACACGGCCGATCCCAAGGCGTCGCCGCTCTTCGCCGAGCTGGCCGGGCTGCCCCCGGCGCTAATCCAGGCAGGCAGCCGCGAGGTCCTGCTGTCTGACTCCTGCCGGCTCGAGGACGCGCTGCGACGGGCCGGCGTGGATGTAGCGCTGCACGTCTGGGACGGCCTGTGGCACGGCTGGCAACTCCAGTACCGCGTCCCCGAAGCCGCCCGGGCCCTCGACGACCTCGCCGCCTTCCTCGTTACCCGGTGACCTCAGGGTCGCAGGTGCGGGCTTGGTTTCGGCAATAGATGGCGGGAGGTGGACGGCGAGATGATCGAGGTCGCCAACGCCGACAACTACCAGGTGCTGCTCGACTTCGGCGACGCCCGCTTCGCGGCGGTCACCACCGGCTTCACGATGCACGAGTACCGCTCGCCCGCCATCGAGCTGTACGGCTCCGGGGGTGTGGCCCAGATGCTGGGAGACGACTGGGCCCCGCAGGGATACGAGATCGTGCGGGCCGACTCGGCCGGCTGGACCACCTACTCCGAGGTCGACCCGACCTGGCCGTGGACCGCCGGCCTGCGCCACCTTGTCGATTGCGTGGCCGACGGTTCTGAGCTCCTGATCCGCCCCGAACACGCCTACCACTGCCTGGAAGTGATGGTCAAGGCACAGCTGGCGGCGGTCTCGGGCGAGACCCAGACCGTGTCGAGCACGGTCGACCCCCTGCCGTACGATCCTGGCACGATCTACGTCCAGCGCAGCGGCAAGGTGGGCCACGACCACCGCATCCGCCGCCACCGCGACGACTAGTGGTGTCGCGGGCGGCGATTCGTCAGTTCGATGCGTGCGATGCGGCTGGGTCTACCAGGCTCAGGAATTCAGATCGTTCAGTGTCCCGCAGGTTGTACCTGGTCAGTCTGGTCTCGGATCGGGTGAGCAACAGCGAGCGGGTCGGCCGTGAGACTGCGACATAGAAGGTACGTAGTTCGGCAGCGACTTGGTCCGCTGTGGTCGATCTGAAGTCGGGGATCTGGCCTTGGTTGCACGCCACTAGAGCCACGCACTTGAACTCCTGACCTTGTGCCTTGTGGATGGTGAGCAAGCGAACGCCCGGATCTAGCCGGTCTCCTCTCTGGCATCGGGTGATGTGTTGCTTGAATTCTGCGAAGGACCTTGAACCGGTGGCTGTTCGGTCGACGAAGGACGCCCAAGCGTCCTTTAGTTGTCTGGCGTCGTCGGGCCAGTCCTGGTCTTCGATCTCAAGTCGATCTAGTTCTGAGATGAGTTGCTCAGGAGAGTCGATGTCGCAGATTTGCGTCAGCTTCGTGATGCCTAGGTCTGTGCTGCTCGCGAAGAGTCCGGCTACATCCGACCAGGCCTCAGGATCAGGGTGCTCACATAGCTGCGACAGACGACGGCGGATGGACAGATGGTTTGGGGCGCTTCGGAGGCCGATCAGTTCTACGATCGCCTGTCCAGAAGGACTGGTCACCCACTCGTCGGGGGTGCTCGCCGATGCATGTGCGATGTCGAGCTTGTCGAGAGCTTCTCGGGTGGGGTTCAGCGCGGCAGCTGATCGACCGAGCACCGCCAGCTGCTCTGGATCGACTGAAGTGGACTCGCCCGGAGCGACGACGCAGTCCGCCAGTCCGTCGACCAGATGCCTTCGGATCCAGTCCGCGACTGCCTCGCCCTCGGCCTCCTCGCTGGGGTACTCGCCGATACGAATGTCGCCCTCGGCTTGAAACCGAACCGACAATTGTTCCGGCGGCTGGTCCAAGGCGTTGGCGACTGCCTCCGCTGCTTCGGCGATGCGAACCGCCGATCTGTAATTCGTGTCGAGCTCGATCCGCTTGGCTCCGTAGTCCGTCTCGAACTCGGCCATGAGCGTGTGGTCGGCACCGGCGAAGCCGACAATCGACTGCCGCTCATCGCCGATCAGCACGGAGGAGATGTGATCGGTGTTCGGATATCCGATCACATCTGTGAGGAGCCTGTACTGAGCCCTCGTCAGGTTTTGCGCCTCATCGACAACGACATGTCGATAGAGGGCTTGATAGATGCGGTGCACGCTTGGAAGCTGCATTAGCTCGCTGGCCCGCTCGAGCATGGCTGGATAGTCGACGGCTCCTGCCTCTGCCAGCACCTGTCGCCACGAATCCACCTTCAGGTTGGTGATTCCTCTAGCGCGGTCCAGGTCGAGTTTGCGGAAGGTCTCTGCCGGATCGTCCAGCGGTCTACGACCCTCTCTTCTTAGCCACTCCGAGAGCAGTTCGTGTCGGTCCTCGAGCCGGGTGAGCACTTCGGGCTCGAGTGGCAACCCAATTCTGGTGCCGTGTTGGCGAAGGCAGCCAAGGGCGAAGCCGTGGATGGTGTCAGCGTCCACTCGCCGATGAAGGGCGCCAAGCCGGCTTGCCAACCGTCGGCTGAGCCCGTCGGCTGCTCGGACGGTGTACGACACCGCGAGCACTCGGAACTCCTCGCGCTCAGACTCGATCAAGATGCGCTCAACCCTTCGAGCCACGACCTCCGTCTTGCCGGTGCCAGCCGACGCGACGATCGTGATGGCCCGCGCCCGACTTGCTACTGCCTCTTCCTGCTTGGCGCTGAGACGGAGGTCATCCATCGTTTCGCCCTCCGGGAGGCAGCATTTGATCGAGCCGGGCGACAAGTTGCTTGAGCGGCTCGGGCCACTCATCCGCACTCGTATGCCAAGGGTAGCGTTCGATCAGCTCAGCGGACAGGAGGCGGCCCATGGCTCCCTTGTGTTTCTTCATGAACTCAAGAAGGTCGTCTCCTTCCTTGTAGCCGAGGTGTCGGCACGCCGCCACGCACAGTTGCTGGTCGCAGTCGACGAACATCTGCTCGGTGGCGCCGTTCTGATCGCCATTCGGCGGCCTGGGAACCCAGATGATCCGTCCCTCGTCGCCAACTCCGTGGTCGCGATCAAGTCGTCTCGCGGCTTCACTGCCCGACTCGTCGGCGTCCGCAAACAGCAACCACGGCAGCCCTACCAACTCAGCGAACTTGACGACAGCTGTCGCATAAGGGGTCGCCATGCTGCCCGGATCTACGACGCACAGACCATGGGCTCTGGTTCCGAGGCTGTGGCGAATCAGCGGCGGGATGAGGGCGCGTTCGGTCGCCCCGTCACCTAACACCACGGCCGAAGCGAAGGCCACCTCTCCGAAAGGGCGTTCGACCATCCGACGTAGTCGCTCCATCTCCTCCAGGTGCATAGACGGCCGGCGAGCCCGGTGGTCGGAGCTGTCATCGGTTGGATGAAGGTCGACGACACGGATTCCGGTGTCGCTCAAGCGCAGGATGCGAAGCGAACGGGGTTCCGTGACTGACACGAGATGAGCCGAGTGCGTACTCACAACCACCTGACCTCGGATGTGATTCAGCAGTGACGGGAGCTCGAATTGAGCCTGTGGATGCAGATTCGCCTCGGGCTCTTCGATCAGGCTCACCGGATGGGGACGAAGAGCCGTTCCGTCGCGTCCCAGGCGTCGGTCGTAGAGAACGCCCTGCACCTGCAACGATGCGAGGCTGCGGGCACCGGCGCCATGGAACCGCATGGGCAGCGATCCCGTTCCGGCATCGAGGTCCACCGACACCGATCTCGACAACTCTTCGAGGCGCAGTGGGAGCGGCCGCAAGCTCGGCGTTCCGAGGCCGTCGATCGACTCCCCCAGAGATTCGAGAGCAGTGTGAATGGCGCCCAGGGAACCGCTTGCGCCGACTACCCGGTCGTTCAGGCGGCCAAGAGCCTCCTCAAGTTGAGATCGAGCGTCCTCGTCCACTTCCAAGTCATCGAGCACTCGTTGAATTGATGAACCGCGGCGCGTGATCTCACTGGCCAGGTCTCGGCCGGTGTTGACAAGGTCTGCCGCCACGACCGAACGCTGCTCACGGTACGCAACTGACGGCGGGCTCGATTCCGACCAGGACTGCTTGCCGTGGTCGTAGGTCAACAGGTGGTACTCGCTCCGCGCTCCGTAGCCCTCACCGGAGGGGCAGATGCGTGTCCGCCAAGCGAACCTCTGTCGTTCTGGTGCCTCCGAGATCGTCTGCGGTGCCCGGAGTCGAGCGATGACGCGGTCATCGAAGATCTCATCGCCAGCCACCCCGGTGGAACCCGGTGACAGGTACACATCGATGACGGCGTCTTCCTGCGTGCCCACGGTCAGGTCGTCCTTGTTCGCGGGGACATGGCCCAGCGAGAGCGCCAGCGCCCGCATGATCCGAGACTTGCCAACGTTGTTCTGGCCGACAAGCACGGTTAGGTCCGGCTCTAGATCGACGCGGCACTCAACAATGCCGCGAAAGTTCTTGATTCTCACAGAACTGACGTATAGGGAGGCGAAGTCTCCTATATCGATCAGTGATTGGGATTCGATTGCGGCTCTCTCAGCCACCGGACCTCCTCGTGAAGTAGGCGCGCTTGCGCGCTTGCTGAGCCAGCCGGTCGACGAGTGCCAGCGTCGTCGCCGCGCTGCTGTCACCGTCACCCTCGCTCGGCGTGGCCACGGTTTGGGTGTCGCGGACTGCTCCATCCGGGTGGATGACCGCGCCGGCGATCTTGGTGCCGCCGACATCGACGCCTATGGCGGCCTCCGTCACGCTCTCAGAGGCCGAGCGAACAGACGGGACAACGCGGCCCGTGCGGCGCGAGGCCGTGGCCCGAGCGGTCCGTGAGCGCAGCGAACAAGAGCGGGAATGACACCGCCACAACGCGACAGACTCCCATCCATTTGCGGACGCCCTCAGCCGGGTTGGATGCCGATGTCGGCGGGGCTGGTCCAGCCGGGCCCTATCCCGCACAGCCCGACCGCCTCGCGGTTGCCAGCCGACAGGTAGGAGTGCGGGGTGCCCGGCGGCGAAGATCGTCGGGTTGTCCCGGGAGTGCCCGAACCGTCCTCCCGGCGGCATGGAGAACTCCAGCACGTGCAGCATCTGTGACGAGAGGTAGACGCGGTCGAGCACGAAGCCCGAGTCGGCGTCGCCCCAGATGTGGCGGGGTCCGGTCCGAGGCGGGGATAACCGTCGGGTGTTCGAACACCGGCCGTGGCGTCGGCCGCCTGGCTGTTTCGTTCATGGCCCAACAGATTGCCGTTGCAAGCCCTGCGCTGTCACTTCGGGGGTCCGGGGAGAACGCGGTCAGCGCCCGGTGGCGATGGCGACGACTTCGGTGAGCAGGTCGCGGTTGGCGTCCAGGCCCGGAGAGATGATGTTGACGAGGAAGGCGTCGAGACCGTGCTCGTCGATCAGGTGCTCCAGCTGGCGGCGGCACTCCGCTGGTGTGCCCGCGATCTGGTAGTCCGACACCAACTCGTCGGTCACGAGCTGGCCGACGGCGGCGGGTCCGCCCTCGGCGAAAGCCTGCTTGAGGCCGGCGATCTCGTCGTCGCTGAGGCCGAGGTTCTTGAGGATCCGGGGCGGGCTGTCCATGATGGCGTAGCCGTAGAGGTGCTTGGCCTCCTCGATCATCTCGGGCTTGTACGCCAGCCGGTCGAGGTAGACCCTCATGAGCGGCGGGCTCGCACTGTTGCCGTGGGCCTCTTGGCGGGCCTGCTGGGCGAGGCCGAACGCGTCGCCCAGGTCGGACTTGACCATCAGCACCAGCCCGTCGGCGCGGGCGCCGGCCAGGGCCAGCATCCTCTCGCCCCGGGCCGCGACCCACACCGGGATCGAATGGGTGCCGGTGGTGAGCTGGGCCCCCTCCAGCGACAGCCGCTGCCCCTGCCAGGTGACCGGCTCGCCCCGCCACAGCAGCCGCAGCGCCTCGATGGTGTCGGCCATGAGCGCCAGAGGGGCCGACCGCTCGAGCCCCATCGGGTGCAGCACCATCGTGCCGCCCGCCACCAGCGTCACGAAGGCCCGGCCCCCGCTCATCTCGTCGATGGTGGCGATCGCGGCCGCGGTGGCGGCCGGGTGACGGGTGTAGGGGTTGGTGACCGCCCCCAGCCGGATGGTGCTGGTGACCCGGGCCGCCGCGCCCAGGACCGCGTACACGTCGAGCATCAGGCCCTCGTCGGCGACCATGCAGTACGAGTAGCCCAGCTCCTCGGCCAGCACGATGGTGTCGACCAGTTCGGCCGACCCCATGGTCGGGACGATCTGAAGGCCCAGTGCGATGCCGTCCCCACTCACGGCGGCGGATCCTGCCAGGGGTCGTGCACCGGGCGGATGACGACAGGAGCGATGTCGATGCGGCGATCGGTGCCGATCAGCTCGGCCACCAGCTCGCCCACGCCGGTCGCGGGCATCATGCGCTCGCGGACGCGGTTGGGCGCCTTCTGAACCCACAGCTCGGTGTCGATCTGGGCGGGGCACACGGTGATGACCCTGATGCCGCGGTCCCGTCCTTCTAGGCGCAGCACCTCGCCCAGGGCGTTGAGCCCGCCCTTCGACGCGGCGTAGGCCGCGTTGCCCTCGAAGGCCTGCACCGCGGCGATGCTGCTGATCAGCACGATCTGCCCCCCGGCCGCGGCCAGGGGTTCCCAACCGGCGCGGGTGAGGGCCATCACCGCCCCGAGGTTGATGTCCATGACGTGCTGCCAGTGGTCGGCGGTGACCTCGGCCGCGGCCGCCTTCTCGAATGTGCCCGCGCTGTGAACGATCACATCGAGCCGGCCGTGGGCGGCCACCGCCTCGGAGACGATCCGCTCGGGCTCGCCGGGCTCGGTCAAGTCCGCGGCCACCGCAGCAGCGGGTGAGCCCAGGCTCTCGGCGGCAGCCTGCAGCCGGTCCTCTCGCCGGCCGACGAGCACGCAGACGGCGCCCCGAGCCGACAGGGCGGCCGCGCAGGCCAGGCCGATGCCCGACCCTCCGCCGGTCACCACCGCCACCGGAGCAGGCCGCGCCTTCACTCAAAGCCTCACTCTGCCGCGGTGTCGGGGGTGCCGATACCGAGGAAACCCTCAATACGCGCCAAGCGCTGACCGTTGGCAACCACTTCGTCCCGCAGTTCGCCGATCTCGTCGCGCAGTGTGGTCTCGGAACCGTTGATCTCGTCGCGCAGTGTGGTCTCGAGACCCTTGATCTCGGCCCGCACGTCGGCGATGTCGGCGCGCATGTCGGTCCGTAGGTTGTGGTCGCTTTGCTGCTCGTTCCAGATTATGGCGAGCACTCCGAGGACGATGACGAGCACCTGGGCGATGGGAATGAGTTGGGGGAAACGGCGCGACGCGACGCCTGGCCCTGGCACTGCGGGCACGGCCGGGGCCATGGGATCGACCGCGGCTGCCGCGCTATCGCCCGGAACGCCGAGCGTCTCCGATGCCGCCATGCCGCCACCTTACCATGCAGCGCTTTCAATGCGACTCAATATGATGACATGCATCTTCACCCCCAAGGCACGGCATCGTCGATGTGGCCGATCCGCAGGGTCGAGCACGTCCGGCGCTAGCCGAAGAACGATGCGGTCAGCACCTCGTGGTTGATGCGGCCTGCGCTGAAGGTGCGCCCGCTGGCCAGGTTGGTGAGATGGATCTCGGCCGGGGAGTGCAGCTCTATGGGGATCTCGTAGAAGTCCCGTCCGGCGTCCTCGTAGATCTCGATGAAGGGCCGCCCGTAGGCGGAGCTGGCCGCCGACACCACCCGGTCGACGATCTCGGCGCACTGGGCGTCGTCGGCTTCGACGGTGACGTTGGAGATGCCTCCGTAGAGCAGGCTGTCGTTGATGCGGCCCATCGAGATCAGATCGTCGTCGACCAGGGGCGGCACCACCCCCAGGCCGTAGGCGTAGCGCAGCCCTCGAAGGTCCATGCCCTCCTCGGCCAGCCGGTGGAGGGACTGCTCCACGATGCGGGCCGCCACCTGCACCGCGGTGACCAGGCTGCGGTTGGGGGCGAAGAGCACATAGAGGTCGGCGGGATCGATCCGGCACGACGAAGCGATCACCTTGGCCATCTCGACCGGGATCGGGTCCGAGGTCTGGATGGCCACCACCGCCTCGTGGTGGTCGTCGCGGTAGTCGATCCACTCGAAGTAGTGGTCGAGGCTGTCACGGTTCAGGGCCCGGCCCGGCCCCGCCAGGATGGCGGCGTGCTCGGTGCCGGGGGCCTGAAGGCGCCATCCCGCGATTTGGGACGCCACGCAGGCCTCGATGGGGTGGTCGATCATCACCCGCACCGCGGTCAGCATCCGCCCGTCGAGGTCGAAGGGCTCGTAGCTGACGATGCCGAGCCTGCCCAGACTGGCCACGGTGTAGAGCTGCGCGGCCCGCCAGCCCCCCTTGGCTTCCAGGCCCATGTCGATGACGGTGGTGCCGTTGCCCAGACGGTCCACGGTCACGCCCAGCGCGTCGGCCTCCTCGAGGATGACCCGCACTGTCTTCATGGCCTCACGGTTGATGCTGATCATGGCTGCCTCCTGCCGGTCATGCCCGAAGCCTGATCAGGCGGGTGTGGACTCGCGGGCGCCGAGAGCGGCGTCCACCGGGATGATGGCGCCGTTGATGTAGCTGGCCTCGGGCGATGCCGCGAAGAGGATGGCCGCGGTGATCTCCTCGGGACGACCGAAACGGCCTTCGGGGATGTGGCGCTGTATCGCGGTCTGTACGTCGGGGTCCCGCATCCCGGCCAGCAGCGCCTCGGTGGCGATGAGCCCGGGCGCCACCGCGTTCACTCGCACACCCTTGGGCCCCAGTTCCAGGGCCATGGCCCTGGTCAGGCCCTCTACCGCGCCCTTGGACGCTATGTAAGCGCAGCGGTTGGCCACCCCCAGACGGGCCAGGATGGAACTCAGGTGCACTATCGCGCCCCGACCCCGCTCGACCATGCCGACCGCCACCTGCTGGCTGAGCTGCAACAGCCCCCGGACGTTCGCCTGCCAGACGGTGTCGAAGGCCTCCAGCGAGAGGTCGAACATGGACGACCGGTCGATGAGGGCGGCGTTGTTGACCAGGATCGAGACCGGCCCCAGCGACTCCTCAACCTGCTGGGCCAGCCGGGCCACGTCGTCCTCGTCGCCGATGTCGGCTTGGAACACCTCGGCCGTCCCGCCCGCCTCGGTGATGGCCCCGAGAGTGACGGCTGCACCGTCGGCGTCGCTGCGGTAGTTCACCGCCACCCGGGCACCCTCCGCCGCGAAGGCCCGGGCCGTCGCCGCGCCGATTCCCCGCGACGAGCCCGTGACGATGACGGTCTCTCCTTCGAAGCGATCGGCTCTCACGACTGGCCCCCTCCGATGGCCGTAGCCTCGGCCTCGTTGCCGGCGATCACGGCCAGCACCGTGCCCACATCGACGGTCTCGTCCTCATCGACCAGGATCCGCGCGATCACGCCGGCGCACGGCGCTGCCAGTTCGTTCTCGACCTTCTCGGTCTCCACCTCCGCGATCACCTCGCCCTCCACCACATGGTCGCCCTCGTCGACGTACCAGGCCACCACCGTGCCGTCCTCCATCGTCAGGCCCCACTTGGGCAGGATCACATCGGTCGCCATTCAACTCTCCTCGTGTCTAGGACGGGTAGGACTGTAGGTGCAGGTTCTCGGTTTTGAGTAATGGGGCTGCTCTGCGATGATCGCGCTATGCAACCCGACGAGTCCAGCGGTTCGCGGCACGTCCGGTTCGAGCCTGACGACAGGCCGTCCCTCGTGCTGTCGGTTGGACTCGGGCTTCAATTCGCGCTCCTCGCCATCGCGGGCATCGTGCTCACGCCGGCAATCGTCGTGCGGGCCGCCGGCGGTTCCGACTCGTACCTGACCTGGGCGGTCTTCGCGGCTGCGGCGGTCAGCGGCGTCAGCACCATCCTGCAGGCCGTCCGCGTCGGGCGCATCGGCGCGGGGTACCTGCTTCTCATGGGAACGTCGGGCGCGTTCATCGCGGTGTGCGTCGCGGCGCTCGTCGAGGGAGGCCCCGGTCTGCTCGCCACGTTGGTGGTGGCGTCCTCGCTGTTCCAGTTCCTGCTCGCCGCCAGGCTGTCGCTCCTCAGGCGACTGCTGACGCCCACCGTGGCCGGCGTGGTCATCATGCTGATCGCGGTGACGGTCATGCCGCTCGTATTCGACATGATCACATCCTCGCCGGAAGGCAGCGCCCACTGGAGCGCGCCGACCAGCACGCTCGCCACGATGCTCGTGATCATCGGGATCGCGCTGAAATCCACCGGCAGTCTCCGCCTGTGGGCGCCGGTGATCGGCATCGTGGCCGGCTCGGTGGTGGCGTCGCTGTTCGGGCTGTATGACACCGACCGGGTGGCCGAGGCCCCCTGGATCGGTCTGCCCAGCGGCGCGTGGCCCGGCTTCGACCTGTCGTTCGGCCCGGCCTTCTGGAGCCTGCTGCCCGCCTTCGTGCTGGTCACGGTCATCGGCGCCATCGAGACGATCGGCGACTCGGTGGCCATCCAGCGGGTGTCGTGGCGGCAGCCCCGGGCGGTGGACCACCGGGTCGTGCAGGGAGCGGTGGCCGCGGACGGAACCGGAAACCTGCTGTCGGGACTCGCCGGCACACTTCCGAACACGACCTACTCCAGCAGCATCTCGATCACCGAGCTGACCGGCGTGGCCGCCCGCCGCGTCGGCGTCGCCATCGGTGTCTCGTTCATCGTCATGGCGTTCCTGCCGAAGGTGCTGGCCGTGGTGCTGGCCATACCCGACGCGGTCGTGGCGGCGTACATCGTGGTGCTGATCGCCCTGCTGTTCGTCGTGGGCATGAAGATCGTCGTCGACGAGGCCGCCGACTACCGCAAGGGCGTGATCGCGGGTGTCGCCTTCTGGACCGGCGTCGGCTTCCAGAACAACCTGATATATCCGGAGAACCTGGACGGGTTCGCCGGCGGTCTGCTGGAGAACGGCATGACGTCGGGAGGTCTCGTGGCCATCGTCCTGACGCTGTTCACGGAGGTGACCCAATCCCGCCGCAGGCGACTGCGGGCCGCGCTGTCGATGTCGGAACTGCCGCGCATCCGGCAATTCCTGAACGAATTCGCGGCCCGCCACGGCTGGCAGGCATCCATGCTGCAACGGCTCGACGCGGTTGCCGAGGAGACGCTGCTCACGCTGATCGACACCGAGCGACTCGACGACGACGGCGACGGGCGCACGCTGCGCGTCACCGCCAGCAAGCAGGACGGCCAGGCAGTGCTCGAGTTCGTGTCCGCGTCCCGCGGGGAGAACATCGAGGACCGGCTGGCTGTTCTCGACGAGCCGAGCACGGATCGGCCCGCCGAGCGTGACATCTCGCTGCGGCTGCTCCAACATCACGCCTCTTCGGTGCTGCACCAGCAGTACCACGAGATCGAGATCGTGACGGTCCACGTCAGCGTTCCGGCCTAGAGGCCGAGCGGCACATAGCCCGCCCGGCGCGGTCGGGTCAGTACTGGGCGGCGGCGTTGATGGCGGCGGCGATGTCCTGGGTGCCGGGCAGGACCACGTCCTCCAGGGGAACCGAGAAGGGGATGGGGGTGTCGAGCCCGTCGACCCGCACCACCGGGCCCTTCAGGTCGGCGAAGCACTCCTCGCTGATGCGGGCGCTGAGCTCGGCGCCCAGCCCGCCGATGCGGGGCGCCTCGTTGGCCACCACCACCCGGCCGGTCTTGGCGGCCGCAGCCAGCACCGTGGCGGCGTCGTAGGGCCGGATCGTCCGGAGGTCCACGACTTCGACCGAGATGCCGGAGTCGGCCGCGGCCTGCTCGGCGGCCTCCAGCGCCATGGGCACCATGCGCATGGCCGCCACGACGGTGACATCGCTGCCCTCGCGGGCGATGGCGGCCTGGCCCAGAGGCGTGGTGTAGTACTCGGGGGGCACCTCGGCCCGGCTGCGGTACAGGGCCTTGTGCTCCAGGAACAGCACCGGGTCGTCGCTGTCGATCGAGGCCAGCAGCAGGCCCTTGGCGTCGACCGGGTTGGACGGGGCCACGATGACGATGCCGGGCACGTTCAGGAACCAGCCCTCCACGCTCTGGGAGTGGTGCGGCCCGCCGCCGAACCCGCCCCCGCAGGCGGTGCGGATCACCAGGGGCGCCTTGAACTGGCCGTCGAACATGTAGTGCATCTTGGCCACGTTGTTGACGACCTGGTCGTAGCACTCGGCGATGAAGTCGGCGAACATGATCTCGGCCACCGGGCGCATGCCGACCATGGCCGCGCCCGCGCAGGTGCCGATGATGGCCGCCTCCGACAGCGGAGTGTCCCGCACCCGCTCTGGCCCGTACTTGGCCAGCAGGCCCTTGGTGACGCCGAAGTCGCCGCCCATCTCGGCGATGTCCTCGCCGATGACGAACATCTCGGCGTGCTTGGACATGGCCAGGTCCAGGGCGTTGTTGAGCGCCTGGGTGAAGCTGGCCTTGCGGACCCTGTCCCGGGGCTTGCGGGGCGTCCGCGCCGTCCGCTTGGGGGCTGCCGTGTCTGCGGCCGTCATCGCGGGTCCACCTCCCAGCCGACATAGACGTCTGCGGTCGCCTTGGCCGGGTCGGGCTCGGGGCTCTCGATGGCGAAGGCGATCCACTCGTCGATCAGGCCGGCCGCCTCCTTCTCGATGGCGTCGAGGTCGGCCCCGTCCACGCCCCGCCCGGCCAGGGCCTCGCCGGCCAGCATGATCGGGTCGCGCTCCTCCTTCCAGTACTTGACCTCCGCCTCGGGCCGGAACTCCCCGGCGAAGATCCCCTGCCAGCGCCAGGTCTTGAACTCCAGGAAGTACGGGCCCGCGCCGGAGCGGATGTGCTCGACGGCCTCTCCGACAACGGTCCAGGCCTCGACGATGTCGTTGCCGTCGAGCTGGCGGGACTCGAAGCCGTAGCCCTGCACCATGTCGACGATGTCCGCGGAGGCATGACCGTCGCCGACCGGCATGGAGATGGCGTAGCCGTTGTTGACGCAGGCGTACAGGACGGGCAGATCCCAGATGGCCGCCATGTTGAGGCTCTCGTGGAACTCGCCCCGCCCGACGGTGCCGTCGCCGATGATGGCGCAGGCCACGTTGGGCCGGCCCCGCATCTTGGCCGCCAGGGCCACGCCCAGCACGGTGGCCATGTAGGAGCCCTCCACCGCGTTGTCCCCGAAGTTGCCGACGGCCGGGTCGGCCGAGTGCAGGCTGCCGCCCTTGCCGCCGCACACCCCGGTGGACTTGCCGAACAGTTCGGCCATGATCCGCTCGCCGTTGCCTCCGTGGCGATGCTGGGCCAGGGCGTTGATGCCGTGGCAGCGGTGGTCGGGAAAGAACGCGTCGGTGGCCTCGAGGTGCCAGGCCAGGGCGGCCTGGGTGGCCTCTTGGCCGAGCCCGGTGTGCAGCATCCCGGGCACGTTCCCCTTCTCGAACTCGCGTTCGAGTCCCTGCTCGAAGGCCCGTATCAGCCACATGTCGCGGTACAGGCCCAGCAGTGTCGACGTCTCCACTACGGCTCCTTCCGGTTGTCGATGAACTCGGCCCACGGGGTGCGGGCCAGGTAGTAGGCGCCCTCGTCGGTGGTGCGCAGGAAGGTGCGCAGGCCGAGGCGGGCTATCGCGCCCAGGCGCACCGGGTCTATGCGGCCCTGCTCGTTGCAGATGGCCGAGTCGTAGGCCACCCACACCACCTCGCCGATCACCAGATGGACCTCCCCGAAGACCCGGTCCGGGGTCCCCAGGTCCACCACCTTGTGCACCACGCACTCCAGGCGGGCCAGGGCCTCGCCGATGGCGGGCGAGCCCACCTTGGTGGCCGGCACCGGAGTCCACCCGGCGAGGTCGAACTCGTCGACCTCGCTCGGGGACTCCATGGCCACGGTCTCGATGTCGTCACGGAAGGCCTCGCTGGTGACGTTGACGACGAAGTCGCCGCTGGCCATGGCGTTGAGGTAGGTGTGCTTGAGCTGCCCGTCCTCGCGCAGCCCCATGGTGATGCCCAGCAGCATCGGGTCGCCGGTGATGGGCAGGTAGTAGCTCATGGGAGCGATGTTGGCGATCCCGTCGGGGCTGCGGGTCGAGACCATGGCGATCGGCCGGGGCACGACCAGCTGCGACAGCATGAACTGGCGGTCCATGGGCTGGTTCTCGCAAGGGTCGAAGGTGATGGTGCGATCGGGGTCCATGCTCGGGTTCTGCCTGCGGTCCGGCTGCGCTCAGGCTCCGTTGGACGGCCAGTCCCGGCGGTAGCGCCTCACCAGCCAGCGGTTGAACTGGACCAGCGTCTCCTCCTGCCAGGAGTAGCGGCCGCGGGGGGCCAGATGGGAGTTCAGCCCCACCTGGGTCATGGTGTCGGCGTGGATGTCCTGCACGTTGAAGTTGTTGACGCCGGCCTCGGCCGCCTCGAACAGGTAGTCGAACAATGGGTCCTGCAGGGCGGCGGGCTCCAGGCAGTAGCCGATGTGGATGGTGATGTTGCCCGCGTCCTGGGGGCTGATGATGAAGTAGGCCACCTCGTCGGGAACGATGGCCAGGGTCAGGGTGGGGGGTATGAGCACGAAACCGCCCCGCTTGCGCTGCTCCTCGGTGAGGTTGGCGAACACCGGCAGCAGGCAGCGCTGGGTGGGATTGAACGAGCTGTCGATGTCGGTGAAGTGCTGGATGCGGCCGATGGCGCCGTCGTCGTCGTCCCAGGCGAGGAAGTCGTTCATGTGGCTGGGAGCGAACGTCTGCAGCGGCCCGTGGAGCCGGCTGGCGTGGTAGGGGTCGTTGAAGTTCTCCATCATGACCTTCCAGTTCCAGGGAAGGTCCGGGATCGTCTTGCCCTCGATGGTGGTTGTGGACTCCAGCCCGTAGTTGGTCAGCAGCTGGTCGATCTTGGTCATGGTCGGACCGAAGGCGCTGGCGTCGTGGTCGAAGTTGGCCATGATGAACCCCTGCCAGATCTCAACCTTGAGCTGGGGGAGCGGGTGCTCGGACTGGTCGAAGTCGACGGCCCGGTCCATGGCCGGGGTTCCGAGCAGCGTCCCGTCGAGCCCGTAGCTCCAGTGGTGATAGGGGCAGGTGAACCGGCGGCAGTTGCCCGATCCCTCGGCTATCACCATGCCCCGGTGCCGGCACACCGCGGACATGACCCGCAGCTCGCCGCCGGAGTCCCGGGCCGCGATGAGCGGCTCGCCCGCGATGGTGATGCAGCGGTAGTCGCCCGGCTCCTTCAACTGGTCGACGCGGCCCACGCAGAGCCATTCCCGCTGGAATATGGCCCGCCGCTCGAACTCGTAGAACTCCGGCGACGTGTACAGCACCGGCGGCAACAGCCTGGCCTTGTCCACCGGCCCGACCGAGTCGTCGAAGCTGGCTAGGAGTTCGTCGGTCAGAACCGTCATGGTTCGTGGTCTCCGGTAGGTCTGAGCGCGTGGGTGCGGTTCCTGGCGGAATCTAGTTCGCCGGCTCGGGCAGCCTCATATCGGGAGAGTCAGTCGACCCCGGCGCAGGAGCTCGCCCCTAGACGACGAGGGCGACGGTTACCAGTGCTCCTGCGAAGACGGCCACCATCATCAAGGCGACCCTCATCATCGTCTTGGTCAGATCCGCGATCTCCTTGTGGATCACGGCGATCAACCTGGATTCGAGCACCTGCAAGTCCTTGGTTGTGGCCAGCGTGTCCGTCGGCACGGCTGGCGGGGGCATGTCTGCGGCTGCCATGGCACCACTCCTTCCAGACTCGGGTCCGAACTCCACCTATCATATGCCAGTCGTCCTTATGATACACCACCAATGATTGAAATGTATTGCCGAATCACTGCTATGGGACTATCCGAGGTCGCACTCCTAGCGGATCGGCAGCGCTCCTTGGAGGCCTGTGCCGAGCTGCAGGCACAGGGCGTCGGCGTGGGGTGGCGCCACGATCTGAATGGCGGCCGGGCGGCCCTCGTCCTGGCCGACCGGCATCACCAGCGCGGGCTGTCCGGTCAGGTTGAACGGCAGGAATGATCGGGCGACCTTGTCGAGCCACAGACGGTCGCCGTCGTCGAAGAACGTGGCCGGGTCGGGTGCCGTGGTCGGCGTGGCTGCGGTCACCAGCACGTCCACCCGCTCGAACGCCGCGTCGATGTCGCTCTGTACCAGGCTGCGGGTTCGCAGCGCCTTCAGGTAGTCCGCGGCGCTGGTCCGGGCTCCGGCTGCCAGCCGGCCGGCCGCCGAGGGGGTGAACTCGTCGATGCGATTCATGTTTGCTGCGTGGTGGGCGGCGAACTCCACCACGGTGATGACCCAGGCGGCGATCCCCGCCAGCTCCGCGCACCGGAACGGGACCGGCTCGATCGTGCAACCGAGCTCCTCCAGCCGGGCCAGCGCGCCGGACAGGGCCGCATCCACACCAGGCGAGCAGCCCGCGGCCAGCCATCCCTCGACCACTCCAACCCTCAGGCCATTGACCGATCCGGCCAGCCGGCCGTAGTCGGGCACACCCCGATCGGAGGTGTACGGATCGGCGCGGGATCCGCCTGCGATCACTCCCAGGACGAGCCCCAGATCCTCGACGGTGCGGGCCATGGGACCCACATGATCCAGCGTCCAGGACACGCCGAAGACGCCGTCGCGGGGCACACGCCCGAACGTCGGTTTGATCCCGGTGACCCCGCAGTAGGAGGCGGGGACCCGGATGGACCCGCCGGTGTCGCTGCCGAGCGCCACCGGGAACAGCCCGGCCGCCAGGCCCGCGGCCGACCCCGACGAGCTTCCCCCTGCCCACCGTCCCGGCGCGCCGGGGTTTGCCACCCCGTCGCCGGACTCGTCGCCGAAGGCGAACTCAGGGGTGGTGGTCTTGGCCAGGATCACCGCGCCGGACTCCCGCAGCCGGGCCACGACGGTGGCGTCCGACGCCGGGACGTGGCCGGCGAACAACGTTGATCCGGCCTCGGTGGCCAGCCCGCGGGTGTCGATTATGTCTTTCACCCCGACGGGCACGCCCTCCAGTGGCCCGGCGTCTCCATTGCGCCACCGCTCGGCCGAGCGGGCGGCCTGATGGCGGGCGGTGCTGTCGACGGTCACGACCGCGCCGATGGCGTCGTCGGAGCGGTCGATGCGGGCCAGGCAGGCGTCGACCACCTCGACCGGGTCGAACGCCCCGTTCCGGTAGCCCCGAAGCAGCCCCGCCGCGCTCAGGCCGGCGAGGTCGTCGCCTGACCGGGCCAGTCCCTCGCTCGGCGACGCATCTGGCGCGGTTGCAGCGCCGGATGCGACTGCCGGCGGCACGGCGTGAGAGATCCAGCGATCACCGGCCGCGGGACCGGAAGTCTTGCCGAACGGCTCGCGGAGGGCTCGCAGCGTCTCGAGCTTGCCGCCCAGCGTGGCTTGGGCGGCGGCGGCCGCGGCCAGCATCCCCTCGGGGATCGGAGCGGCTCCGTTGGTGACAGTCCAATCGCCTACCATTGTCGAAACGTACCCAAATCGGCTCCGGCGCGCCGAGAGAGCGCGAGCTGGCGCGACGGATCAGTCCCAGTCTCCTGGCGACCACACTCCGGGGAACACGTCGCCGAAGGAATCGAGGGGCTGGCATCGCCTGTCCCTCTCGTAGGCGATCGCGGCCGCGAACTGATCGCTGCCGATGTTCTCGACTTGCCATGCCATATCGGGCATGTCGGGGAACCGGAAGACGCCGCGGCGGGAGCCGTTACGCATGGTGGCTGGAATCTCGAATCCGGAGACGTCCAGCGAGAGACCCATGCCGTGAGCCTTGCTCAGCGCCTCCTTCGTGGTCCACAGATCGAGGAACAGATGAAGCCGTCGATCTCGGGTGACCGCGTTGACTTCGGCTCTCTCGGATGGGCCGAGGACCGCCTCGACCAGCACATCGAGATTGCGCTGCGGAACCCGCTCCTCGACATCGACTCCCACCCGTCGCCGGGGCGCGAGCGCGATCAGGCCGTGCTGGCCGCTGTGGCTGACGTTGAACTCGACGGAGGTCTGGTGCCCATTGACCGTGGCGGAGGGCTTGCCGTGCTCGCCGGCGCCGAAGGCCAGATGCTGGTTGCGGCAGTTGAGCGCGCTGCTCAGCAGCGAGCGCAACGACGCGCGGCACAGAACGTATCGGCGCCGGGCCCCTGCATGCTGGAAGCGGCGGGCTCGGGCACGCTCATCGTCGTCGAGCCACTGCCATGCAGCCTGCTCGTTGACTTCGCTGGGAACTAAATCGACCAGCGTGACGGAGACATTGTCGAGTTGTCTGTACGGTCGCCACCAGTTGCCGCGGCCAAGAGCCACAGCGTTCGGCTCCGTTGAGGCCCTTCAGCCGGCGCGGGCTTCGAGGTACGCGATGAGATCGCTCGGCGTGAGCAACTCGGCGAACTCCTCAGCCGGAATGTCGATGCCGAACTCCTCGCAGACGAGCCTCCAGAACGCCACAATGTCAGCGGAACTGACTCCCGCGTCGATGATGCTGACACTATGGCTCACCGGCTGACCCTTATCCCTGCCCTCGATCTGCAGGTTCTCGTCTACAAGGGCTCGAATGCGGTCTTCGGTGGAGGACATCAGGCATCGCCCTTTCTCTTCTAGTTCACATGGGGGACTGACTATATGCGGAAGCATATGACGGCAGCGATATCTGGTCAAGCCTCGCGTGCCCTCTGGAGCAGCCTCCGGTCGCGGTCGCTGAAGTAGGCACACTCCGAGAGAAGGTCGCCGTTCTCCGCTCCGGCCTCGGCGATCTCAATGTGCTGCCGGGTGACCGGCTTGTAAGGGAAGAGTCCTTTCCCGTACTGCTCGGCGGGGAACTCAAGGGCCCGCGCCCGGTCCAGGTCGTACCGCGAGGCCGCATCGACGAAGCGCAGCACGTACGCCGAACGACGCGACAGTTCCCCCTCGCCGAGCATGATGCTCCGGTGAGCGACCGTCTTGTCGAACAGGAGCACGTCACCGGGATCGAAATCGTCCTCCACCTGGTGGACCTCGAGAAGCTCGTCCATCACCGGGGAGTTCAGTATCTCCGCCCTGAGATCGCCGTAGTCTTGCACGCTTGTCCTTCTCCCGGACCGTTCCCTGGCCCGGAGCACTTCGACGACCGCCAGGTCCGCCGAGTAGACGAATTGGCCCGACAGCACATGCCGGGGAACGTAGGCCATGCCGCCGCGCTGCCCGCTCGCATCTATGGGATGCAGCGGCGCCCAGAGCGTGCACCCGAACTCCTCGGCGAACTGGAAGCCGAAGCTCTGCACGCCGACATGCCACGGCAGCCCCTCGCTGGCGTTCTTCTCGACTTCGAAGGACAATTCGAACGTGAGAAAGAGATCGCGTCCCGTCAGTCCGGTCAGAGTCTGCCGAAAGAAGGGGCGCTCCAGCAGCTCGAAGATGTCAGTCTTGGCTGCTTCGAAGTCGTACTGCACCTTGCTGAACGGGGCGGCTCCGCGGGTGAACGCGTTGGTGGTGCTGCGGGTCAACTCGACGCCGACGCGATCTTGCAGCATGCCGACCACGGCACCGTTCAGGAATCCCTTCAGCTTTATGAAGCCGTAGCGCTGGAACTGCTCCTGCTGCTCGCCGGTGATGACGAACTCGCTGTCGAAGGGATGACCGGTCACGACGGGGCCCCGTTCTCCGGTGGTGTGGGCCAACGGCATCGTAACTCAGACGAGTCTGGCCGCCTCAGTCACTTTGGTTGCAGCGGTTGGACCCAGTGGCGACGCCGCTCGAACGGATAGCCCGGCACTGAGATGCGGTGCCGGATCTCGTCTGAGAACAGCTCGTGGAAGGGCACGTCGAGCCCGGCCTCGTAGTCGGCTGCGGCGTCTAGGGCTGCGTCGCGGCCGCCGGGAGATCCGACCGCCCTCGGTGCTTGCCTCCCGTCCGCCACCGCCTGCAGTCCCTCGCGCAGCGACTCGA
>JAPOQG010000137.1 GCA_026710865.1 Acidimicrobiaceae bacterium
CGGTGTCGTAGGCGTTCTCGAGCTCGATTATCTGGCCCTCGCACAGCTGTGTGATGGCCTCGGCCAGCAGCATCGCCACCTCGGCGCCCAGCGAGGCCGCCAGGGCCGAAGCCCGCCCGAGCAGGTAGTCGCCGGCCAGGATCGCCCTCAGGTTGCCCCACTGGGCGTTGACGCTCGGCACAGAGCGGCGGGTGGTGGCGCCGTCCATCACGTCGTCGTGGTACAGCGAGCCGATGTGGACCAGCTCCACCGAGGCGCCGCCCTTCACCGCGGCCGCAGATGAGCTCTCGGGCGCGGGGTCGCACACCAGCGACGAGGCGAGGCAGAAGCCGGGCCGCACCAGCTTGCCGCCGACCGTGATCAGGTGGCGGGCCAGCTCGGTCACGAAGTCGTCGTCGGCCGCCGCGGCCGCGACCAGCTCCTCCTCGACGCGCTGCAGGTCGTGCTCCAGGCACGGCAGCACGGCGAAGGGCGAGGTGTCGGCCACGCCGCGAGGGTAATGGGGCGCCGGCGGACCGGGCGCGTGTCGGACCGCCTCCCGGCCCGTCCGGCTGGAGGCCGAGACCGGCTCAGCCTCGCCCCGACCTGCTCAGCTCCCCGGACCGGGCCGCGGGTCGGCGAGGGAATCCGGCCCTCGGGTCATGCAGGCGCCGGCCGCGCCCGTCCGGGGGGTGCCGTCGGGTTCTCCCCCCCGGCGGTCCTCGCCGACGCGCCGGCCGCGCCGGTGCGGGAGTGTCCCATGTCACAGCGCAGGCTGCGGCCGAGGCCGCTCATGTCACACCGCCGGGGTTACACTGGCCGCAATGAGGCAGCCTGCTGGCCGGGAGGCGTGAGCGATGTTTGAGCGGTTCACCGACAGGGCCCGTCGCGTGGTGGTCCTGGCCCAGGAAGAGGCGCGCCTGCTCAACCACAACTACATCGGCACCGAGCACATCCTGCTGGGCCTCATCCACGAGGGCGAAGGGGTGGCGGCCAAGGCGCTGGAGTCGCTAGGGATCAGCCTCGAGTCGGTGCGGGGCCAGGTCGAGGAGATCATCGGCCAGGGCGGGAACTCGCCCAGCGGCCACATCCCCTTCACGCCCAGGGCCAAGAAGGTCCTGGAGCTGAGCCTGCGCGAGGCGCTGCAGCTCGGCCACAACTACATCGGCACCGAGCACATCCTGCTGGGCCTGATCCGCGAGGGCGAGGGCGTCGCCGCGCAGGTGCTGGTCAAGCTGGGCGCGGACCTGGCCCGGGTGCGCGAGCAGGTGATCCAGCTGCTGTCGGCGTACGGCGGGGTGTCGGGCTCGTCCCAGGGCGAGAAGGCCGGTACCGGCGCCAGCGGCGGCGAGTCGTCGTCGGGCTCCCACGTGCTCGACCAGTTCGGCCGCAACCTCACCCAGCTGGCCCGGGAGAAGGCGCTCGACCCGGTGATCGGCCGGGGCCGGGAGTCCGAGCGGGTGATGCAGATCCTCTCGCGCCGCACCAAGAACAACCCCGTGCTGGTGGGCGAGCCGGGAGTGGGCAAGACCGCCATCGTGGAGGGCCTGGCCCAGTCCATCGCGTCCGACGCCGTGCCGGAGACGCTGCGCGACCGCCAGCTCTACACCCTCGACCTGGGCGCGCTGGTGGCCGGCAGCCGTTACCGGGGCGACTTCGAGGAGCGGCTCAAGAAGGTCCTCAAGGAGATCCAGAGCCGCGGCGACATCATCCTGTTCATCGACGAGATCCACACCCTCGTCGGAGCGGGCGCGGCCGAGGGGGCCATCGACGCTGCCTCGATCCTCAAGCCGATGCTGGCCCGGGGAGAGCTCCAGACGATCGGGGCCACCACCCTCGACGAGTACCGCAAGCACCTGGAGAAGGACGCCGCGCTGGAGCGCCGCTTCCAGAAGGTGGTCGTGGACGAGCCGACCGTGGCCCACACCATCGAGATCCTCAAGGGCCTGCGCGACCGCTACGAGTCGCACCACAGGGTCACGATCACCGATCAGGCGCTGGTGGCCGCGGCCAACCTCGCCGACCGGTACATCTCCGACAGGCACCTGCCCGACAAGGCCATCGACCTGATCGACGAGGCCGGCTCGCGCCTGCGGATGAAGCGCATGGCCACGCCGCCGGAGTTCAAGGAGCTCGAGGCCGAGCTGGCCGACGTGATCTCCCGCAAGAAGGACGCGGTCGAGGAGCAGCGCTTCGAGGACGCCGGCGAGCTGCGCGACAAGGAGAAGCAGCTCCTGTCCCGGCGCGAGACCCTCGAGGGCGAGGCCAAGGCCGCGGGCGTGGACCTCTTCGACGAGGTTGACGAGGAGGCCATCGCGGAGGTGCTGTCGCTGTGGACCGGGATCCCGGTCTACAAGCTCACCGAGGAGGAGACCAAGAAGCTGCTGCGCATGGAGGACGAGATGCACAAGCGGGTGGTGTCCCAGCACGACGCCATCTCCGCCGTCTCCCAGGCCATCCGCCGCACCCGCGCCGGCCTCAAGGATCCCAAGCGTCCCAGCGGCTCGTTCATCTTCCTGGGCCCCTCCGGGGTGGGCAAGACCGAGCTGGCCAAGACCCTGGCCGAGTTCCTGTTCGGCGACGAGGACTCCCTCATCAGCCTGGACATGTCCGAGTACATGCAGAAGCACACCGTGAGCCGGCTGATCGGCTCGCCGCCCGGGTACGTCGGCTACGAGGAGGGCGGCCAGCTCACGGAGCGGGTCCGGCGCAAGCCGTTCTCGGTGGTGCTCTTCGACGAGATCGAGAAGGCCCACCCGGACGTGTTCAACACGCTGCTGCAGATCCTCGAGGAGGGCCGGCTCACCGACAGCCACGGCCGCACGGTGGACTTCCGCAACACGGTGCTGATCATGACCTCCAACCTGGGCACCGCCGATCTGCGCAAGGCCAACCTGGGATTCACCAGGGCCGACGAGCGGGTCACCTACGAGCGGATGAAGGCCAAGGTGCAGGAGGCGCTCAAGCAGCACTTCCGGCCGGAGTTCCTCAACCGCATCGACGACGTGATCGTGTTCCACGAACTCACCCAGGAGGAGGTGCGCCGCATCGTCGACCTGATGATCGTGCGCACCGCCGACCAGCTGGCCGGCCAGGGCATGGGCCTGGAGCTCACCGACGCGGCCAAGGACCATCTGGCCGCCACGGGCTACGACCCCACGCTGGGGGCGCGGCCGCTGCGCCGGGCCATCCAAAGGCTGGTGGAGGATCCGCTGTCGGAGCGGCTGCTGCACAAGGAGTTCCGCGCCGGCGAGATCGTCATCGTGGATGTGGAGCCCGATCCGCTCAACGAGGGCGGGCTCGTCGTGGTGTTCCGGGCCATCGAGGGGTTCGAGCCGCCCGAGCCCGAGCTAGAGCGGACCGCTGGCGAGGGCCACTTCTAAGCTCCCGCTCGGGGCTGCCTCCGAGCGAGGGCTGCGGGCTGGAGCCGTGTTCTCCCGGTTCCGGACGCTGATGCCCGAAGTGGCGGGGGAGTGATGGGGCGACGTGCCGGCGGCCGGATCGCGGTCGGGTGCCGGACGGTGCTGCTGGTCGCCGCGCTGGCCGTGCTGGCCGCCGCCTGCCGGGTGGACACCGCGGTGGTGGTGGACATCGACGACGACGGCTCGGGAGTGGTGACGGTGGTGCTCGCTGCCGACGCCGACGCGGTGGCCCGCGTGCCCGAACTGGCCGACGGGCTGCGCCTGGACGACGTGCGCGACGCCGGCTGGACTGTGGACGGTCCGATCTCCCGTAGCGACGGCGGCGTCGAGGTCCGGGCGGTCAAGGGGTTCGAGTCGGCGTCACAGCTTCCCGCCGTGCTCGCCGAGGTCGCCGGAGCGGACGTGATCTTCTCGGAGGTCGTCCTCGAGCAGACCCGGTCCTTCGCCCAGAGCGCCTACGAGTTCGGCATCGTGGTCGACCCCACGCCTCCGATCGGGGCCTTCAGCGACGGCGCCCTGGCCGGCATCTTCGACGGCCAGCCCTTCGGCCGGCCGCTGGAGGACCTGATCGCCGAAGCGGGCCGGCCCCAGGACTCCCTGGGCCTGCAGTTCTCTGTGACACTGCTGGACTCCGACGACGACTTCAGCGCCTCCACCGGCTCCGGCGCGGCGTCGCCGGAGGAGCCCGCGGCGGTCGAGCCGGAGATCGAGGGCTCCACGGCCACGTGGCGGTTCTCGTACGGGGATCCGCGGGTGGAGATCGGTGCCTCCAACACGGTGAAGGACACCGTCGCGCCCCTGTGGCTCAACCTCGCCCGGGCCGCAGCCCTCGGCTTCGGCGTCGTGGTGCTGGGCCTGGCGGTGGCGTGGCTGGTGACCCTGGTGCGAACCCCCAAGGGCAGGGGCCGCAGGGCCACCCGCCGGCGCCAGCAGCGGGCCGCGGCCCGCGAGGCCGAGGCCAGCAGACCTCGCAAGCGACTGCTGCGCCTGCTGGTGGTGGACGTGCACGGCGTGATCGTGCGGCCCACCCGCCCGCTGGAGGGCCTGCTGCTGCCCGTGATCCTGGCCGAGAACCCTGATGTGGACGCCGAGCTGGTGCGCGACCGGCACCGCAAGCTGGTGCTGGGCCGGCTGACTCCCGAGGAGTTCTGGAGCGACCTGGGCCTGGGCCCGATCGGGCGCGAGGTGGAGACCCGCTACCTGTCGTCGTTCAAGCTGGTGCCGGGCCTGCACCCGTTCCTCGACCGGGTCGCCGCCCGGGGCCTGCCGGTCGCGGCCGTAGGCAACCAGCCGCGGGAGTGGGGGATGCGGCTCAGGCGCATGGCGCAGCTCGAGGACTCGGTGTCGTCGTGGCTGGTCAGCGGCGAGGTGGGCGCCGCGCTACCGGAGCGGCCGCTGTTCGAGGCGACCCGCCGGGTGATGTCGGTGGATCTCTACGACTGCCTGTACCTGTCGAGCGTCCCGGAGTTCTTGGACGCCGCGTCCGACATGGGGATGGCCACCGGCTATTTCGCGGCCAGTCCCGAAGACGTGCAGGAGACCGACCACACGCTGATTCGGGGATTCGACGACATCCTGCGAGGTCGCTCCACCGGCCCCTGACAGCCGGTCCGTGTCGCCCGGTTCCTGACACCGGGCCTCTGACCTCCGGTTCGGGCTCGTCCTGCTCCAAACCGGCTGCGCCAACGTTGGCGTGCAGCGGCCGTAGAATAATTCGAAGTATTCGCATGGCTTTGCGTACGTGGGAGTGACCGACTGGTGACAGATGGACGAGCTTGGTCGAAGCGCTTGACGGGTGGAGCTGCCCGCGCCGGACTCGTCGGTCTGGTCGGCCGCGACCTGAACGCCCCGGTGCTCGCTGGGCTGGCCGATGGCCTCCAGCACGGCATCGGCGAGGACCGCCGGGTCGTGCTGCTGGCGGGCTCGCACGGCGGCGGGGGGCGGCTGGGCGAAGTGCTGGAGTCGTTCTGGTCTCTGCCGGTGGAGGGGGTTGTCGTCCTTGGAGCGGTGGACCGGCCCGACGACGTGTCCCGCCTCGCCCGTCGGGGCTTGCCTGTAGTGGTGGTCGGCGACTGTGTCCACACGCCCAACGTGGCCTGCGTGGGCCTCGACTTCGAGATGGTGGCCCGGGTGCCGGTCGACCACCTGGCCGGGTCGGGGCTGCGCCGGATCGGGATGATCGGCCCCCCGGTCCGGTCGGCGGGCGGCAGCCCCACCGAGCGCGGCTTCCTTGCGGCTGTGGAAGCCGCCGGCGTCGAGGGCGCGATCGTGCGGGCTGAGGCGACCATCGAGGGGGGCGGGGCCGCCCTGCGCGACCTCATTGAGCGATTCAGCGGTGTGGACGGCGTGGTGGCGCACAACGACCTCATGGCGACCGGGGCGATCCGCGGGGCCGCGGACCTGGGCATCCGGGTTCCCGCCCAGATGGCGGTCGTCTCTGCCGATGACATGGGGCTCGGCGAGCTGGTGGTCCCTGCGCTCACTTCTGTGCGTCCCATTCACGAACAACTCGTCGAGGCCGTGGCCACGGCGCTGGACCGGCTGATCGAGGAGCCGGGTCTCAGCCCCGAGCCCGTCGCCGTGCCCGTCGAGCTCGTGGTACGCGAGTCGGCCTGAGCGGAGGGCGCCCTGCTCGTCCCGCCGAGCCGCCGGACCGTCCCTCGACGATGCGAATGAGTACCATCGACAGCTGTGTACGGAAGGCCGCTGGGCCGGCCTCGGGGTGATCAATGGATGACGTCGAGCTAGACCCTGCCGAAGGCGAGGCTCCTGGAGCCGGCGGTTCCGGCAGAGCGGCGACGCTTCACGATGTCGCTCGCAGGGTCGGCGTGGCGCCGCGCACGGTGTCGAGGGTCGTGAACGACGAGGGGGGCTACTCGCAGGCCACCCGCCAGCGGATCCTCGACGCCATCGAGGAGTTGGGCTACCGGCCCAATCTGCTGGCCCGCGGCCTGATCACCCGCCGCAGCGGCACGGTCGGGCTGGTGGTCAGGAACCTCGCCGACCCGCTGGTGCTGGCGCTGGCTGCGAGCGCCCAGGACTCGTTCCGGGAGCAGGGGCGCAGCATGTTCTTCGCGAGCTCCGACGATGATGCCGACCGGCAGGGCGCGGTCCTGCAGTCGCTGTGGTCGCATGCGGTGGAGGGCATGATCGTGATCCCGGTGAGGGACTCGTCGCCTCAGCTGGCCGACTACAGCCGCCGCGGCCTGCCCATCGTCGCGGTCGGGAGCCTTGTCGAGGCCCGGAACGCGACAGGCGTGATGTTCGACCTCGACGCCGGCTTCCGGCTCGCTGTCCGGCATCTGCTCGATACCGGGCGGCGCAGCATCGGCATGATCGGATCGGTCTCGTCGTCCTATGCCCTCTGTCCGGGCGAGGAGGACAAGGACGGCACCTTCGGCGCCGGCGCCGGGTCCCAGATGGTACGGGTGCAGCCGACGGTCGAGGGCGGCGCGGCGGGCTTGGAGCAGTTGCTCGAGCTCAAGCCCGATCTCGACGCGATACTGGCCTGCAACGACTTGGTGGCCATCGGCGCCGTGGGCGCGGCTCGAGCGCGCGGCCGGCGAGTTCCCGAGGACATCGGGGTCATCGGCTGCAACGACATTGAGCCGGCCGGCTTCGTGACCCCGTCGCTCACCACGATCCGCCTCGATGCCGGCCTGTTCGCAGCCGCAGTCGCGGCCGCCCTCCAAGGGCTGATCGACGAGCCGGGAGAGCAGCGCGACCCCGTGGTGCTGCCCGTCGAGTTGGTGGTGCGGGACTCCGCCTAGAGGCCGAGCGGGCAGGCGAGCGAGTCCGGCCCGTACAGGCGACGCCGCGGCCCGCATCGGCGCCCGGCTGGAACCGGGCCGCAGGCGCCGTGCCATGCTGTGGCGGATGGAGCTTCAGGGACGGGTCGCTCTGGTGACCGGCGGCGCGCACCGCGTCGGCCGGGCCATCGCGGTCGCGCTGGCGGCCGCTGGCGCCAAGGTCGCCATCGCCTACCACCAGTCCGCCGAACAGGCGGCCAGGACCGTCGGGGAGCTGCGGGACTGCGGTGTCGACGCCGGCGCCTTCCGAGCCGACTTGGCCAACCCCGCTGAGGCGGTCCGGCTGGCCACCGATGTCGCCGGCCGTCTCGGGCCGGTCGATGCCCTGGTCAACAGCGCTTCGTGGTTCGCCCGCGACGAGTTCCCCACCGCTGACACCGACACCTGGCACCAGACCCTCGATGTGGTGCTGCACGGACCGTTCCATCTCACCAACGCGGTCGCTCCGTCCATGCTTGAGCGGGGCGGCGGAGCGGTGGTCAACATCGTCGACTTGTCGGCCTGGCAGCCGTGGCCCGGACGGGCTGCCCACAGCGTGGCCAAGGCCGCATTGCTGGCCCTGACCCGCCAGGTGGCGGTCGAGCTCGCGCCGACCGTGCGCTGCAACGCCGTCGCGCTCGGACCGACCATCGAGCCCTCCAAGTTCGGACCCGAGCAGATCGAGAGGCTGCGGTGCCGCACGCTGCTTGGTCGCTGGGCCGGCGGCGCGGAAGCCGGTCGAGCGGTGCGATACCTCCTCGAGGCCGAGGCGGTCACCGGCGAGTGCCTCACCGTCGACGGCGGCGAGCAGTACGGCCACGTGCGCGACCGCTTCACCGACAC
>JAPOQG010000183.1 GCA_026710865.1 Acidimicrobiaceae bacterium
CGGCTCTGGAGCGAGACGAACAAGACAGGGCTCGGCACGGCGCCAACGCGGCGGCTCTCGCCCATCGGCGCGGTCCTAGGGACCCAGCGCCGTGACCGGGACGACCGACACGCCGTCAGGCCGCTCGAAGGCGAACCCGCCAGTCGTGATCACAACCGTCGCCACTATATGCCTACAAAGTGGCGGTTTACATGCCAATATACTGGCTGTCATCCTCCGGGTCGATCCGGTAGACGCGCCGCGCGGTCCCGGCCAGGATCGCTTGCCGGTCGGCGGGGTCAAGCGCCGACAGAACGTCGCGATAGGCGTCGATGAGCTTGCGGTAGGAGCCGTAGCGCCGATCGACGGGCCAGTTCGAGCCGAGCATGCAGCGATCGGGTCCGAAGGCCTCCACCGCGGCCAGGATCCAGGGCCGGATGCTCCCGGTGGTCCAGTCGGGATCGCCGCGGCCGGCCACCGCCGAGAGCTTGCACACCACGGACTCGGTCCCTCCCGCCAGCCTGCCCAGGGCAGCCGACCACGAGGCCAGGCTCCGAGCGTCCCGTGCGGGCGGCAAGCAGGCGTGGCTCAACACGACCGGGACGCCGGGCCAGCGGTGGGCGATCTCGGCCACGACACCGAGTTGATCGTGGGAGCGTCTCACCTCGACGGAGATGCCCAGCGCGGCGGCCGTCTCCAAGGCCGTCGCGGCGCCGTCCGCCGTAAGGCGCTCATAGGCGGTCAGGTCCCTCACCCCCCGCAACCGCGCGTGGCGAGAATGGCGTTCCAGCAAGCCGGCGATGTCGGGCTGGTCCAGTTCGCAGCGGCCCACGGTGACATCGGGAAGGCCGTGGCCGTCGCCGACACGCTCGAGCCAGGCGGTCTCCACTTCCGGGTCGGGGATCGGCTCGGCGCAGTGCACGCCCACGACGCCGCCCAGGCCGGTGCCTTCGGCTTCCACCATCAGATCCGGCGGCAGGTACCTCGCATTGCTGTAGCCGTCGCCGCTGTCGAACCGGTAGCCCGAGAACCCCGCGTCGAGCCACGCCCACCGCAACCCGGACACTGATCGATCCCAGAGGTGCACATGGGTGTCGACGAACGGCTCATCCGTCATCGCCACTCCATTCCGGCGACGGGCGACGGCTCATTGTTCATGAAGCTCCGCTTCGTCGTCGTCGCTCGGGCGGCGGTTCGTCAAGCCCAGCGACATCACCACTCCGGCCACCATGATCGCAGTGGCCGCCAAGAACCCGTTGTTGTAGGCATCCTGAGCCCTGGCCAGCACCTCCGGCGTGGTGCCCATCTCCGTGAGGCTCCCGACATCGCTCACGATGACCGTGGCAATCACCGCAGTTCCCAGTGCGCCTGCGACCCGGCCGGTGAGGTTCCTCACCGCCGAGGCCTGGGTTCGCAGCCGGCGGGCCACCGCGCTGAGGCTGAGCAGTGTGCTCGGCATGGCCACCATGGCCACCCCGACGCCGGATCCGGCGATGAAGACCACGACCAGCCAGAGAGGGGTCGAGGGGTCTGTCGTCGCCAGCAGACCGGTGGCGACCGCGGCCAGCGACATCCCGGTGACGATGGGCGGCTTGGCGCCGAAGCGGTCAGTGACTCGTCCAGTCAGGGGCATGGTGGCCGCGGCGAGAAGCGCGCTGGGAGTCAGCACCGCGCCCGCACCGACAGGGCTGAGGCCGCGCACGGCCTGCATTTCCAAGGGGACGAAGACCTGCCGGGCGAACTGGGCCATGGCCAGAGTCCCCACGACCACCATGCACAGCGAGAAGTCCCGGGAACTGTAGAGCTTTGGATCGATGACCGGGTGGGGCGTGCGCGACGCCCGCAGCCAGAAGCCGGCGGAGATCATCACCGACAGGACCATGGTGACGATGAAGAGGGGCGACGACAGTCCCCAATCGGAGACGTAGGAGGAGGCCGTCAGGAACCCGACCAGCGACAGGGTGAGGAGCAGGGTGCCGTTCCAGTCCATCGGACGTCGCTCACCTGGCGACTTGGCGGGAACGAAGCGCACAGCTGCCAGGAGCAGCAGCACGCAGACGGGGGCGAAGCCGAGGAACAGCCACCGCCAACTGGTGACGGTGACGACCCAGCCGCCGAGCAGCGGGCCCAGCGCCGGAGCGATCATGAAGAGTCCGCCGGTATAGCCGATGACGCGTCCCCGGGTCTCGGGCGGCGTCATCTCGTAGATCAGCAACGTCCCGACGACGAGCGTGGCCCCGCTGCAGAGGCCTTGCCCGATGCGGGCAACCACCAGAGTCACCAGGTTGGGAGAGGCCGCAGCCAGGACTGCGAACGCCGCGAACCCGCCGACCGCCGCCAAGAAGACCGGACGCAGCCCCCACCTGTCAGCCAGCCACCCGCTCGGTGCCTGGGTGACACCGAGCGCCAGCAGGTGAGCGGTGACGACCCACTCGATCCCGGTGTCGGCGTCGAGACCAACGGCGATCGACGGGAGGGCGACATTGACGACGTTGGAGTCGAGGAATCCGACGAGCGTTCCGGCGAGGACCAGGGCCAGGCTCAGGCGCCTCCGTTGCTCGGGGGCGAGCCCTTCCCGCAGACGACGGGACGGCCGGCTGGGTCGCAGTGTCAAGGCGAACCACCGGAGGGCACGGCAACACGGGTCGCCACGATCCGGCCGACCGGCGGGCCGGCAGGATCGGCGGACGCGGCCTCCGAGTACGTGCACACGAACAACGCCCGGCCGTCGTCGCCTCCCAGCACGCACGCGAACGCACCCTCGTCGCCGGTCGAGATCCTGTCGAGGACACGGCCGCCGTCGGCGATCCGAACCACCTCGCAACCGAGCGGGTCGGCATACCAGACCGCTCCTTCGGCGTCGAGACAGATGCCGTCGGCGACGCCGCCGGCCAGATCGGCGAACACGCGGCGGCCGTGGAGGCTGCCGTCGTCGCCGATGGCGAAGGCGGTGAGCCGGCCGGCGGAGGACTCCGCCACTATCAGCTCCCGGTCATCGGCGGTGACCACTGATCCGTTGGGGAATCCCAGGTCGTCGGCCACGACCCGGGCCACGCCAGAACCATCCACCAACACGATGTGTCCGGCGGCGGGCTGCTCCCCTCGGGCGAGGTCGTAACCGAAGTCGCCCACATAGGCTCTTCCCCGGCCATCGACGACCATGTCGTTGCATTTGCCCCGGGTGAGAGAGGCCAGATCCGCCACCTCACTCACCTGGCCGCGACCGACTCGCAGAAGGCGGCGGTCCCCCATCGAGACTACGAGCAGGTCGCCGCTCGGCGACCAGCCCAGGCCTCCCGGATCGGCCAACACCTCCGCCACCGGAGTCGGGCCCTCGGGGTCGAGGCGTACCACCCGCCCGGCTCGCTTCTCGGAGAACCAGAGGCGGCCCTCGTGCCACCGGGGACTCTCCGGGAACCGCAACCCGCCCTGCACCTCGTCAAAGCTCACGAACCGGCTCCTGCCGAGCAGCCCAACACCTCGTCAAGACTCACGAACACGGCCCTGGGCACAGGTCACCCATAGGCGGCCCTCCTGACCGTCCCGTGGCGAACGGCTGCGCTGTTGGAGGCGGCGTACAGGGGGAGGGTCTGGCCGCCCGGAACACCGAAGAGCGCCCCCTGGGACCCAGCTATCAAGCCCAGCAGGCGCTCACCGACGGTCATGTCAGCCACAACGAGTTTAGTATACTGTTTGTGGTTTTGGGATGCGCGAGCTCGCGGGCCTGGACGATGGGCGAAGACAATGCTGGTGACACCGGCCACAACTGAGCGCATCTCGTCGCTGACGCCGACGCTCACCCCGCGTCCCAAGTTCCATGTCACCCGCAAGCTGGTGGGCGTCGCCAAGTGGCCGCTGGTGCTGCTGACGGCCGTCTACACGATCAACGTGAGCGACCAGTTCCTGCTGTCGTCCATGTTCCCCCTGCTCAAGCGGGAGTTCGGCCTGTCCGACACCGCGCTGGGAATCCTCAGCGGCTCCTACCTGATCAGCGTCACCCTGGGCACCGTGCCCTTCGGCGCGCTGGCCGACCGCTACAGCCGCACCAGGATCATCGCCTGGGGAACGGCCGCCTGGGGCGTCACGATGATCTTCACCGGCCTGGCCAGCGGGTTCGTCATGCTGCTGCTTGGTCGGATGGTGCTTGGCCTCTGGGATCCCTGCGACAACCCGACCTCGCAGTCGCTGCTGGCCGACTACTACCCGGTGAACCAGCGCTCCAAGGTGATGGGCATCTACCAGATGGGTCAGCTCACCGGGTTCTTCCTGCTGCCCATCGGGGGGCTGATGGGCGAGGCCTGGGGCTGGCGGGCGACGTTCTTCTTCTTCGCGCTGCCTGCCTTCGTGGTGGCCTTGCTGAGCTGGCGACTGCCCGAGCCCGTGCGGGGCGTGCAGGAGCGCCGGCACCAGCGCCTCGAATCCGACGAGAGTGCCGTGATCCCGTCCCGGTACCAGAGCATCCCGGTCACGGAGGCCTACAGAGTCATCCTGCGGTGTCGCTCCTACACCGCCAGCCTGGTGTCGTCCGCCGTCGGGAGCCTGTTCTTCGGTGGCATAGGCGTGTGGACACCCACGTTCCTGATCCGGTACCACGATCTGGACATCGCCGAGGCCACCACCGCGCTGAGCGTGGTCGCGGTGGGCGGCCTGGTGGGTGTGCTGACCGCGGGCAACCTCGCCGACTTCCTCACCCATTCGGGATACACGTCGGCTCGCATCGGCGTGGCCGGCGTGGCCCGCCTGATCTCTGCTCCCCTGTTCATCGCCGCTTTCCTGGTGGGCTACACGCCCCTGATGCTGGTCCTGCTGTCCTTCGGGGCCCTCTTCCTGGTGGCTGCGATCCCCCCTCTCAACGCGGCCCGGGTCGATGTGCTGCATCCGGATCTGCGCGGCCGCGGCACTTCGTTGGATGCGGTCACCCAGAGCCTGGCCTCGGCCGCTTCGCCGGTGATCTACGGCATGATCGCGGATGCCAGCGACCTGCGGACCGCGTACATGGTGCTCATCCCGCTGGCTGCGGTGGCCGGGCTGATCCTGATGACCTTCGCGCTGGCCGGCTACCGGCGAGACGAGCAGGCCGTGCAGGAGATGGTGCGCCGTGAGCACGCCCTGCACCTCGCCGGCCTGACCGCGGCCACGCAAGTCGCCGGGAACACTGGATCACTGCCGGCGGAGGGCCGGCGACCCGACCCGACTGCGGACGACGCCGGCAAGCCCGAAGCTGGGATCGAGGCCGCCGAGGATGACGAACCCCTGCTCCACATCGAAGAGCTGGACTTCTCCTACGGGCCGATCCAGGTCCTCTTCGGCGTCGACATGGCGCTCCCGCAAGGCGGCTGCCACGCCCTGGTGGGCCGCAACGGGGTGGGCAAGACCACCCTGTTGGCCAACATCGGCGGACTCCTGCACGCTCAGTCGGGCCGGATGTTCTTCCGGGACCAGGACCTGGTCGGCATACCTCCCGAACAGCGGGCCAAGTTGGGCATCACGCTGATGGCCGCGGGGCAGTCGATGTTCGGTTCGCTGAGCGTGCGCGACAACCTCTGGTTCGGCGCCTACCCGTTCGCGGGCAGCCAGGACCTGGTGAAGGAGCGCCTTGAGGAAGTGCTCGACGTGTTCCCCGCGCTCGGCCGCCGGCTGGAACAGCGGGCCGGGACACTGTCGGGCGGTGAGCAGCAGATGGTGGCCCTCGGTCGCGCCCTGGTGGCCGGACCGGAACTGCTGCTGATCGACGAGCTCAGCCTGGGCCTCGCCCCCACCGTCACCGCGGAACTCCTCAAGGTGGTGGAGGACATTGCCGGCCTGGGCACGACGATCCTTCTGGTCGAGCAGTCGATCGGAGTGGCGCTCTCGGTGGCCGACACCGTGTTCTTCATGGATCGGGGCCAGTTGAGCGCGCTGGGCCCGGCCGCGGCTCTCGATGCCGACGAGTTGGCGCACCGGCTGTTGGAGAGCCACGAATGAACAGCCCCGGTCCAGCCTCGGGACCACCCGTCGAACGCGGTGCCGCTGACACCCTGCAGCCGGTCGCGCCCACCCCGTCACCGCCCGATCTGCTGGAGGCGAGCGCCCGGCTCGCAGCGCGACTGCTGGGGCCATGGTGGAACTACCGGACCCGGCGACTGCTGTTCGGAGCGGTGATCACCGCCGGCTTCGTGGTCGGACTGGTGCTGGGCCTCATCCAGGTGTACGACCGACCCGTCCTCGACGTCGGCGAGCCGCGAGTCCGGGTCGAGGGACTCACTGCGACGGTGCAGGTGACGGTGCGCAATACGTCCGAGGATGTCGCCTATTGCCCTGCCGTGGGGGTCGCCGCCCTCGACCGCGACGGTCTCGACCTGGCCAAAGCGCCCGCGTTCGTCGATCTCGGCGACGCCCGGCTGGCACCCAAGGCCAGCGCCAACTTCGTGGGTGTTCTCGCCGGGATCAGCCAGCAGGACTTCGATGAGCAGCTCAGCGAGTACTCGGCATTCGTCGAGCAGGAGAACCCCTGCCCATGACGCTGCCTCTAGTCGGCCTCGAGGTTCCCCAGAACGTAGTGATCCTCGGGGTGATCACCGGACTCACCTATTCGCTGCTCGGGCTGGGCATCACCCTCGTGTACCGGTCGTCGCGGGTCATCAACTTCGCCCACGGCGAGATGGGCGCGCTGGCCTCGTTGATGATCCCGATATTCGCGCTGAACCTGGGATGGCCCTACGCCCTCGCGCTGACCATCGCCCTGCTGGTCGCCGCAGCTGTGGGCGGCCTGTTCGAGTTCCTTGTCATCCGGCCCCTGCGATCGGCGTCGCGCCTCACCGTGCTGGTGGCCACCATCGGTGCCTCGCAACTGCTGTTCTTCGGTGGTGCGCTCCTGCCGAAGGGCGGCGACATCGTGGGCAAGATCTATCCGACGCCCTTCGACTGGCGGATCACCATCGGCAAGCTCCTTCTGGGCCCGGGCCAGTTGACCATCCTCGTGGCCGTCCCCATCCTCACGATCGCCCTGGCGCTGTTCCTCGGTCGCAGCCGGCTCGGCAAGGCCAGCCGGGCCGCCGCGGAGAACACGGATGCGGCTCGCCTTGCCGGGGTCCCCATCGACAAGGTGTCGTTCGCGGTCTGGACGGCGGCCGGGTTGCTGGCCGGAGTGTCCGCCATCCTCATCGGGCCGACCAGACCCCTCGCGTTGTCGCAGGCGCTCGGACCGCAGCTGATGCTGAAGGCGCTGGCGGCAGCCATGCTCGGAGGGCTCAACCGCCTTTCGTCGGTGTTCGCCGCCGGCATCGCCATCGGGGTGCTGGAAGCGCTCGTGCTGTGGAACTACCCGATCGGCGGTGCGCTCGAGCTGGTGCTGCTGGTGGCCATCGGGGGCAGCTTCCTGATGAAGAAGGGCCTCGGCTCGGTGGTGCGCGGCTCCGAGCAGAGCTCCTGGACGCTGGCCGCGGCCATCGTCCCGCTCAAGCCCGCGCTGGCCGGCAACATCAGGATCCGGGCCGCCAAGGTCACCCTGCTGTCGGTCGCGCTGGTGCTGGCCGCCTACCTGCCCGCCCGGATGACCTCGTCGGAGCAGTTCTTCCTGGGCGCGGTCGCGCTGTTCGCGGTGCTGGGCCTGTCGCTGGTGGTGCTGACCGGTTTCGCGGGCCAGGTGTCGCTGGGACAGTTCGCGTTCGTGGCCGTCGGGGCCGCTCTCGGCGGCCGCCTCTACCAGATGGGCCTTCCCCACGGACCCGCCATCGTGGCCACCACGCTCGCGGGCGGGGCGGTTGCGCTGCTGATCGGGCTGCCGGCGCTGCGAATCAGGGGCCTGTTCCTGGCCGTGATCACCCTTGCCTTCTCGGTGGCTGCCAGTGGCTGGTTGCTCGAACAGGATTGGCTCAACCATCGGGGCAGCGACGGCGGCACCTCGATGGCGATCCCCCGTCCAACCTTCGCCGGGATCAGCTTCGACAATGAGATCCGCTACTACTGGGCGTGCCTGGGCGCGCTGGCGCTCGCCATGTCCGTGGTCCACCGGCTGAGGCACAGCGGCCTCGGCCGCAGGATGGTCGCCGTGCGGGACAACGAGCCGTCGGCGTCGAGCGTGGCTGTGTCACCCCGGACGACCAAGCTGGCCGCCTTCGTGATCTCCGGAATGATCGCCTCCTTCGGCGGCTTCCTCTACGGCGGGCTGCTGGTCACGTTCTCGGGCGACATCGGCGGCACGTTCGGCCCGGGCGAGTCGCTGTCGTTGGTTGTGATGACCATCTTCGGCGGGGTGACCACCATCACCGGAGCGTTGCTGGGAGCCTTCTGGGTCCAGGGCATCCCCCGGATACTGGGGGAGGACTGGGGCCTGCTGTCGTCGGGGATGGGTGTGCTGGCGGTGCTGCTGCTGCTGCCGGGCGGACTTGCCTCATTGGTGTTCGCCGCTCGCGACAAGCTCGTTGCCGCGGCCGTCGACCGTGGGCTGCTGCCCTCGACCGAGCCGGCCAAGCCCCTGGCCCCGGACAGCGCTGAGCCCAGGCCCGGGGACGCCGCGCCCCGCTCCACGGGAGTGCAGGAGACCGCGCCGCGGGGAGCCGGGCCGGACGGGTCTTTCAGCGAGGCGTCCGAGGTGCTGGTGGCCTCGGGTGTCTCGGTGTCCTATGGAGGCGTCCACGCCGTGCACGACGTCTCCATCAGCGTGCATCGCCACGAGATCGTCGGGGTGATGGGGCCCAACGGCGCGGGCAAGACCACGCTGTTCGATGCCTTGTCGGGCCATCAGCGACCCGAGGCGGGAAAGGTGCTGCTGGACGGGCGCGACATCAGTTCGCTGCCGGCGCACCGCCGGGCGCGGTTAGGGCTGGGCCGGTCGTTCCAGCAGGCCCGGCTGTTCGGCGACATGATGCTGGTGGATGCGGTGAGCCTCGCGCTTGAGCGCCAGCACCCGACGCGTGTGGCTCCAGCGCTGTTGGGAACGCCGAAGGCCCGGCGCCAGGAGCGGGAGCGCAAACAGATGGCGCTGGCGGCTCTCGCCGACCTGGGTCTCGGAGAGCACGCCCACCAGCAGATCGCCAACCTGGCCACCGGCACCCGCCGCCTGGCCGAGCTGGCCTGCGCCTCGGCGCTCGGGGCCCATCTGGTGCTGCTCGACGAGCCCACCGCGGGTCTGAGCCACCGGGAGGTCAGCGACTTCGTGCGGGTCATCTCGAACCTGCGGTCCCAGCTTGGCATGACCTTCGTGGTGATCGACCACGACGTGGCCGTGATGCGATCGCTGGTCGACCGCCTCTACGTTCTGGAGGCCGGCGACCTGATCGCTTCCGGCCCGCCCTCGATCCTCGACACCGACAGCAGAGTCATCGAGGCCTACATGGGCACCCAAGAGGACGCGAGCGCCGCCAGTGCCGGCACAGCCGACACCGCCCTTCACCCCGGCAGCGGGCAGTGAGCGCGGCACACGGTCCAGGTCCGGCTCCGGCCTCCGGGCCGGGGGGCCGTGAGGTGCCGGAGTTCGTCGACACCCATGTGCACTTCTGGGACCACAGGATCGAGGGCCTCCACTGGCGGTATCTCGATCCGGCATTCGACCATCCCCGCCTCAAGGGCATGCACCGCCTCGACGCGCCAAAGTTCACCGCCGTCGAGCTGCGATCGCAGGCCGGCGGCTGCCCACCGGGCAGGATCGTGCACATCCAGTCCTGCGTGGAGAGGCTGCCTGGACTGGAGACGGCCTGGCTGCAGTCGATGGCCGACGAGCACGGGTACCCCGACGCCATCGTGGCGCAGGCCCACCCCGCCGACGCCGGCATCGCTTCGGTGATCGAGGCCAACGCCGGCCACCGGCTGCTGCGCGGCTTCAGGGACATGCTCTCTCCGGGCACCATCGAGACCAGCGCCTTCGCCGCGGGCTTCGACCTGATCGCCGACGCCGGTCTGAGCCTCGAGGTGCTGGTGCCCCACTCCAAGTTCGACGCGGTCTGCGCCCTGGCCGACCGGCGGCCCGACGCCACTTTGATTCTCGGCCACGCCGGCCAGCCCGTGCAGCGCGACCGCGAGTACTTCGAGGAATGGTCACGCGGCATCACCCGGGTGGCGTCTCGTCCCAACGTGGTGGTGAAGATCTCGGCCCTGGCCAGCGGCGCCGACCCCGACTGGAGTATCGACAGCATCAGACGTTGGGCCCAGCATTGCATCGACAGTTTCGGCCCCGAGCGGGCCATGTTCGGAACCAACTGGCCCATCGACCGCCTCTTCGGGAGCTACGCCGCCCTGGTGGAGGCCTACCTCGAGATCACCGCCCCGCTCACAGCCAAAGAGCGCCAGGCTCTGTTCTCGACCACGGCCGCCCGGGTCTACGGCCTCGAAGCTCGATCCGGTGCTTGATACCCTCGACTCCCGCCGATGACCGAGAAGACGATCCGCCTGCAGCCGCTCACGGGTTCCGTTGGCGTGAGCCTCAGCGGCATCGACCTGACCGCCGGCCTCGGGCCATCCGAGGAGGAGGCTCTGAGGTCGGCGCTGTTCAACAACTGCGTCCTCGTGCTGCGCGACCAGCCCCTGTCCCCGGACGACCACATGCGCCTGGCCCAGGTGTTCGGCGAGCCGTTCCTGCCCTGGTACTACGCCAAGAACTCGCTCGAGGGCTACCCGAAGATCGCCATCGTGCCGAACTTCGGAAAGGCCAAGGCCCCGGCCGAGGCGTGGCACACCGACTGGTCGCACATGTCGACCCCGCCGACGGTGTCGGTCGCTCGGGCCCACGTCCTGCCCGACACCGGTGGCGACACGATGTTCTCGAACCAGTACATCGCCTACGACCGCCTGTCGGAGGGCATGAAGCAGCTCATCGCCGGGCGGCGGGGCAAGTTCGTGGGATCCCGGCCCAAGCGCGTCCAGAAGATGGACGGGACATCGGACACGCTTCCCTCCACTGAACGCGAACCGGTGGTCAACTACCACCCGATCGCCCGGGTCCATCCGGGCACCGGCCGGACCGCCCTCTACCTCAACCGGCCCGGCGAGGCCATGGTTGCCATCGAGGGCCTCACCGAGGGCGAGAGCCTGCCCATCCTCAGATTCCTGTACGACCTGTCCTCGACCCCCGACAACGTCTACCGCCATCAGTGGCGCCCCGGCGATGTGGTCTGCTGGGACAACCGGTGCGCCATGCACTACGGAGTCCACGACTACGGCGACGCCGAACGCACCCTCCACCGGATAACGGTGGGCGGGTCCGAGTGACGGCCGCGGCCACGAGTAGCGCGATCCTCGCGGCCACCTCCGGCACCGTCGCCTGAGCCGACCACCCGAGCTGCAATTGAGTATCCTGATATGTTGTCGGCGTCGAAGTACCGTCCGAGCGAGCCTGAGGCATCGGGGAGGCACCCGAAGTGAGCCGCATCGAGAATGACACCGTGAGCGCCGAGGTCGACTTCGACCACCACTCGAAGGAGTTCGTGGCTGATCCGTGGTCTCAGCTGGCCCGTCTGCGCTCGGAGTGTCCGGTGGCTCGCACGGCCAGCCACGGCGGCTTCTGGGTGCTGACCGGGTACGAGGAGATCCGCCAGGTGGCCACCGACGACGAGACGTTCTCCTCCGCGGAGACCCTGGTGATCCCGCCCAAAAAGAACGTAGGGCAGAAGTCCATTCCCGCCGAGATGGACCCGCCCGAGTTCCTGGCCTTCCGCAAGGTCCTGCACCCGATGCTGTCGCCCGCGGCCGTCGACCGCATCACCCCGGTGATCGAGCGGTTCGTGCACGCCGCCATCGACGACTTCATCGAGACCGGCTCGTGCGACTTCGTGCACGACTTCGCCGACCCGGTCCCGGCCATGACCACGCTCTACAAGCTCGGGCTGCCCGTGGAGCTGTGGAAGGAGTTCTCCGTCCCGCTGCACCAGGTGGTGTTCCTGCGCCAGGACAGCCCCCGGCGGGTCAACGTGCGTGAGGGGCTCCAGTTCGTGGCCCAGACCATCCGCGACACCATCACGGCCCGGCGCAAGTCACCCCGCGACGACATGATCTCCTACATGCTCAACACCACCGTCGACGGCCGGCCGGTGACCGACCACGAGGTCAAGGAGATGGCGACCCTCATCGTCCAGGGAGGCTTCGACACCACTGGTTCGGCCATCTCCAACGCTCTCATCCAGATGGACAACGACCGCGACCTGAGGCGACGCCTCATAGAGGAGCCCTCCTTGATGACCTCCGCCGTCGAGGAGTTCCTGCGCTTCGAGGCTCCCCAGATGGCGATGGCTCGAACGGCCAAGAAGGACGTGGTCATCGGGGATCGCCATGTCAGGAAGGGCGACCTGGTGCTGATGGTGTGGGCCTCGGCCAACCGCGACGAATCGGTGTTCGACGATCCCGACCGCATCGTTCTCGACCGGTTCCCGAACCGTCACGTGACCTTCGGCCTCGGCGCCCACCGGTGCCTGGGTTCCAACCTGGCCCGGCGCCAGATCCAGGTCGCGCTGCAGGGCGTGCTGCGCCGGCTGCCCGACTACACCCTCGACCACGAGAACGCTGTGCGAGCCGAGACCGTCGGCATCGTCTACGGCATGTTCTCGCTGCCGGCGCACTTCCCGCCCGGCGAGCGCTGGTTCCCGCAAGCCACATCCGAACCGTCAGGAGCGGCCACACCATGAGAGAAGGCTTCGAGTTCATCGACACCGACCACCACGTCGGCCCGAACATGGAGACCCTGAACAAGTACGCGAGCCCGGCGCTGCTCGACCGCTGGGACGAGCTGCTCCCCTACTACATGAAGGTGACCGAGGGGCACCACCTCAGCGTGGCCCCGATCCCCTACCGGCGCGACCTCTACACCGGCACCGACGAGCAGCAGACCGCGGTGGGCGACCGCGGCGCCCAGGGGCCCCTGGGCAGCGCGGTCAAGCTCAACTTCGACATCAAGCCCGTCCCGGAGGTCAACAACGAGAACAACAGTGGCCGCCTCGACGACATGGACACCGAGGGAGTCGACATCGCACTGATCTTCCCGTCGACGTTCTCCACCGCCTCCACCGCGCTCGACCCCGACATCCAGACCGAGCTGTACGCCGCCTACCACCGGTACCTCGACGACTACTGCGTGCTCGACACCGACCGGCTCAAGGCCGCTCTGGTGCTCAACGCCCGTGACCCCGAGTGGTCGGTGGCCGAATTGGAGGCGCTGGCCGACCGGCCGTGGGTGGCCGCCGTATCGGTGATGCTGCCCGAGGGCCTGCCCGTGGACGACCCCACGCTGGACGGGATCTGGGCGGCCATGAACCACCACGACCTGCCGC
>JAPOQG010000239.1 GCA_026710865.1 Acidimicrobiaceae bacterium
GGCAGGGCCACACGGCCGGTGCGCTGGAGCTGCTCGATCCCGAAGGCTCGCAGGCGCTCCTCGAACTCGTCGAGCCGGGCCGGCCGGGCCGCCAGCGACAGCATCATCCGGGACTGGTCCTCGTCCAGGACGTAGGCCCGGAAGTCGTCGATCAGCTCGAGGAGCCCGTGGCGGCGTCCCCCGGCCGCGTCGACGGCCACGGTCACCAGCATCAGCTCCCGCTCGACCGACTCCGCCGGAGCCAGCTCGCTGATCTCCACCACGTTGATGAGCTTGTCGAGCTGCTTGACCACCTGATCCAGCGACGACGAGGCCACGTCCACGGTGAAGGTGATGCGGCTGAAGCGCTCGTCGGCGGTGGGCGCCACCGCCAGCGACTCGATGTTGAAGCCCCGCCGGGCGAACAGGCCGGCCACCCGGGCCAGCACACCCGGCTTGTTCTCCACCGTCGTGACGATGGTGTGGAACCGGTCGGCCGGCTCTGCGGACGGCACTGCGGGACCGGTCATCGCTGCGACGGGTCGACGACGATGTCGGAGTTGGACTGGCCGGCGGGGACCATCGGGTAGACGTTCTCGCCCGCGGAGCTGCGGAACTCCAGCACCACCGGACGGTCGTCGATCTCGTTGGCCTTGGCGATGGCCGGGGCCACCTCCTCGGGGGACTCCACCCTCAGGGCGACGCAGCCCATGGCCTCGGCCCACTTCACGTAGTCGGGGATCTCATAGGAGAGGTACACCTCGCTGTAGCGCTCCTCGTAGAACATCTCCTGCCACTGGCGGACCATGCCGAGGTATGCGTTGTTGAACAGGGCGACCTTGATGGGGATGCGCTCCATGGACGCGGTGACCAGCTCCTGGGCGGTCATCTGGAAGCAGCCGTCGCCGTCGACGGCCCACACCATCCGGTCCGGCATCCCGACCTTGGCCCCGATGGCGGCCGGAACGGAGAAGCCCATCGTGCCCAGGCCGCCGGAGTTGATCCAGGTGTAGGGATGGTCGAAGCGCCAGTACTGGCTGGCCCACATCTGATGCTGGCCCACCCCGGAGGTGACGATGGTGTCGTCGGGAGTGGAGTCTCGCAGGACCTCCAGCACGTACTGGGGCTTGAGCAGCTCGCCCGGCTCGGACTGCTCGTAGGTCAGCGGGTGACGCTCCTGCCAGCCGCTGATAGTCGAGCGCCAGGCCCGGCGGTCGGCCTGGGCCTCAGCCCCGCCGCAGGCCCGCACGGCCTCGATCAGGTCGGAGATGATCAGCTTGCAGTCACCCTGTATGGCGACGTCGGGCATCCGGACCTTGCCCAACTCGGCCGCGTCGATGTCCACGTGGATGACCTTGGCGTCGGGCGCGAAGCCGTCGAGACGGCCGGTGACCCGGTCGTCGAAGCGGGCGCCGAGCGCGATCAGCAGGTCCGAGCGCTGCATGGCCGTGACCGCGGTGTAGTTGCCGTGCATGCCGGGCATGCCCAGGCACAGCTCGTGGCTGTCGGGGAAGCATCCCCGAGCCATGAGGGTGGTGACCACCGGCACGTCGATCAGCTCGGCGAGGGTCAGCAGCTCGGCCGCGGCCCGGGACTTGAGGATCCCGCCGCCGACGTAGAGAACGGGGCGCTCGGCTGCACAGATCATCTCGGCGGCGACCCGCACCAGTTCGGGATCGCCGGCCGTGGCGGGCCGGTAACCGGGCAGCTCCATGATGTCGTCGGTGGGCTCGTACCAGGTCATGGCCGAACGAGGGTTGCGGGGATCGACGATGTCCTTGGGGATGTCCACCAGCACCGGGCCGGGCCGCCCGGTAGTGGCGATGTGGAAGGCCTCGTGGATGATGCGAGGGATGTCCTGGGCCTCGGTGACCAGGAAGTTGTGCTTGGTGACCGCCATGGTGATGCCGGTGGTGTCGCACTCCTGGAAGGCGTCGGTGCCGATGGCCGCGTAGGGGACCTGGCCGGTGATGCACACGATCGGGATCGAGTCCATGTAGGCGTCGCAGAGCGCGGTGACCCCGTTGGTGGCGCCGGGCCCCGAGGTGATCATCACGACGCCGGGGCGGCCGGTGGCGTGGGCGTAGCCCTCGGCCATGTGGCCGGCGCCCTGCTCGTGGCGCACGAGGATGTGGCGCACCGGCGACTCGATGATCGGGTCGTACACCGGGAGGATGGCGCCGCCGGGCAGCCCGAACACCACTTCGGTGCCCTCACGCTCGAGGGTCTTCACCAGGGCTTGTCCGCCGTTCATTTCCATGATCGGGCCTCCGGGGCGGTTGCTGAATGGGTGATCGA
>JAPOQG010000158.1 GCA_026710865.1 Acidimicrobiaceae bacterium
AGCTCGAAACTGGCCCCGCCAACGCGAGGCGAACGATGGGCGGCCCTCCTCGGTCACTCGGCGCAGCGACTGCTCGATCAGCCTCGAGAGCGATACGCCCCTTGAGCGAGCGTATTGCTTGGCGGCTGGAACCAGGTCGGCGTCCACGGTGATGGTGAGCTTCCTCTTCACGGTGCCTCCCTCAAGCCACAAACGTATACGTAGTCCGGCAAGCATATACGTATAGCTCGGCTTCGGGCGTGAGCGGCGGCGAGGAACAGCTCTGCGTGCAAGGCACGGGAAGGTCGCTGTCGTTGAAAGTCACGATGGCCCCGGCGTCGGCGTGGACCGCGGCTGCTAGCACATGGCTGCAGCACCGCGGTTCGGCCGTCACACCATCGGAGCGTGGCCTCAGAGTGGCTATTCAAAATCCGATCTTGAAACAGCCTCAAGATGGCTGCGCCCGGCCGAGCAACCAGGATGTCAGTGCCTTTCACCGATAATGGCATCTATTTGGTGATTTAGATTCTCTTCAGGTACAGTTGTCGCTACCGTCGCTAGCCACGGTCATGGCTCGCCTCAAGCATCGCCAAGGCACGGAGGCAACCCGGAACCATGGACACCAACTCCCTAGACTACAACACCGTCACGCTGATGGTCATGATCGCCGGATCCTGGTTGACCCTCGTCGGACTGATCATCTACCAATCCAACCGCCTCGACAACAAGTTCGACACGAAGATCGACGCTCTCGACAAGAAGTTCGACAACAAGATCGACGCTCTCGACAAGAAGTTCGACAACAAGATCGACGCTCTCGACAAGAAGTTCGACAACAAGATCGACGGCCTGGGAGACAATGTCACCAGTATCGGGGAGCGGGTGGCCAGGATCGAGGGCCATCTGATGGGACCCGAGAGCTTCTCGCCCCGTGCGCTGCCACCGCCGACCGACGAACCGGGCGACGGCGAGCGCGAGGCCGGCTGACCGGATCCGGCGGCTACGACCATCAGACGCCACCGCCCCGAGCGTCGACGGGCGGTCTGGTGCCGTCATGGTCGACACATGTCAACGCGCCCGTGACTCTCACATGCACATGGCCCCTCACCAAACCTACTGAAAGATCTGGGCTAGCTGACTGCGTCGGCTGCGACCGGGGTGACCGGGTCGATCCCTAGGGTCTCGTAGGTGGTCATCGGGTAGTAGCCGATGCCTCGCTGCTCGAACCCTTGCGCCGCCAGACCGCTGCGGTCCACCAGCGTGACCGCGGCCACCGTTTCGGCGCCGGTCTCGTCGATCGCATCGAGTGCCCTGAAGATCGACGTACCAGTGGTCACCACATCGTCTACGAGCAGTACCTTGTCACCGTTCTTGATCTGAGCTCCCTCAACCAATCGTCTTGTGCCCCGCTGCTTTGGCTCCTTGCGCACAAAGAACCACCGACAGTCGCTAACCGCCGCGACGCCCACGGCCAAAGCGTCGGCCCCCATGGTGAGACCACCGACGGCGTTGAAGCTGTGTCCGGCATCGGTGACGGTCTCGACGATTGCCTTACACGCGGTGTGCAGGTTTTTCCACTCGGCTAGGGCCTCCTTGCCGTCAACGAAGTCCGACGACAACGCCCCCGACGCAAGCTGGATCGGCTTGTCGAGCTTCTTGTGGCCGTGATCCTGCAGGATCTTGAGAAGCTCGTCTTGAAGTTGAGATGGCAGGGCCAATCCCCCTTTTTGGACTGGTCACGACACGCTACGGCGCGTAGGTCGAGAACTGGTGGATACTTATCGTTTGATTATCGTGGGTCAAGACCGCCGATGAGGATTCGCGAAGAACCTGCGGTCACCCTACAGCGGTCGGCAACCCCGCGCCGACGCCGCGCGTCGAGTCCAGCCCGGTAGTTCAGCCGGTCTTGAGGGTCAGCTCTCGGTTGCCGGTGCCCTGCGTCAGAGAGCGAGATTCATGGAGATAGGATCGCCGCGGTTGCCGATGCCGCAGGCGTTCATTGACCTCGCACCGCTCGTTCCCGCCGGGGCGCGCACGGTGATCGTGCACGGGGTGGCTGCCGGCACCCGCCAGCGGCTCGCCGGCCTCCTGCCGGAGGCCACCATCCACGACCTCGCCGACACCACCGCCGCCGACACCTGCGGCGCGGAAATCTCCGGCGCGGCTGGGTCCGTCGCGGCTGGGGCCTCGGTGGCCGACACCTGCGGCGCCGTTGGGTCCGTCGCGGCTGGGGCCTCGGTGGCCGACACCTGCGGCGCCGTTGGGTCCGTCGCGGCTGGGGCCGATCTGGCGGTCATGGAGGTCGCCTCCCACGTCGGCCAGGCCAGGATCGCGGCCGCGCTCCTCGAAATCGCCGGTCACCTGCGCGACGGGGCCGTGCTGCTCGTGGTGACCGCCCGCAGGCTGGGATCGGCCCGCCAGCTCAACACCCTCGAGGCCATGTTCGGGACTGCCGAGGTGGCCCGGCGCAGCGGCTCAGTCGTGGTCCTGCGGGCGGTGCGAGGACCGCAGGTGCGGGCCACCGCCGACGCCACCGCGGCCGCCCCGACCGTCGAGGCGGTCCTGCTCGGTCGGGACCTGCGCTTCACCACGGGCGCCGGGCTGTTCTCCAAGGGCCGGATCGACGACGGGACCCGGCTCCTGATCGAGGCCCTGCCCCCCGACCACCAGTGGCGCGACGTCCTCGACCTGGGGTGCGGCTACGGCGCCATCGGGATCGCGGTGGCCTCACGATGGCCGCAGGTCCGGGTGGCGATGGCCGACATCGACCCGCTGGCGGTGAGCGCGGCCCGTGCCAACGCCGGGCTCAACCATCTGGGCGAACGGTGCGAGGCGTTCGTCAGCGACGGGACCTCGGCGATGGCCGACCGGCGCTTCGACGCCGTGCTCAGCCATCTCCCCACCCATGTCACGAAGTCGACCCTGGGCCGCCTGATCGACGAGTCCGCACGGGTGCTGCGGCCCGGAGGCGAGCTGATCGCGGTGACCGCCTCGGCGGTGGACCTCCGCGACCGGATCAGCTCGGCCTTCGGAACGGTGGCGGTCCTGGCCGAGAGCCGGGCCGGCACGACGCCGGCGTACCGGGTGGTCCAGGCGGCGCAGCCCGAGCAGTCCCCCCTCTGAGGCCGAAGTCGGCCTAGATCTGTACGAGTCTTCCTCATTGCGACCGGTTCTCTACTGATTTCGGTCGAGCGCCCCCTAGGTGGCTGGTGTTTGTTGCGGATTCGGCAAGGTATGCAAGCCTCTGACCTGGGGTTTTGTGCTCACAAGATCCCCATTTCGGGAGTTTGGCACCAGCCGCCTAGCGGCGTGGCCGGGCTGCGGTCTTGCTCAGCGACGTGACCGCCACCCCGGCGATCACCAGGCAGATCCCGACGATCAGGGCCGCCGTGGCCGGCTCCGACAGCACCGTCATGGCCAGCGTGGACGCCACCGCCGGCTCCAGCATCCCCACCACCACCGCCACGCTCAGGCTGAGCCGCTTGAGGCCCGCCCCCCACAGCGAGTGGGCCAGCGTGATCGTCACCAGCCCCAGGTACATCACCGTCGAGGCCGACTCGATCGAGTCGAGGGCGTCGCTCCACGAGCGCAGCGCGGCGGGCAGCATCACCACCGACCCCGCGGCCATGACGGTGGCCACCGCGGTGACCAGCGGGCGGTCCGTCGACAGCTGCTGCATCGCGAACCCCTGGCAGGGGATCCCGCAGCCGGCCACCGCCGCGAGCACCACCCCGCTCCACACCACGTCGGTGGCCCCGCCCGACAGCAGAGCCACCCCGCCCAGCGCCACAGCCACACCGACCAGCCAGCGCCCGTCGGGGCGTTGACGGTACGCCATCCAGTCGACCAGTCCGGCCATCAGCGGCCCGACGCCGATGCCCACGAGCGTCCCGACCGCCACCCCGGTGCGGGCCATGGCCTCGAAGAACAGCAGCTGGCTGACGGCCACCCCGAGCCCGCCGAGCAGCACCCAGCGAACCGGCAGCCGGTACCGCCACGGCGCCTGCCCCCGCAGGGTCGACACCAACATCAGCCCGGCCGCCCCGATCACTCCCCGCCACGCCCCGGTGGCGAACCCGCTCAGCGGGTCGGCTCCGAGCTCGGCCGCGGTCCCGATGGTGCCGATCAGCGACACCGCCACCGCCACCGACGCCACCCCCCAGAACGTCGACTCCCGACCCGCCACCGGGCCACGCTCAGCCAACGCACACCCCACGACGGCCGATCCAGTCCAAGCTCCCAGCGTATTCGGCCCACGGGTCCGACTCCGGCTGGTTTCCGGGGCAGGCGGCACCGGGGCCGGCGAGCCGGAGCCCCCGTACCGCGGAGGTTCCCGACCGGGCGGTCAGCCGGAGTCGTCGCCGTCGCTGGTTCCCGGAGTGTCTCCGGGTGGCGGCGGCATTCCTAGGTGTCCCTCGATACGGGCCAGTCGCTCGCGGACGCTGATCATGTCATCGCCCAACCGACCGAGTTGCGGGCCGAACTGGTCGGCGAGCCTCTCGATCTGGCGGGTGGTCTCGGCCCGTATCGCGTTGCTCTCACGACGCTGGCTCCAGATCGACCCCATGATCAGCGCGACCAGCGTCACGAACATCCCGAGGGTCATCGTGTCGGCCGCCTCCATGACATCGAGCCTAGCCGCCTCCGAACCTGGTGCAACCTAAAAGCTATGAAACTGATCAAAGATGCCTCTAC
>JAPOQG010000206.1 GCA_026710865.1 Acidimicrobiaceae bacterium
CGCAGGCCGGCGAGGACCCGGTCGGGGGTCAGCGGGAAGTCGTCGAACCAGACGCCGGTGGCGTCGTGGAGGGCGGCTGTCACCGCCGGGGCGTAGGGGATCATGCCCATCTCGGCCATGCCCCGGGCGCCCCACGGGCCGAGCGGGTCGGCCAGCTCGAGCACCACGCTGTCGACCTTCGTGGGGATGTCGCCGATGCCGGGGATCAGGTAGGTGCTGAGGCGCATGTTCTGCAGCCGGCCGTCGACCGAGCGGAGGTCCTCGCTCAGCGCGTAGCCCTGGGCCTGGACGACGGCGCCCTCGATCTGGCCCACGACCAGCTGGGGGTTGATGGCCCGGCCGACATCGTGGGCGCTGACCACCCGGTCGATCCGTATGTGGCCGGTCCCGGTGTCCACGGTCAGGTCCACGTGCTGGGCCACGTACCCGTAGCTGAAGTTGGGATTGCAATGGCCGTCGACGGGGTCGAGCGCCTCGGTGGGGGGAGGCACGAAGCGGAAGCGGCCTGCCGCAGGGCGCTGCCCGTCCCGCCACGCCTTCTCGGCCTCCTCGGCCGCGCCCAGGATCGAGTTGCCCGACATCCACGTCAGCCGCGACGCCGACGCAGAGCCGGCGTCCCCGGAGGTCGCCGTGTCCGAGAAGCGGCGCTCGATGCGGTCCGCGGGCACCCCGGTCGCCTCGGCGGCCATCTGCACCAGCGCGGTGTGGTTGCCCTGGCCCACCTCGGCGCCGGCGTGGTAGAGCTCGGCCCACTCCGGTTCGTCGGAGTCATGGCCCCCGTGGAGCACGATCTCGGCCTCGCAGCGCTCGGGGAACCCGAACGAGAACCCGACGTTCTTGAACGAGCAGGCGAACCCGCGGCCCCGGCGCAGCGCCGACGGCTCCGGCGGCAGCGACACCAGCGGGCTGAAGTCGGCGCTGTCGGCGCCCTCTGCGTCGAACACGGGCTCAGCGGCAGCCTCGGCGCAGCCCTCGATGACCTCGGGCATCGTCACACCGGTGGGCATCGGTGTCTGGGTTACGCCGATGCTTCCCTCGCGCAGCGTGTTGATGCGGCGGATCTCCACCGGGTCCATCCCCAGCGCGTCGGCCAGCTTGTTGATCTGGCTCTCGGCCGCGAAGGCGGCCTGCGGTGCGCCGAAGCCGCGGAAGGCCCCGGCCGGGGTTGCGTTGGTGTACACCGCGTGGCTGTCGATCTCGGCGTTGGGCACCTCGTAGGGGCCCGACTGGTGCAGGTGGCAGTTGCCCAGCACCTTGTTGGACGTGAAGTTGTAGGCGCCCGCGTCGAGCCACGCCGTGCTCTTCACCGCGGTGATGCGCCCGTCGCGGCGGGCGCCCCAGCGGGCGGTGATACGGCCCCGGTGACGCTTGCCGTGCCCGACGATGGACTCCTCCCGGGACCACACCGTGGCCACCGGACGGTCGATGCCCCGCTCATGGAGCCTCATCGCGGCCAGCGCCAGCACGATCTGGATCGAGATGTCCTCCCGGCCCCCGAAGGCCCCTCCGATGGCCGGGTAGATCACCCTCACCTGCTCCTCGGGCAGGTCCAGGGCGTGGGCGATCTGCTCGCGGTCCTCGTGGGTCCACTGGCCGGCCACCTCCACCGCCACCCGCCCTTCGTCGTCGATGTAGGCCATCCCGGCCTCGGGCTGCAGGTAGGCGTGCTCCTGGTAGGGGAACTCGTAGGTGGACTCCACCACCACGTCGGCGTCGGCCCAGCCCCGGTCCATGTCACCCTTGCGGATGCGAAGCGAGTAGTAGGTGTTGGAAGGCTTGTCGTTCTCGGGATGCAGCCGGATGGCCGATGCCAGCGACTGGTCGATGTCGGCCAGCACCTCCAGCGGCTCCCAGCCGGCCTCGATGGCCGCGGCGCCGGCCCGGGCCGCCTCCGGGGTCTCAGCCACCACCAGCGCCAGACGGTCCGCCTCCCAGCGGGACACGTCGCAGGGCAGGGGGCTGCGGCCGGTGTGCTCGAGGCCGACGAACACCGGATGGTCCGCCATGGTCAGCCCGAACTCGTTCACGGGCACGTCGCGTGAGCCGAACACGGCCACCACGCCCTCGACGGCCTCGGCGGCCGAGAAGTCGAGGTCCAGCAGGCGGGCGTGGGGCTGGTCGGTGAACACGGCCATCGACCACAGCGCATCGGCCGGGATCCGGTCGCCGGGATAGGCGGCCGCGCCGGTGAGCTTGTCAGCAGCGTCGATCCGGGCCGTGGAGGCTCCGACGGTCACGGCGACACGGCCTCCTCGGTCGGAACCGCACCGTCGGCGGTGAGCGCGTCGATGATCGAGTAGTAGCCGGTGCAGCGGCACAGGTTCCCCGACAGCCCGTGCTCCACCTGGCTGCGGCTCGGGTTGGGCTCCTCGATGGCGAGCATGGCCGCGCTCATCACGAACCCCGGTGTGCAGAAGCCGCACTGGACGCCCCCGCAGTCGGCCAGGGCCTGCTGGACCGGGTGCAGATCCCCGTCGGGCGAGGCGACACCCTCCACCGTGGTGACGCAGGCGCCCTCGGCCCGGGCTGCGGGCACCAGGCAGGCCAGCACCGCCCGGCCGTCGAGATGGACGGTGCAGGCGCCGCACTCGCCCTCGGCACAGCCCTCCTTGGTGCCGGTCAGGCCCAGGTCGAGCCGCAGCCAGTCGAGCAGGGTGCGGCCCGCCGCGTTGGCCCCGTGGCGCTCTGCGCCGTTGACGGTGCAGACGATCGCGGTTGTGTCGGTAACGGCGCGCACCGGCGAACCTGCCCGACCTTCGGCGGGCTCCGGCGACCCCGCGCCGACCGAGCGGCCGGCAGGGGAGCCCTCGTCCCGCGGGGGCGGCTTCCGTCTCGGCCCGCGGGCCTCCGGCGCAACCAGCCGGGGCGGGCGATGGGGCCAGGTGCCGGCCTCCGTGCCGGCTGCCAGCGAGCGCAGCGCCCGCTCCACCACCACCTCGACAGTGTGGCTGCGGTACTCGGCGGTGGAGCGCAGATCGTCGATGGGTGTGACCGCGGCGCGGGCCGCGGCGGCCACGTCTGCGGCGGTGTCGGCCAGAGGCCGGCCTGCCGCGATCCCGGCGGCCGCAGGCACCGCCTCGATCGTGGGGCCGACGCTGCCTAGGGCCACGACCAGGTCGACCACGGTGCCGTCGTCGGCCTCGGTGACCACTGCGGCCGCGTGGACCACCGAGATCGCTTGAGCCTTGCGCAGCCCGAGCTTCACGAAGATCCCGCGGCGGGATCCGCCCAGGGCGTCGAACGCGATCCTGGTCACAAGCTCGCCCGGCCCCAGCGCGGTGGTGCGGAAACCGGTGAAGAACTCGCGGATCGGCATGGACCGCTCGCCGCCGCCGGCCGAGGACACGGTCACGTCGGCCCCCAGGGCATACAGCGCCGAGATGGTGTCGTTGGCCGGGCTGGCGGTGACGATGTTGCCCACGATCGTGGCCCGGTTGCGAAGCTGCGGCCCCCCGACCTCCAGGCACGCCTGCGCCAGCGGCAGCCCCACGTCGGGCATCCGCTCCCAGCCGAC
>JAPOQG010000311.1 GCA_026710865.1 Acidimicrobiaceae bacterium
CCGGTGAACGAACCGGTGGGCGCCCCGGTGGTTGCCGGCGACGGCGACGGCGACACGCTGATCTACAGCCTCTCCGGACCCGACGCAGCGTCCTTCGCGATCGACTTCCTGACAGGCCAGATAAGGACCAGCGCCGCGCTGGACGGCGACGCCCAGGCCGTCTACACGCTGACCGTCGCGGTCTCCGACGGCAAGGACGCCGACGGCAACCCCGAGCAGCCCGCGCAGACGGACGACACCATCGAGGTGACCGTCACCGTCGACGCGTTCGTCGTCGCCGAGTTCGCCACGCTCACGGTCTACCTCCAGGGAGACACGACGACGCCGGTCACCTCGGTCGACGGCGCCGGCCAACACACGTTCACCGTGGTCGGCACAGGCTGGACCGGCATGCACACCACGCCGGCCGCCCTCGTCGACAACCCCGTGCTGTTCGTGACCAGCTGCCTCGTGCCCGGCCAGGGAGGGCTGAACTTCTTCCGGCAGTGCGACTCCGACGGCCTGCACACCTACGCCCAGGTCAACAACACCGACGAGGGCTCCCAGGATCTGTCGAGCCTGTACGTGTCGGACGCCAAGCTGCGCAACGCCGGGGCGACCACGATAGGCATCACGCTCGCAGCGCTGGATGTGGGCAGCGACGGGTCGTTCCGCCTGGACATGCCGGTCGACGTTCCCGCGGGCGGTGTGATCATCAACGCCGTGATCGGGATCGTCGACACAGCCAAGCTGTTCATGCCGGACCTGATCGACATCATCAAGGCGGTGCCCGTCGAGATCTCGGCCTGACCGCTCCGGCGCGCGGGCCGCAGCCCGCGACTCAGCAGCTTCCCTCCGTGAGCAGCCACCTGGTGATGCCGCTGGCGCTGGTGCGGTACTCCCAACCGAGCCGGAACCGGACCTCGCCCTCTGGGGCGGTCCCGTCGGCGAGTTCGTCCTCCCACCCGGCCAGCCTGTCCTTGAAGGTGGTCAGCGTGACCGGCGGGCCATCGAGGTACAGATGGTCCTTGGCGTCGTAGACGACCCTGGCGATTGAGGTGCCCGCCGTGGTGTCGGTGTCCACGATGATCGTGTTCTCGCTGACGCTGGACAAGAGCACGCAGGCCCCGCCTCCGGCAGTGAGACTGGTTGCCGTCGGCTCCGCGAGCCAGTAGAAGGTCGCGCTCTTCAGGTAGGGCGGACTGTCGGGCGAGTCGCTCAAGGTGATGTTGTCAGCAGACTCGTCGGCATTTGTGCTCGGGTCGTTCTCGAGCCTGCCGTCGGGCCCGGGGAGCTGGGCGCCGAGAGTCTCTACCGCCGTCTTGCTCGACTTGTAGAGGTAGGGGATCCGGACACGGCCGTCCCGCAGCGTGTACCGGGCACGCGTCACGAGCTCCACGTCGGTCTCGGGATCGATGTCGGAGGTCAACAGCACCCCGACGTTGCGGAGCGGCTTGCCGTACTGGTCGGTCACTGCGATCGTCGCCACGTTGCTGGCCGAGCCGCTGGCCGGGGGAGAGGCGTACTTGGTGGGGGTCGTCACCTCGACCTTGCGGACCATCGGCCTCTCGTCGGTGAAGACCGGGCAGCGGGGTTCCGTCGCAGAGCCGGCGTCGCTCGCCGAGCATGAGGCGCCGGTCGGGGCGGCGAGGGTATTCCCGGCCGCGTTGCTCACCGTGTACCTGATCCTCACCTCGTCGGTCGTGTCGCCGGTGTCGTCGTCGTCGTCGTCGGGATCGGGATCCTCGGCGGTGAGAGTGAACGTGAGCCTGCCCGTTCCGTCGACGCTCTCGGTGAAGGAGTCGAGGGCGTAGATCGTCCCGTCGGCGGATGCCGGAGTGCCGTTCAGCCCGCGCCACGTGGTCACCTCCACGCGGTAGGAGGCGCCCTGCGGGGGAGGCACGGCATCCCTGTCCTCCGCGCCGATGAGCTGCACGGTCACGGTGACCGTCTCGCCGAATCGGGCCTTGTGCGCCTCCTCAGCGATGTCGTGGGTCACCTTGGCGCCGGTCGCGACTACTTCCTCGGTCTCGGTGAGGTCGACCCGGGCGAGCTCCGCGCCGCCGCCGGTCACCCGGTCGTCCTCGTCGCCGGTCCACGCCCACACCGTGGTGCCGCCCCGCCCGTCGACGTCCACGGCCATGATCAGGTCGCCGTCGTCGTCGGTGGCCGGGTCGAGCAGCCCGATGCTGCACTTCGAGCCCGGGTCGCCTCCCGCGGGCACCCTGACGGCGCCGCAGGTCCCGTCGGACTTGAACGCGGTGGTGCCGAGGAGCCTCGTCGGGACGCTGAAGAGGTCGATGGGCACATTGAACAGCGGCGCGAAGCCGGCGTCGCGGACCGACACCACCACCTCGCCGGGCACGTTCTGCTGGATCGTCACCCCCTCGGGGCGGGCCCGGGTGTGGGCCAGCGCCCCGGTGATCAAAGCGGCCACCTCGGCGCGGGTGGCGGGCTCGCCCGGCTCGAAGCTGCCGTCGGGCCGACCGCGGGCCACCCCCAGCTCGTACAGCGCGCTGACCGCGCCGTCGACCGGCAGGGGCTGCGTGTTGCGCGAGTCGGCGAAGAAGTCCTCGGGCGGCCTCCCGTTGATCGTCACCGTGCCGGCGTCGTCCATCTCGACGTTGGCGCGCGAGTTGCTGCCGGTCACTGCGACCAGCAGCCGGACGACCAGCACCGCCGCGTCGGCCCGGGTCGCCGCCGCGGCCGCCGCGTCGAAGTCGCCGATCACGGCGTCGCGACCGGCGCCGGCGACTATCGCGGCCCGTTCCATGAAGCTGACCAGCTGGGCGCCCGTGACGACCGCATCCGGCGCGAACGTGGTGCCGTCGCCGGTGCCCGCGGTGATGCCGTAGTACGCGAGGCAGTTGATGGCGGCCTTGAGCGGGTGGTCGGAGGGCACGTCGACGAAGCCCTGCTCCTGCGCGGCGTCGCCCACGCACGCGCTCTGACCGGTCGAGTGGCTGGGCTCGGCCTCGTTGTCCTCGCCGGGCCTGATCTCCTCAGCCGCGACCGCGGCCACCAGCAGCGACGCGCCCACGGCTACCGTCCCTGCGGCGAGGAGCGCCCGCGACAAGAGCCGGCCGGCACCCCGAGAGGGCATCCGCCGGACCCGCCACGGCCCCGGAGGGCGCTCCCGGTTCGGACACATACACGAATGGTAGTACCTCTGTGACCTTGTGGTCTGAGAACTTTTTTGGTTTTCAGCACATGAACCCGGCGTATGGTCATCGACACGGCCATGATGCAGGGCGTGGCCGCTGCCGTCGCCCTCATAGACGGATCCTTCGGCGACTACGGCCAGCGACCGGCCTGACACACCGGCACCGGCGCCGGCGGCCCGTCTCTGCCAGCGCGACGGCACACACCGCGCTTCGCCGCGAGGCATTGGCGCCCGCCCGCGGGGCCTCATACTGTCGGAACCGATGGCCAAGTTCAGCACGGAGACGATCGCCTTCGATTCGGCCGACCTCTCGCCGGTCGTTCGCGAGATGGAGGTCCTGGCCGCCCGGGGCGACGGCCTGGGCTGGATCAACATCGGCCCCGGCCTGCGGGACGACCAGATCGAGAGGCTGCCGCCGTCGCCGACGGTGCTGGGTCGCTGGTTCTCGGGCCGGGGCCCGGCCGTGCCGATGGCCACCTGGACCCCGGCGCCGGGAACCCCGGCCGGGGCGCAGCCCACGGTCGGAGTCGAGCATGGCGCGGGCCCCAAGGCCTTGGACCGCCTCGCTGATGCCGGGGCGCCGCTGCCGGCGGGCTGGCGCAAGGTTCAGGACCACGCCAAGCACGGCATCGTCGCTCATCCAGCCCGGGGTGCGTCCCACGACGAGGTGCTCGAATGGCTCCTGTCGGTGTGCTGGGCGCTGTGCCCCATCGATATCGAGGACCGCTGGCTGGCCGAGGCCCAACGCCCGGCCGCATGACCCCGACAGTTCCGTGATGCCGACGAGGTCCTGTGGACATGCGGGTCTGGAAGGTCCGGCCGTGCGCCGAGGAGGCGGTGGACTGGCACGAACTGTAGAGTGTGCTTGAAATATCATGTATTGCCATAGGCATTCGGTACTGTAGAGCTTGTGGCCCCCGCTGAGCCGACCGTCAACACCTACTTGGCGCAGGCGTTGCGGACCATGCACCCGCGCTGGGCCGCGATGGGCGCGATCGTCTCGCAAGCGACCGGGGTAATCGTGGGCGACAAGGGCAAGCAGCCGGACATCATGGTCCGGATCCCGCGCGCCGCCCCGCTGGTGATCGAGGCCGAGTTCTATCCGGCCCGCAGTCTCGAGAACGACGCGCTCAGCCGCGTGGGCGCGCAGACAGCCAACCGGATCAGGCCCATCGAGACCGTCGTCGCGGTGCGGTACCCGCGGCGCCTGCGCGACGTGCCGGAGACCGGCCTGGACGAGGAATTGGCCAAGTGCGACGACTTGGAGTGGTGCGCCTGGATGGAGGGGCCCAGCAACGTCAGATTCCCGGCCGAGGGCTGGGTCCGGGGCGGCCTGCGCGGGCACTCGCCAGCACCAAGGTCGCGCCAGCCTCACGATCACGCGGCTGGCCGATCTGGTATCACTCGATCCTCGAGCCCTCACCGGCGAGCAGCTCTCCGCCGCCGGCGACGTGTTCGAGCGCTTCCGGCGGCGGCCGCTCCTCCCGGCCAACGAGGCATATCGCGACGAGGCGCGACAAGAACTGGACGAGGCCGTGCTGTGCGAGATGCTCGGACTGCCCGCGGCGGTGCTCGCTCCGCTGGCGATCCTGCGTACTCAGTGGTGCGAGGAGCCGTCGGTGCACGGAGGCAAATCGACTCGCCCCGGCTAAGAGTCGAGCGCTGACGGCCAGGCCGCGACATTGCATGTACAACACTGAGGATTGGTGCCGTGCTGGCTCGCCGGTAGGGTCGCACCTATGCGGGTGGGGTCCATCGAACTGCCGGACGAACTGGTCGACGCGCACGCCGAAGGCCGCCTCGTTCTCTTCGTCGGTGCCGGCGCGTCTGTCGCCGAGCCGACATGCCTGCCGAACTACCGCGAACTGGCTGAGAAGGTGGCCGTGCAGAGCGAGAGCCCGGTCTGCGGGGCAAGCCTCGACCGGCCGGACATTGTGCTCAGCAAACTCAAGGCGGACGGCGTCGACGTGCACGCGCGCGTCCACAGGCTGATCAGCGATCCGCGGGACCGGCCTGCACCGCAGCCGAACAGCCTCCACGAGGCAATCTCCAGTCTGGCGACGGCCTCGCCGCAGGTGCGGATCGTCACCACCAACTACGACCGCTGCCTCTCGGACTGCCTGCCGGAGGGCGTGGACACCTACGAGGCGCACGCCCTCCCCGAACAGGACGAGTTCACAGGGCTGGTCTACCTGCACGGCTCCGTGAGCCAGCCGCCAGAGCGCTTGATCGTCACCGGCGACGACTTGGGCTGTCACTACCTGGTCAACCACGGTGCGGCCAGGTTCCTGGAGTCGATGTTCCGGAACCTTGCGGTGCTGTTCATTGGCTACAGCTTGAAGGACACGTTGATGGACTACCTGGTCAGAGGAGTGGGCTCCGACCGGCTGTATGTCTTGACCGATAAGCCCCAGGCTTCGCAGTGGCAGCATCTCTTCATCACGCCCATCGGTTACGAGAGCCATGACATGTTGCCTGGAATCGTCCAAGACTGGGCGGATCTGTCCCGGATGAGCATGTTGGATCACCAGCAGCGCGTCCGCCGGATCGTCTCAGGATCGCCCCCGCTGACCCCCGACGACGACTCGTACCTTCACGACATCGTGTCGGACACTCGTCGACGACGACTGTTCATAAGTCAGGCGCGCGGCCTCGACTGGCTTCACTGGATGAGTTCCGAACCTGCCTTCAAGGACCTTCTGAATCCGTTCGCGCCGCCCGAGCGTATCGACCACGGGCTGGCCCAGTGGTTCGCTGATCACTATGCAGCAAACGACGACAGCACGACTGAGGCATTGAGGATAGTCTTAGATGCTGGTGGAACGCTCAGCGATGAACTCTGGGTGACGGTCGCACGGTCTCTACGACTTCATTCAGGCACGCGCAGCGAGGCAATGAACAGATGGCTTCCGCTGTTGGTGGAAGCTGCTCCCCTCAATCGTCGTCGAGATCACGTACTGCTTTTCTTGCTGCTCCTGAACGGATGCGATCTAGAGCAGGATCGTGCTGCGATGCTGCTCTTGCTGGACAGAGTCCTAGAGCCGACGCTGGACACGCGTCGGCGTCAAAGTGACAGAGTTGTCGTGCCGCTGTGCAGCAACTCGTTAGCTGATCGCTGGTTCAGTGAGCTTCAACCGTACATCTCGTCGCTTGCCCCAGACTTGGCCCCGCTTGTCGATCGGCATCTGCGTAGAGCCCATTGTTTGCAGCGAGCGCTCCACTCGCGAACCGAGCACTATGATTCCACGACCGTGCAGTTGATGGCACAACTGGGCCAAGATGTCTCACATGTCACGGATCGCGATTTCTTCGACAGTATCAGCTACAGGCGCAAGGCCATCGAGTCTCACAGCCGGAACAAGATACCGTGCGGTGTTGACCTGTTGATCGATGTAGCTCGGGATGTGTTGGAGGTGCTTGTGGAACGGTCACCACTGAACACTGGCCGCTACTTGGAGAGTTGGAGCGGTGCTGAATCGGCGCTTCTGCGACGTCTGAGTGTTCACGGCTGGTGCAAGCGAAGAGACGTGACCGCCGACGAGAAGCTTGAGTGGCTCGTGGACGGTGACTGGCTAGGCGATCGCGACGCGCATCATGAAGTGATGCGGCTGATCGCCGAGGCTGTGCCGTCGGCTTCGGAGGCCGCAGTAGGCAAGCTGATTGAACGTTCGTCCGCGGATTCGGTAGGCCTGAGAGAACTGAACCGCTTGGGTTGGATCGCACGGCACGCGCCCCAGTCGACTGCGGCCCAGCGGGCCTTCCAGGCAGCGAGGGCGGCTCATCCTCAGTGGGATATGCCGGATGATGCAGACTTTCGAGGCGGTGACTACACGGGTGGGTTCATTCCGCGTCTCCCCATTCCCGAAGCGGACGAACTGCATGAACTTATCGAACGAGGACCGTCTGAAGCGGTAGCGCTGCTGCAGAAATACACAGACGTTGACGATTGGGAGGCACCGGGATGGCCTTCGGCCGTAGATGCCCTGCGGGCCACGATTGAGGAGCACCCTGACGACGGTGTCAGCGTTCTTGAGGTGATTGTGGGCGATACCGAAATCGAGGGCGGTGCGAGTCAGGCCATTGCAGAAACTGTAATTAGCGCGCTGAGTCACAATCGTCATTCCCAGAGTGAGACGGAACGGTTGCAGGCCGTTCTCCCGAGGTTGTGGAAGACAGGTCTTGAGCGCTTTGACCCTCAGAGCCATGTCGTGAATCCGTCGAGATGGCTTGACGCCGCCATTAGTCATTGGGCGGGAAAGCTGACGGAACTGTGGATCGCCTTGATCGCAAGCCAGTGGCAGAATGCCGGTGAGGCGTGGAACGGGCTCAACAACGTCACGAGCACAGCGCTGAAGGAGATGTTGGATGACGACAGCAAGCCATCGCACCATGCTCAAGCCATGCTAGCGAGCAAGGTCGCTTTCTTGTTTGGAGCTGACGAGGGATGGTGTCGAGAAAACCTGCTGCATCGGTTCGACAGTGAATGGGACAGACCGCAGGCGTTCAGACTCTGGGACGGACTCTTGGCAAGCCAGCAACTGAGCGACGACCTATTGGAGGCAGGACTCTTGGACTATTTCGTCGGCTTCATCTGTCAACTCGATAACGACGAGCACGAAACTGATGACGGTGGTGAGTCGGTCAGATCATCATACTTGAGTGTGGCGGCCGCTATTTGTCTCTGGAGTCAGTTCAGCCCAGTGGAGGACGGCTGGCTCATGAAGTGGATCGCCCGGGTTGGTCCAGAGGGTCGCTGCGAGTGGGCTAGGAACGTGGCTTGGATGTTGTCGGAACAGTCGGCAGGCGTAGCCGAAGTCAACTGGTCAAGGTGGATGAGAAACTACTGGCACAATCGCTCCGAGAGCATCCCGCTTGCTCTCACGCCTGATGAGTCATCAGCAATGGCCGAGTGGACCGTACTGTTGGAAGCTGGATTCACGGAAGCCGTAGAATTGGCAGTCTGCACCGAGGCGACCTTTGTGCAGGACTCTCATATTCCTTCGGTACTATTGGAGCGCACAGGGACAGATGGCGACCACTCTCGCCCGGATCATATCGCCCTCGAGCCGTTGGCTGTGCGTGACCTCTTCGCCCATCTACTCTCCAACAGCGAGACCATGGCTGATGACGATGGTCCTTGGAACATCACGGACGCTGTTGAGCGGCTCGACCGAGCCCTCGACGAAGACGAGATGAAGCCCATATTTAACGAGCTGCTCAGACTCGGACACGAGGAGTTTGTCTCATGGCTTCAATCTCAAGAGCGAACGCAACCGGATCTCCTGTCGCCGGTGGGGTCAGCGCCTGGCTGAGCAAGAGCCGCTGGCCAGATGAACAGGCCACGCTGTGAGGGTTGCGCGGACTCGCGCATTCGACCAGTGGCTTGAGGACATCACCGACAGCCGATCTCCAGCGTACTTGGGTGATGCGGGCCAGCATGTGCAGGGGCAGGTCGAAGCGTTGATCGACATCCTGCGGGCTGCCGAACATCCCGTCGGCAGGCCGGACGGCGCGCCATTGCGGGGCAGTCGCTACGCGCTGCACGAGCTGAGATGGCCGCGGATGGGTCGAGGCGAAGGTCCGGACGCTCGGAGCGGACAGCCGGTCGTGCGCGTGTTCTACGGACTGGTGGTCAGAAGATTCGAGCGTTCACAGAGTCGGAGCTGTAGCGCAGTCGTGCTGCTCGGCGGGAACAAGACATCGGCCATCGTGAGGTCCGGCTCGCAGGACCGGTGGTATGCGGATCACATTCGGGCCGCAGAGGTGCGCCTCGAACAGTGGTGCGCCGACCATCCGACGCTCGCACCTGTCCGGTCGAGCCGGTGACTGTCCGGCCCGTGCGTGTGACACAAAGTCCACGGCCCCGGTCAGGAGCTGATCACGGCCTCCACGATCAGATCGATCACGGCGTCGGCGTCGGCGTCCCACACGACGTCGTGGGCGGGCGGAGCCGGCCCCTGGGCGAGGGCCGCCGGCGGGCGCATGTCGGTCACGGTCATGCCCCGGGTGTGCTCGCCCCGCAACTCTACCGCCACCGGGTGGCTCGACCGGCGGAACAGGTGGGGGTGGGTGACCGCGATGATGGCGGTGGCGTCATGCACCGGGGCCGCCTCCAGTCCGAACTCGCGGCATCGGGCGTAGGCGTAATCCAGCAGGGCGGCCGCGAAGTCGGCGGCAGGGGTGCCCGCCGAACGCATCCTGGCCGCCTCGTCGCCGCCGAGCAGCACCCGATGGGTCACGTCGAGGCCGACCATGGTCAACGGGGCTGCCTCGCTGAAGGTGATGGCGGCCGCCTCGGGATCGGCCCAGACGTTGAATTCGGCCACCGGGGTGACGTTGCCGGCGTGGGCGCCGCCTCCCATGATCGTGAGGCCGGCGAGATGGCTGCGGAGGTCCGGGTCGCGGCGCAGCGCGAGGGCCACGTTCGTCAGCGGGCCTACCGCCACCAGGTGCAGGTCGTCGACGGAGCGGGCCGTGTCGCACAGGAACGCAACCGCGTC
>JAPOQG010000423.1 GCA_026710865.1 Acidimicrobiaceae bacterium
CCCTCGGTCTGCATGTGCACGATGTGGAGCTTGGTGCCGGTGGCCTCGGCCATCTGCAGGATCACCGCGATGGCGGCGTCCCAGATCAGGCCGTTGTGGGTGGCCAGGGTCTGGGCGTAGGCGGCCGGGCTGCGGTCGCCCCGGTCCCAGTGGGTCTGCTCGGTCACGTCCATGATCGCCTGGTCGTGGGGGTGGATCATGAACGGCAGCCCGGTCGGGTTGATGGCCTCGAACATGCGCAGCAGGTGCCCGTGGTCGTGGATGCCGGTGCCGCTGGGATGGGGGTAGTCGCGGCCGGTGTCGACCACCATGTAGATCTTGAAGGCGGCCACCCCGGCGTCGGCCATGGGCTGCACCTCACCCAGCACGCTGGGCACCGGGTTGTGGTTCCAGTCGACGATGCTCTTGGTGTCGTAGAGGTCGAACAATTCCTCCAGCACCTGCAGGTTCTTGGTGACCGGGTTGAGGTTGGGCATCCCGAACACGGTGGTCACTCCCCCGGCGGCGGCCGCGGCGGTGCAGGTGCTGATGTCCTCCTTGTGGACGTAGCCGGGCTCACGCAGGTGCACATGCACGTCGACCATGCCGGGCAGCACCCACTTGCCGGTGGCGTCGATGCGCTCGACCGAATCGGGAAGCGGGATCACCCCAGGAGCGGAAATGGCCGCGATCTGCTCGCCGGCGATCAGCAAGTCGGCGGTCTCGGTGCCCGCGCCCGACACCACAGTGCCGCCGGCCACGACCCGGTCGACAGTGGAAGAACCAGAAGACATCAGGAACCTCCTGAGGCAGTCAGCCGGCCGCGCCGTCGGGGTCCTTGACCAGCAGCTCGGCCGGCTCGGCCGGCAGGCTCCGGTGCACCTCGACGGAGCCGCCGGTGAAGTGGGTGCGGTACCAGTCGACCATCTGGGGGATCACCGCGGGCCCGTACTGCTTGTAGGCCGCGTAGTGGGTGGTGTGGCGCTGCATCACCAGCTTCTTGGGCGCCCCCGCCCGCTCGTAGAGGCGCTCGGCGTGGTCGGTGGGGGTGGTGGCGTCGTCGGCCACCGCGATGATCATCAGCGCGGCCGGCGCCACCTTGTGGACCACGTCGATGGGCCGGTAGTCCATGATCGCCTCGGCGCAGCGCAGCGGCACCGACGACGGGATGCGGTCGTCGACGTCGGCCTTGACCTTGGAGGCCCGGCGCTCGGGGGTGGGGACCATGATGTCCTCGCGGGGATGGACCATCTCGCCCTCGCCGGTGAGCACCCGCCGGTCGCGGTCGGCGTCGAGGCGGTCGAGGAACTCGAACCACTCGTACTCACGGCGCATCCGGCGCAGCCAGTCCCTGCCGTCGGCCACCGGCACCTGCGACACCGCGGCCCGCACCCGCCGGTCGGCCGCGGCCAGCAGCACCGCGTTGCCCCCGCCGGTGCCCCCGCTGCCGAACACCCCGATGTTGTCGGAGTCCACGTCGTCGCGGGTGCACAGGTAGGTGACCGCATTGATCAGGTCCTCGAGCTGGAGCCCGGGCAGCAGGATGCCCCGGTCGCCCCCGGAGTCGCCGAAGCCGCGGTAGTCGAAGATCAGCACATGGAACCCGGCCGCGCAGAGGGCCTCGTGGTAGGGCAGGTACAGCTTGGCGTCCTTGAGCCCGAGCCAGCCCGGTCCCTGCACGATGGCCGGCGCCGGGCCGGTGACCTCCTCGGGTGAGCGGAGGATCCCGCTCAGTTTGACACCCTCGCTGAAGAAGGCAACCTGGGTCTCGTGCACGGCCGTCTCCCTTCCGAGCCCGCCCGATTTGAGCCCGATCAGAACCGTCAGTATTGTATACAATGGCGGGCGCCGGGGATTCCGACCTCTCCCCGGCGCCCCTTCCATCTCAGGGAGACCATCCCAAGAAGTCCGATTCATCAGGAGCGAGCGCAATGGCCGAGATGATGTCACCGAGCGAGTTCAGAGTGGCCTTGGAGCAGGCGTTCGCCGGCACGATGGCCAAGGACGCCTCCTTCAGCCGGGCGTGGGCCACCGGCAAGCTCCACAAGCAGCACTTCGTGCACTGGGCCACCAACCACTACCACTACATCGGCCCGTTCGGCGACTACCTGGGCCTCATGTACGCCAACACGCCCGACCACGCCCGCGACGCCAAGGACTTCCTGCTGCAGAACATGTACGAGGAGGAGCTGAGCGACGACCGCCACACCGACCTGCTGATCCGCTTCGCCGAGGCGTGCGGCGGCACCCGGGCCTACGTGCAGGACCGCAACAACGCCATGCCGTTCGCCAAGGGCATGCAGGGCTGGATGTACTACGTGTCGGGCCGCGAGAACTTCGTGGTCTCGTCGGCGGCGCTGATCGTGGGCCTGGAGTCGCAGGTGCCGTCGATCTACCGCACCCAGTACCCGACGCTGATCAACAAGTACGGGTTCTCCGAGTGGGAGGCCGAGTTCTTCGACCTGCACATCACCTCCGACGAGATCCACGGCGAGCGCGGCTACCAGATCGTGCTCAAGTACGCCGACACCCCGGAGCTCCAGCAGCGCTGCCTGCACTACGTGCGGGAAGCGGCCGACATGCGCTTCGCCTACACCAAGGCCCTGTACCAGACGTATGTCGAGCCCGACCTCGGCCCCTGGGTGGAGGAAGAAGAGCGCGAGCCGGCGCTCGTCGGCTGACAGCGGGTTGAGTTCGAGCGCGGGGCTCTGACCGGCGTGCCGCGCATCTACTTCAAGACGGTCGACCGCTACGTCGAGTTCGCCGAGGGCGAGGAGGTCAACGTGCTGCGGATGGCCATCCGGGAGGACTGCGACGTGCCGTGGCAGTGCGCCAGCGGCAACTGCGGCACGGACCGGCTGGTGGTGGAGGAGGGCGTCGAGAACCTCGACCCGCCTAGGCGGCGGGAACGGGCCCGCCTCGGCGACCTGCTGGACGACGGCTACCGGCTGGCCTGCCAGACCTACACCCGCGGCGATGTGACCTTCAGCTGGGATCCCGACCAGGTGGGCCTCGACGACGAAGGCGGCGACGGCAGCGGCGGGGGCTCCCGTGCGGGCTGGGCCGGCACCGGCTGAGCGCCTGAGCGGCGGAGCGGAAGAGCGGAAGGAACGGACTGAGCGGTGGCGCCACCCAGGGGATGGTTCGAGGTTGAGGCCACCGCGGACCAGCTGGCCTCAGCAGGCAAGCTGGTGGTGAGCCTGCACCGCCATGAGATCCTGCTGCTGTGGAACGACGGCGACCCGGTGGCGCTGTCCAACGTGTGCATCCACCGGGGCCGCAAGCTCAACGAGGGCGTGATGCTGGGCACCCGGCTGGTGTGCGCCGGCCACCAGTGGGCCTACGAGGTCACCACCGGGTACTGCAAGGTCCGGGAGCGCTACCAGCCCCGCTACGCCCTGGAAGTGCGGGACGGCCAGATCTTCATAGAGCTGCCCGCCAAACGGGGCCCCGACACGCCAGACTGAGAGCCAGCTGCGACCGCGGCCCCCACGAGAGCGCCTATCCGGTCGGCCTCTAGGCGGCGGATTGACGTCTTGGCGGATCACCACCAATCATCAAAGGCGCGCCGCGATTCCTCCCGTGCGGAGGAGTCGCGAGGGAACCACGCGAGTTCACGGTCCCCGCCGGGGGCCGCCGACCGGTAGTCGACACCGTGCAGGCCTGCGTCGAAGACGGCTTGGCCGACGGTCTGACAGATGCTGTGGGAGATCAGGCCACCATCGACGTCGCGGGGGTATGTGTCCGGCAACCCGAGGGATACGAGCCCATCGTCGGAGTAGGCGTCGGCCGCTTGCCCAGCGGGGACCGCGACGCTGACTAGCAGCGGCGCGGTCGCGGGGTCAAGATCCTCGGGGCCGTACGGCAGCCCCGTGAAGAGGCGCCGCACGTTGGCGCGGGCGGTGGCCTCATCTCGGTTCAAGTACAGGCACGCCAACCCCGGCGGGTTCCACCGCTGTCCTGTGGCCGCCGCGAATGACGGGTCTAGCGGGTCGGCCCATTCGGGATCAGCGACGCGGCAGTAGGGACCCTCGATGGCGACGGCCTGCATGCCTCACACCGCGCCCGAGTAGTCGAAGCTGTCCTTTGTCGATCGCAGCAACCACTCATGATCGCCTTGGGCGATCACCTCAAGCATGGTGCGCCCGCCATAGGCGTCGGCACTGCGACGGACCACAACTGGCGGCATCCCGTCGCGCAGCCGGTACTGGAGGATGTCGGCGACCTCGGCTAGCGCGCCGATCTTGCCCATCCGGTCGGTGGGTGCCCCTGCCAGCAGCCACTTGTCGACCGCCTGGCGCTTCACTCCCATGAGATCCGCGATGTCGCTGCTCGACAAGTCCAAGGTCAACATGGCCCGACGCAGCGGCGAGACGCTCCGCTGTTCGTGTTCGACTGCCGCCATGGCCTTGAGAAACCAAGAGAAGCGATGCTCGTCGATGTCTCGGCGCGCCTTCGTACAGTGCTGGGGCAGTCCAGCGGCAACGCCTCTCAACCGGTCGACGAACACGGTAACTGCGCCCAGACCGTCGCATGACGGCGCAACCCAGGGCAACTCGACGGCGCTTCGTCTCAGCAGCCCGTACATGACAATTGAGGCGGGCAGCGCTTCAGGAGAACGAGCGGGCAGGTCGGTCAGCGTTCGGGCGGCAGCGTCGGTGAAGACGAAGTAGCGTCGCACGGTCGTGCGGTCTGCGCCGCTGGCGAGCCGTGGAACAAGGTGGTTCAGCGCGGCCACTATGTCGGGAAGCACATCACAGGCCGCTCTCGACGAGGTAGCCAGGTCCCCTTCCAGCAGGTCTTCGATCTCGACCACGACGCGAGCCTAACGCAACTAATCTGCAATTACTACTGGTTGCAGACACTCCACATCGAGGTGCCGAATCGTCTAGCCGGCCGATCAGACCGTCACCGCTCCCCCCACGACTCGAGCACCTCGCGGACCGTCCGGGTGAACTCGGCCGCCGGAGCGCCGTCGAAGGCACGGTGGTCCCAGGTGAGGCTCAGGGTCAGGGTGGGCCGGGGCAGGGGCCGGTCGTCGTCGTCCCAGTCCACGTCGCGCCGGATGCGGCCCACGCCGAGGATCGCGGTGTTGGGGGGATTGATGATCGGGGTGAACGCGTCTACGCCGTACATGCCCATCGCGGTCACCGTGAACGTCGCCCCCTGGAAGTCGTCCAGTCCCAGCGACCGGGAGCGGGCCGCCCCGGCGAGCCGCTCCGTCTCGACGCTGATGTCGGTGATGGACCGGCGGTCCGCGCCCCGCACGACCGGGACCACCAGGCCGTCGTCGAGGGCCACCGCCATCCCCACGTTGACCTCCGGCAGCAGCGCGATGCCGTCGTCGGTGATCTGGCTGTTGACTACCGGGTGCTCCACAAGGGCGGCAGCGACCGCTGCGATCACGTAGTCGGTGTAGCTGGGCGGGGCGCCGTCGGCCTGGCGTCGGCGGCGGTCGGCCACCACCCGGTCCATGGCCGCGTCCATGGTGAGGGTGAGCTGGGCCATGTCGTGGAGCGACTCGTGCATCCGCGACGCGATCGTGCGACGCATGCCCCGCATCGGAACGACTCCCATGGGTGTCTGCGAGGGTGGGGGCAACCCGGCGTCAGAGGCGGACGGGCGGGCCCGGCCCGATGGGTGCCGTCGTAGGGGCGCCTGCGCGGGCGGGGTCGAAACGGGTGCAGGCTCAAGGGCGCTCGTCGGTGCACGGGTGGCCCGACGGGGCGCCTGCCCGGGCGGGGTCGAGGCGGGAGCGGGCCCGGCCCCGGCCAATTGCCGGCGGACATGCGAAGCGACGTCGTCGCGGGTGACCCGCGGGTCGGCGCCGGTGCGGGGAACGGCCGCGACGTCGATGCCCAGCAGGTCGGCCAACCGGCGCGCCGCGACGGTCGCCGCCTGCGCCGTGCCCGCATCGGGAACCGGCGCCTGCCGCGCGCCGACGGGCGGCGGCACATCCTCGGTGACCGGCTCCGGCCGTGCGGCGATGAGGCGCTGCACGTCCTCGGAGACGATGCGGCCGCCAGGGCCGGAGCCGGCAACCGCGGCAAGGTCCACCCCCAGTCCGGCCGCAACCCGCCGGGCGTTGGGCGACGAGAGAATGCGGCCGTGGTCGCCGCGGGCCGCCGCACCCGCTCCGGCGGGCCGCACCTCAGCCGCGGGTGCTCCCGCAGCAGACGGTACAGGCATGGCGCCCGGAGGACGGGCCGGGGCAGCTCCCGGCGCCTCCTCCCCCTCGGTGAGGAACCATCCGATCCGCGATCCGCAGGCAAACGTCTCCCCCGGCGCTCCGATCTGATGGAGCCGGCCCGAAGCGCTGGCCTCGACATCGGTCTCGACCTTGTCGGTCTCGATGGACAGGACCGGCGTGCCCTGCTCGACGACCGCGCCGTCGGGGACATGCCAGCCGATGATGGTGCCGGCCTCCATGGTGAGGCCCAGCTTCGGCATCTGGAACTCGGTGGCCACGCCTACCCGCTCGGCCTCTGGCCGCGGTCGAGGGTGGCACGGATCTGCGCGGCGATCCGGGAGGCGTCCGGGACGTAGCAGGCCTCCAGCGCGGGGCTGAACGGCACCGGAGCGAAGGGGGCGGCGACCCGGGCGACGGGGGCGTCGAGATAGTCGAAGGCGTGCTCGGAGACCTGCGCCGCGATCTCGGCGCCGAGCCCGGCGAAGCGGACCGCCTCGTGCACGACCACGATGCGGTTGGTCCTGCGGGCCGACTCGACCACCGTGTCGATGTCGATCGGCTGCACCGACCTCAGATCGATCACCTCGCAGTCGATGCCCTCGGCGGCCAGCTCGTCCGCGGCGGCGAGCGACTCCGAGGCCATCCGGCTGTAGGCCACCACGGTCACGTCGGCGCCCTGGCGTGCGATCCGGGCCTCACCGATCGGAACCTCGTACAGCTCGGACGGGACCTCCCCCTTCACCCCGAACATGCGCTTGTTCTTCACCAGCACGGTGGGGTTGTCGTCGCGCAGGCACGAGACCAGCAGGCCCTTCATGTCGTAGGGGGTGGACGGCATCACCACCTTGAGACCCGGGACGTGGCACAGCATCGCCTCGAGGCTCTGGCTGTGCTGCGCGGCGGCTGAGAGGCCCGCGCCGCCGTTGGTGGTGATGGTCACCGGCAGCCGGGCACTGCCGCCGAACATGTACTTGAGCTTGGCCGCCTGGTTGGCCAGCTGGTCCATGGCGACCAGCACGAAGTCCATGAACATCAGGTCGACCACCGGTCGCAGCCCCGAGACGGCCGCGCCGATCCCCAGACCCACGATGGCCTGCTCCGAAATGGGCGTGTCCACCATCCTGCGCTCACCGAACTCGTCGATCAGCCCGGTGAAGCTCCCGAAGACCCCGCCCTTGCGGCCGACGTCCTCGCCCACCACGAAGATGTCATCGTCGGCGTCCATCATCTGGCGCAGGCCGTCGTTGAAAGCCTTGAGGCAGGTGAGCTCGGTCATGCCGGTGGGAGCGGCTGCCGCTGGTCGGCGGGGCCGGAGTACACGTCGGCGAGCAGGTCGGCCGGATCGGGCATGGGACTCTGCTCGGCGAACTCGATGGCTGCTTCCACCTCGGCGGCGATCTCGTCGCGGACGGCCGCGATCCGGTCAGGGGTCATGGCCCCGACGCTGACCATCAGGTCCTCGTGGCGGGGCACCGGGTCCCGGTCGCGCCACTCCTTCACCTCGTCGTCGGAGCGGTACTTCATGCCGAGGGTCTGCACGCCGTGGTGGTTGTAGTACCGGTAGGTCTTGCACTCGACGAACGACGGGCCCCCGCCCTGCCTCGCCCGGTCGGCGGCGGCGGCGGTGGCCTCGAAGACCGCGACCGCGTCCATGCCGTCGACCTTGGTTCCAGGCATCCCGTAGGCCGCGGCCCGCTCGACCACGTCGTCGATCGCCATGGTCTGGTCACGGGGGGTGAACTCGGCGTACTCGTTGTTCTCGCACACGAACAGCACGGGCAGCTCGAGCGCGGCGGCCATGTTGGCGGCCTCGTGGAACGCCCCGATGTTGGTGGCCCCGTCGCCGAAGAAGGCCACGCTCACCGCCCCGTTGGCCCGGTACTTGTTGGCGAACCCGGCACCGACCGCGATGGGCACGCCGCCGCCGACGATCCCGTTGGCGCCCAGCATGTTCAAGTCCAGGTCGCAGACGTGCATCGATCCGCCCTTGCCCCCGCAATAGCCGGTGGCCTTGCCCATCAGCTCGGCCATCATCCGCGACAGGTCCCCGCCCTTGGCCACCAGATGGCCATGGCCCCGGTGGGTGGAGCTGACCTGGTCGTCGTCGCGCAGCGCGGCGCACACCCCTGCGGCCACCGCCTCCTGCCCGACGTACAGGTGGATGAAGCCCGGCATACGGCCGGCCTCGAAGATCCGGCCGGCGGCCTCCTCGAACAGGCGGATGCGGACCATGCGCCGGTGGATGTCCCGCAGGACCTCGTGCGACGGAGCGGTCATGGCGCCCTCCAGCCGATCATGACGCCGCCCCGAGACCCCAGCGGATGGCCCGGCGCAGCAGCTCGTAGTATTCCCCGAGGTTCCACGAGCATCGCTCGACCTTCGGGTAGTAGTCCCGCAGCGGGAACATGTCCCAGTGGCCGCGGCAGTGTCCGAGGGTGTTGTAGAGCACGGCACCATCGCCGAGGGGGCGCAGGTACTGCACGAGGTGCTCGCCCGGGCCCGAGGTCCAGTCGCTCTCGGCGAACCCGGCGGCCTCGCCCCGCCAACGGGTGCACAGCAGCGGCTGGAGGGCGTCGCGGTCGGCGTGCTCCATCAGGTACAGCTCGTCGTCGGTGGTGAACGGATCGATGCCGGCCACCAGCCAATGGTCCGGCTCGGCCGGCTCGACCCGGTATGGGGCTATGGGCGGGTGGGCGATGAACTGGCTGCCCAGGGTCTCGGCGAAGGCGGGGAAGCAGCGGGGCGACTCCACGCCGTCGGGCCGGGGAAGGTCCAGCGCCGAGTTGGTGCCGTGGAGCGCCAGCCACCGCCCGCCGCCCTCCACCCAGGAGCGCAGCGCCCGCTGGGCCCGCTCGGAGGGCCGCACGTCGCAGGTGTAGCTCACCAGGAAGCGGCACCCGTCGAGCGCTGCAGTGTCCTCGAAGGTGGCAGAGACCTGGGTCCTCACATGGGGATGCTCGGCCAGCAGCCGCAGCAGCTCCCGGCGGGCGAAGTCGATGTCGTGGTACTTGCCGCCCGCCACCAGGCAGGCGCCGGCGCGCTCGATGGCAGGAGACTCAGTAGTCGACACGCTTGAGGAAGCCGCCGTCGACGGTGAGGTTGGCCCCGTTGATGTGGCGGGCCGCGTCGCCGGCCAGGAAGGCCACCGCGTTGGCGACGTCGGAGGCGGTCCCCATGTCGCCGCCGGGGTGGGACTTCTGGGTGGCCTCGAAGAACTCGGGCATGCGGCCCTTGATCCTGTCCCAGTCGCCGCCGTCGACGAAGATCGGACCGGGCGACACCACGTTGCAGCGGATTCCCCGGGCGCCGAGCACCTGGGCCTGGCCGAGAGTCCAGTTGGTGACGGCGGCCTTGAACGCGCTGTAGCTGCCCGAGCCCGGGCCGAAGTGCTCCGCGGTGGCGGTGGTGCCGATGCTCACCAGCGAGCCGCCGCCGTCGGCGAGGGCATCGGCCGCGGCAGCCACCCCGCCCACCAGAGCCCTCAAGTCGACATTGAAGTTCGTCGTCCAGTCCTCGAGCTGCCTCTGGCCCTTGCCCGAGGTGTTGTGGACGTAGATGTCGAGGCCTCCCAGCGCTTCGGCCGACGAGGCGACCCAGGCCTCGAGCGACGCCAGGTCGCCTGCGTCCACCGCCGAGCCCACCACGGTCCCGGCCCCGGACAGCTCGGCCACGGCCCGATCGACGTCGTCGCCGTTTCGGGCACAGATCGCCACCGACGCCCCCTCCGCCAGCAGCGTCTCGGCGACAGCCCGGCCGATGCCCTTGGTAGAGCCGGTAACGAGAGCCTTCTTGCCTGCCAGTCCCAAGTCCATTGTCGCTCCTGAATCGATCGAGTGATCAATTGTTGCACCCCCGGCGACCGATCAGGCAATCGCCCGCTCGCCGACCACGCCGGCAAGGCGGTCGCCACAACACTTCGGACTTCGCCATGACCCGGTTCGGGGCGGGTCGAATCCGCCCGGGAGACGGGCATGCGACAGCTGCCGGCGAGTCGCCGGCGCGCCGGCCGTATGATCTACGGCTGATCTACGGCACCCGCCGATCAGCGAGCCTCGCGAGCCCACGATGATTCTCGTCCATGGCGTATACCACGACGGCGCCCTCGTGGTGTGGGCCGAAACGTCACAGGCCACCGGCGCGATGTCGGCGGAGCGCCCGGAAGCAGAGGCACGCCGCGCTCATCCGTTCGCCGCCGCCGCACCCGTGCTCGCCGGGGCGTTCAGAAGCGCTGACCCTGATTCTCGTGTCTCAGCGCGCCGCGTGCGGCCGGTAGCGATGTGGCTGCCCAGCGGACCGGATGCGCCCGTAGCCTCGAGTCCGCTCATCGCGTCCGCCGACGGCCCGGATGCCGGCCCTACGCCCATCGCCCCGTGGATCGTGCCCGCGCTCCGCCTGGAACCGACCGAGAGCATCGCTCTCCTCCGGGCCGTTTCCCGTGACCGGAATCTCGCCGCGGGTGTATTGGTCGGCACCGATCTGCGCTTCTGGGCAGAGGACGCATTCCGGTTCGCGGCCGCGCTCGTGGTCCGACAGAAGTTCCTGCCGGGAATCGTGAGCGACCGGCGGGGCGCGCGAGCAGTCTGGGATCCGGTATGCACCGGCGACGACGGCGAGCGCCTGATGACGATTGCCGCCCGCATGCCGGGATCGGCACGGGCGGCGACGGCTCCCGACGCGGAGGCGGCCCCCGACCATCCGCCGGTCGATGTCCTCCGCGAGGGTGTCGCGATGCTGCTCGACCAACTGGTGCGGAGCACGTTCACGACGACCGTCCGGGCGGCGAACCGTGACGGCCCGAGCTCTCACGACCTCTGGCTGGACGCGCTGCTTGCTGCCGACGGACGGCTTGACCGCAGCGTCGATGCCGGGCACATGGCGACACAGATTGCCGGGTGGCGCGGCCCCGTGGCCACCGCGGAGCGTTCCCCGTTCAGGCTCTGCTTCCGGCTGGAGGAACCCGATGCGGCACCGGACGACGCCTCCCCACCGGACGACGCCTGGTACGTCCGTTACCTGCTGCAACCGTACGCGGACCCCAGCCTGTTGATCTCCTCGGCGGACGGATGGAACGAAGACCCGGGGCTTGCCCTCACGCCGGCGCCCGGGGTGAGCGGGGCACGAGAATCCTTGCTTCTGGGGCTCGGTCAGGCTGCAGGCATCTCGACGCGCGTCGCGAGAAGCCTCGAGAACGCGCGCCCGGACGGCTTCAATCTGGACACCGAAGAGGCGTACGATTTCCTGAGCGAGGAAGCCCTCGCCCTCGAGGAGGCCGGGTTCGGGGTCCTGTTGCCGTCGTGGTGGGCGCGCAAGGGCACGGGATCGCGCCTGAGCGCACGCGCGAGGGTCAGCGCGCCCGAATTGCAGTCGGACAGCGGCATCGTGTCGCTGGACACGATCGCCGACGTCGACTGGGACCTGGCGCTCGGCGATCAACGCATCACGATGGATGAAGTCGAGGCCCTGGCCAGGATGAAGGCGCCTCTCGTGCGCCTCCGCGGACGGTGGATCGCGTTGAGTTCGAGCGAGATCCAGAAGGCGTTCCGGTTCTGGCAGTCCCGGGCCGGGCATCAGTCGACGCTTCGGGACATCGTCCGGATGCAGATCGGGACGCCGGCCGCCGGCGGACCGGAACTCGATGGCGTCGAGGCCACCGGCCAGCTGGCCGACCTGCTGGGGCAACTCGGCGGCGGCGACACCGCCTTCGCAGGCATCGACCCGCCATCCGCGTTCGCGGGCGCTCTCCGCCCGTACCAGGAGCGAGGCTACGCGTGGCTGTGGTTCCTGCGCCGCTGGGGGCTCGGCGGTTGCCTGGCGGACGACATGGGACTCGGCAAGACGATCCAGGCGCTGGCGTTGTTCCAGCGCGACTGGGAATCCGGCAGCGACGCGCCGACCTTGCTCGTGTGCCCCACATCGGTGATCAACAACTGGACAAGGGAGGCGGCGCGGTTCACTCCCGACCTCCCGGTCATGGTGCATCACGGTCCTCGCCGGGCCCGCGGTGAGGCATTCTGCGCGAAGGCCGGGCGCCACGCCCTCGTCGTCACCAGCTACGGCCTGCTGCTGCGCGACATCGAGTTCCTGCGCCGGCGGCCATGGCGCGGCGTCGCACTCGATGAGGCGCAGCAGATCAAGAACCCGCAGACTGCCCAGGCGCGCGCCGCGCGCTCCCTGAATGCCGGCTATCGCGTCGCGCTGACCGGTACGCCGGTCGAGAACCACCTTGGCGACCTCTGGTCGATCATGGAATTCCTGAACCCGGGCTTTCTCGGGACGCTTGCCGACTTCAAGCGCGACTTCTTCATTCCAATCCAGGTGGAGCGCGACGACGACGCCAAGCAACGCCTGCGCCGCGCCACAGGACCGTTCATGCTGCGCCGGGTGAAGACGGATCGCGCCATCATCGCGGACCTGCCGGAGAAGTTCGAGGGCAAGACGTACTGCGCCCTGACCTCCGAGCAGGCATCGCTGTACCGCGCCGTGCTGCTCGACACCGAGGAGTCCCTTCAGCATGCTGAGGGCATCGACCGGCGGGGTCTCGTCCTCGCCGCCCTGACCAGACTCACGCAGGTCTGCAACCACCCCGCGCACTTCCTCGGCGACGACTCCGCGATCGACGGACGTTCCGGGAAGCTCAACCGGCTCACCGAGATGATCGAGGAGGTCCTCGCGGGCAACGAGCGGGCCCTGGTCTTCACCCGTTTCGTGGCCATGGGCGAAATACTTCAGCGGCGCCTCCAGGGGGTGTTCGGCACAGAAGTGCTGTTCATGCACGGCGGCGTGTCGAAGGCGCGGCGTGATCGCATGGTCGACCGCTTCCACGAGACCGGCGGCCCTGCACTGTTCGTACTGTCGCTGCGGGCCGGCGGCACCGGGCTGAATCTGACTGCAGCCAACCATGTGTTCCACTTCGATCGCTGGTGGAACCCCGCAGTCGAGAACCAGGCCACCGACCGCGCCTACCGCATCGGGCAGGAGCGCAACGTGCAGGTCCACAAGTTCATTTGCGCCGGCACGCTCGAAGATCGGATCGACGAGATGATCGATCGCAAACGCGAGGTTGCCGAGCAGGTCGTTGGAGGCGGCGAGCGCTGGCTGACGGAACTCTCCGATGACGACCTGCGCACCGTGCTCGCGCTGAGCCGCGATGCCGTGCGGGGGTGACGTTGTGATGAGCCGGCCGGGTTACAGCGAGTACGCCGACTATGGCCGACCGCGCGAGGCGCGTGGCGGCATCAGGGCGCAATCACGCCGCGGCGACTTCGCACAGAACTGGTGGGCCCGGCGCTGGATCGATGTCCTCGACAGCTTCGGCATCGCATCACGTATCGCCCGTGCGAGATCCTATGCCCGTCGTGGCCAGGTGCTGGCGATCGATGTCGGCAGCGGTGAAGTGACGGCTCGGGTACAGGGGTCGCGACCGCAGCCCTACCGGGTCTCGATCCGGGTCGCAACGCTGCGGTCCGGCGATTGGCGCAAGGTCGCGTCGACGCTGGGCGAGCGGCCCGTGTTCGCGTCCAGCCTGATCGCCGGGCGCATGCCTGATCGGATCGAGGACGTGTTCTCGGAGTCCGGGCTCTCGCTGTTCCCCAAGGCGAGCGCCGACATTCGCACCGCATGCACCTGCCCCGACCAGACGAATCCGTGCAAGCACATCGCTGCCGTCCACCTCCTGCTCGGCGAGGAATTCGATCGCGATCCGTTCCTTCTGTTCCGGCTGAGAGGGATGCAGCGTGACGAACTGCTCGCGCTCGCCGGTCTCCGGACCGCGTCCACGGGAGCAGCGCCGACCGTCGCTCCCGCCGCTCCCCTGCCTCCAGACCCGGACGCGTTCTGGGGCCGGACCTATGAGCCCGACCCGGCACGCGTGGTGGGCGCCGCGAGAGTTCCCGCAGCGAACGCGGTCATCGCACGCCGTCTGGGGAACTTCCCGTTCTGGACTGGTTCCGCTCCCTTCCTGCCAACGCTGGAAACCGTCTACGGCAACACCGCGTCCGCAGCGCTCGATGCCCTTCTGAGCGACGCCTGACCGCCCGACCGCCGGCGGCCCGCCGGCCACGAGCATCAGCCGGCCGGTGGCCCACGACGCCGCATCCGACGCGAGACACGCGACGGCGGCCGACACCATGGTGCACCAGTGAGCGCAGCGAACAAGAGCGGGAGACACCCCGCCGCAACGTCACCGGTTTGCACCTCCCCGAGCAGGTTCTAGGTTGTCTCGCATCCTGCTAGGAGGTTCCATGAGA